>JAFRLF010000073.1 GCA_017431365.1 Clostridia bacterium | reverse complement strand
GGCATCTTCCGCCAGAACATCAATGCGCACGAACGCAAGAAAATATACAACAACCCGTCGTGTGAGGTCTCAGGCTACACGCCCAACAACAACAACTTCGGCGTGAGCGACAACTGGGCGCCGATGCTCTTCACCCGCAGGGCGGGCGCAAGCATCCGCAGCAGGAATTCATCCAGATCGACACGACGAACATCCTGTTCATCTGCGGCGGCGCGTTTGACGGCATCGACCGGATCATCTCAAACCGCCTGGGGAAGAAGACCATGGGCTTCGGCGCAGACGTCAAGGGCGGTTCCCAGGGCGCTACGGAGGAGATCATGAGTCAGGTCCAGAGCGAGGATCTGCTGCGCTTCGGGCTGATCCCCGAGTTCATCGGGCGGCTGCCCGTCGTGGTATCGCTCAGCCAGCTCGACGAGGAGGCCCTGAAGGCCATCCTGGTCAAGCCCAAGAACGCCCTCGTCAAGCAGTACGCGCACATGCTCGCCATGGACGGCGTTGACCTCGAGTTCACGGACGAGGCGCTCACCGCCATCGCCCGCGAGGCGCTCAAGCGCAAGAGCGGTGCGCGCGGCCTTCGCGCCATCATCGAGGGCGTCATGACTGACACGATGTTCAATCTGCCCTCCATCGACAACGTGGAGAAGTGCGTCATCACTGAGGATGCCGTCCGCGGCAAGGCGGAGCCTGAGCTCTATTACAGGGAGCGCCTCGAGGCCGCCACAGGGGCGTAGCAAACCCTGGTCAGGACGAATAAAGGGAATAAGAGTTTAAGTGCTCGCAGGCCGGTTCATCACCGGCCTGTTTTTTTCATAACGTGTGGGAAAAAGGACTGCGTGATCATGATATTTGTGATATGATATCCATATATAAACGCGGAGGTGAACGGCTGTATGGCGCAAAAGGTAAAAGTTGAGGTCGATGCGTCCCGTTGGATCGGAAGTCTGGACCACACGTGGAATTACATCGGCTATGACGAGTGCAACTATACCCATTCCCTGGGCGGCGTCGCCCTGATCGACAAATTTGGCCGGCTTGAAAAGCCGTATTACATGCGCGCCCATCATATGCTGTGTACCGGGATCAGGCACGGGTTTTACAAGTGGGGCTCGACGAACGTCTATATCGAGGACAAGGACGGCAATCCCGTCTACGATTATGAGACCTTCGACCTGATGATCGACACATGGCTCGGACACAACTGCAAGCCGTTCCTCGAGCTTGGTTTCATGCCCAGGGACCTGGCCGACCCCCGTGAAGCGGAAAACGGCAGGGCATATATGTTCTCCTACGGCTCGGTCACCGAATACCAGATACGCGGCTGGTGTCAGCCGCCGAAGGACTACGGCAGGTGGTATGATCTGATCTTCAACCTGGTTTCCCATCTGCGGGACCGGTACGGCGTCAGCGAGGTCGAAACCTGGTACTTTGAGATGTGGAACGAGCCGGACATCTTCTATTGGCACGGCACGGTGGAGGAGTACTGCAAGCTCTACGACTACACCGAAGCCGCCGTCCACGCCGCGCTTCCCACGGCCCGGTTCGGCGGGCCCGCCACCACCGGCTCTTCCGATCCGGACGGCGGCGCGAGCCGCTTTCTGCGTGCGTTTTTGGACCACATCAAAAACGGCGTGAACTACTTTACGGGGCGGATTGGCACGCGAATCGATTTTACTTCCTTCCATACAAAGGGCGGCGGCTATCGCTTTGATGCGCTGGCGGAAAAGCAGATTCCCTCGGTCAAACAGCTCCTGCTCAATGTGAAGGTGCAGAGCGACATCATCCGCGAATTCGGATACGGGGATCTGGAGTGCGTGCTGTCCGAGGCGGATCCGGATGGCTGGGCGGCCGGCGGGCGCTACGACAACTTCAACCTGAACTTCCGAAATACGGAATACTACGCTTCGTATGTGATGTCGGCTTACAAAAACCTGTACGACCTGGCCGAAGCGCAGCGCATGGATATGCGGCCCCTGGCCTGGGCCTTCATGTTCGAGGGCGAGCGCTGTTTCGAGGGCACGAGGTCGTTTTCTACCCAGGGCATCGACAAAGCCGTGTTCAACCTCTTTAAACTGCTCTCGAAGATGGGACGTCAGCGCGTGGCCCTGGTGAGCGGCCGCGACCTCGACCCGATGGCGTATAAGGATCTGAACGGCACGGAGGAGGGCCCTGAAATCGACGGCTGGGCGACCTGCGGCGGTGAGGATTCCATACAGGTGCTCATTTACTGCCATCATGACGACTGGGACAGGAAAGAGTCCTTTGACATCGACCTGTGCCTTGAGAACCTGCCGATGAGGGGAAATGTGCAGATTACTCACTATCGCATCGACGCGTCGCATTCCAACGCCTGCGCCGAATGGGTCCGTCAGGGGAAACCGGACTGGCCCAACGACGGCCAGCGGGAAGCGATGATCGCTCGGTCGGGTCTGGAGTTTTATGAAGCGCCGGGGATGGCCGAGGTGCGTGACGGCCGCCTTGAGCGGCGGTTTGAACTGCCGACGCACGGTATTTCATTCCTGGATATACGCAAAATCCGGTAGGCAGCCGCGCTGTTACGCTTGGGAAGCGTACGACAGCGATGACCGTCGATAACGTCGGGTGGAACACTGACCTTCACGATGGGGACACGTTCAAATAAGTCGTGGGCGGCGTCATAATCGTTCGTTAGTCATTCGTTAAAAAAGAGCGGACTGTCTTGTCAATTCCCGGAATATCCATTATACTACCTACATCATTTGTGAGGGGAGGTTTCGACATGTTCAACAGCTTTGATATCGGAAAAAACGATATAGAATTTGCCCGAAAGCTCCGCTTCATCTGTTATGTCTGATGGTATGTCTGTCATAGCATGAGGTTTGAGCCATCGGGTGAGTGCATCCGGTGGCTTTTTATGTTTATCCGGGGCGCCAGTCCATCATAAAGAGGTTATATATATGAACAATTCACGGCGTTTAAAAATGATAAAATCTTTCCTGCACGGCAATGTGAGCCGATATGTGGGGTCCATTTTCGCGGTCGTCGTCAACGTGGGGATCGGCTTTCTCACGCCGCTCGTCCTGGCGGAGACGATCGACGGCATCATAGGTCAGACCCGGCCGTTGAGCGCCTGGGCCGAATGGCTCGGCGGGCGTGAGTTCCTGATCCGGAATCTGTGGGTCATGGGCGGGGCGATGCTGCTTCTGAGCGTCCTGGGCGGGTGTTTCCAGTTCCTCAGGGGCAAATGGATGGCCGAGGCCTCGGAGTCCATCGCCAAGAACATGCGCGACAATCTGTACAGCCATCTGCAGACGCTGCCGTATGACTATCATGTCAAGGCCGAAACGGGCGATCTGATCCAGCGCTGTACTTCCGACGTCGAGACGATCAGGCGCTTCCTCTCCTCACAGGTGGTGGAGATGTTCCGCTCCGTGCTGATGATCATCGTGGCCCTGATCGTGATGCTGAACATGAACTGGAAGATGACCCTGATGAGCATGGTGCTGATCCCGTTCCTGTTCGCCTTCGCGTTTCTGTATTTCAAGTGGGTGGTAAAGTACTTCCGCATCGCCGACGAGGCCGAGGGCCGCATGAGCGCGGTCCTGCAGGAAAACCTGACCGGCGTGCGCGTCGTGCGCGCCTTCGGGCGTCAGAGCTACGAGGTCGCCAAGTACAAGAAGGTCAACGACGACATGTACCACAAGTGGCGGCGCGTGAACGACCTGCTGGCCGTCTACTGGAGCGGGTCAGACTTCCTGAGCATGACGCAGACGGGCATCACGCTGCTGTTCGGCGTGCTGATGGCCGCGCGCGGCGAGCTGACCCTGGGCGACATGACCGTATTCGTCAGCTATATCTCCATGCTGCTGTGGCCGATCCGCCAGCTGGGGCGTATCCTCTCCGACATGGGCAAGAGCCTCGTCGCGTTTGACCGTATCGACGCGATCCTCATGCAGAAGAGCGAGACCGACGATCCGGACGCCATAGACGCGCCGATCGACCGCGACATCGAGTTCAGGCACGTGGGCTTTGAGTACGAGGAGAAAAACCCCGTCCTCAAGGACGTCAGCTTTACGGTCAAGGCGGGGCAGACGGTGGCGATCCTCGGCGCGACGGGCAGCGGCAAATCGACGCTCATGCTGCTTTTGCAGCGCCTGTACGACGTCAAGCGCGGCGAGATCCTGATCGGCGGCGTCAATATCAACAAGATCCGCAAAAAGCACCTCCGGAGCCGCATTGGCCTCGTGCTCCAGGAGCCGTTCCTCTATTCGCGCACGGTGAGGGACAACGTCCGCATCGTGAAGCCGGACATCTCCGACGAGGAGGTCTTCGAGGTCACGCGCACGGCCAGCGCGCACGACTTTATCCAGTCCTTTGAAAAGGGCTACGACACGCCCGTCGGAGAGCGCGGCGTCACGCTGTCGGGCGGACAGAAACAGCGCGTCGCCATCGCGCGGACGCTTCTCAAGGACAACGACATCCTCATCTTCGACGATTCGCTGTCCGCCGTGGATACGGAGACGGACGCGGCCATCCGCGCGGCCCTGAAGGAAAAGAAGAAGGGCCTGACGACCTTTATCATCTCTCACAGGCTGACCACGCTGGCCGAGGCGGACTTCATCGTCGTCCTGGAGGACGGGAAGGTCGCGCAGCAGGGGACGCACGCTCAGCTGGTCAATCAGCCGGGTCTCTATCAGCGCATCTACCAGATTCAGACGGCGCTGGAGGAAGAGCTCGAAGCCGTTTAAGGCGCGGGCGGACGGTAACGTTCCTTCAGCCGCGATTAATCAAAGACTTTCTCATACGAAAGCAGGGTGAACGACCATGCAATATCAGGAAGAGCAGGATTATACCAAACGATTTGACCTGGGGATCTGGCGGCGGATGATCGTCTACGCCAAGCCGTTTTACAGCCGCCTGATCGTCGTCATGATCACGATGATCCTCTGCGCGGGTTTCGACGTGATATTTCCCCTACTGACGAGGGAGGCCATCGACAAGTACGTCTCCGTCGGACGGACGGAAGGGCTAGGCGGCTTTTCTTTCAAGTATATGGCCTGTGTCGTGGGGCAGATCATATGCATATTCACGTTCTGCTTCCTTTCCGGGCGAATCGAGACGGGCATGACCAACCGGATCCGCGACATCGGCTTCCGTCGCTTTCAGGAGCTGCCCTTCTCGTTTTACGATCAGACGCCCGTGGGGCACATGATCTCGCGCATGACCAGCGACACCAGCCGCATGGGCGAGACCATCGGCTGGGGCCTGATCGACCTGTTCTGGAGCGCGGGGTACATACTGCTCACGGTGATCATCATGCTCAGGCTGAACTGGCGGATGACGCTGCTCGTGCTGGTGATCATACCGGTCATCGGCGTCATAGCGATGTGGTTTCAGAAGCGCATCCTG
Organism: Clostridia bacterium; assembly: GCA_017431365.1. GTDB lineage: Bacteria > Bacillota > Clostridia > Christensenellales > Aristaeellaceae > Firm-10. The sequence goes on along the minus strand of JAFRLF010000073.1, from coordinate 20,073 downwards.
AACAGCTACCGCGAGGTCAGAAAGACCAACTCCCGCATTACGGGCTCGTTCAACGAGGGCATCATGGGCGCCAAGACCACCAAGACCCTCGTGCGCGAACAGGCCAACGACCAGGAGTTCGTTCAGCTGACGGGGCATATGAGGGCGGCGGCGATCCGCGCGGCTGTGTTGAGCGCGCTGTTCATGCCCATCGTCTCAAGCCTTGGCTCCCTGGCCGCGGCCTATGCCCTGTGGAAGGGCGGCTACGACGTGTTTACGGGCGCGATGTCCTTCGGCACGCTGACGGTGTTCATCTCCTACACGACGCAGATCTTTGAGCCCATCTCGAACATCGCGCGCATCTTTGCGGAAATGCAGTCCGCGCAGGCGGCGGCCGAGCGCGTCATCTCCATGATCGAGACGGAGCCGGAAATCGCCGATACGCCCGAAGTCATCGCCGAGTACGGTGACTCCTTCGATCCGAAGAAGGAGAACTGGCCGCAGATTCGCGGGGACATCGAGTTTAAGGACGTGACCTTCCATTACACGGGTGGGGAAAAGGTCCTCAGCCACTTCAACCTCAAGATCAAGGCGGGCGAGACCATCGCCCTGGTGGGCGAGACGGGCAGCGGCAAGAGCACCATCGTCAATCTGGTCTGCCGGTTCTATGAGCCGACCGAGGGCGAGATCCTGATCGACGGCGTCAATTATAAAAAGCGCAGCATGCTCTGGCTGCAGAGCCACCTGGGGTATGTGCTGCAGCAGCCGCACCTGTTCTCCGGCACGATCCGCGAGAACATCCGCTACGGCCGTCTGGACGCCACAGACGCTGAGGTCGAGGCCGCGGCGCGCCTCGTCAACGCCGAGGAATTCATCCTGAAGTTTGAAAAGGGCTACGACACGGACGTGGGCGAAGGCGGCAACCGCCTGTCCATCGGGCAGAAGCAGCTCATCTCCTTCGCCCGGGCGCTGATCGCCAATCCGGCGATCTTCGTCCTGGACGAGGCGACGTCCTCTGTCGACACTGAGACGGAGCAGATCATTCAGGAGGCCATTAAGACTGTGCTCGACGGGCGCACGAGCTTCATCATCGCGCACAGGCTTTCGACGATCCGCCACGCCGACCGGATCCTCGTCATTCAGCATGGCGAGATCACGGAGCAGGGCACGCACGCCCAGCTGATCCGCCAGAAGGGATATTACTACAATCTTTATACCAATCAGTTCCGCGAGGAGCATGAAAACGCCATCCTCGGCATACGAACGGAATAATGCGCTTTTGAGCCGCCCATTAAAGGGCGGCTCACGCGTTAAAAAACGGAGTAGCCAAACGGCCGGCGTTATGGTATAATAAAATATATTCCCATTAATGAGATGTGTGCAGGAGGTTTGCGTTATGGCGATGAAACTGGGCATCAGCGATTATTGTCTCTCCAACAAGCTCTACAGCAAGGAATGGACGCTTTTCGACATCATGGACTGGGCGAAGGAACACGAGTGCGCCCACATGGAGATCGTGCCCTTCGGGCTGCCGTTGTTTAAGGAAGACGGCGTGGCCGACATGGACTTTGCCGAAAAAATCGGAGAATACGCGGACAAGATCGGCCTCAGGCTGTCGGCTTTCTCGCTGAACGCGTGCGTCATCCGCCCCGGCGACGACGAAATGCAGGGCGCGACCAACCGAGAGAGCAACGTCACGGTCAAATACCACGGCTCGCGCGAGGATAAGTATCACCAGGAGATCGAGCGCATCGAGACCATCATGAACATGGCCAAGACCATGGGCGTGAAGAATTTTCGCTCCGACGTCTGCTCCGGCGCGCACCCGCTGCGCATCAACACCCCCGAGCAGTTTGAAAAGGATTTCCCCGTGTTCGTGCGCGCGGTCAGGGAGCTGGCCGATTTTGCGGCCTCTTTGGGCCTCAACCTGACGCTTGAAAATCACGGCCTGTATGTCAACGGAGCTGACAGGCTCATCCGCATCCTGATGGCCGCGGACAAGCCGAACGTCGGCCTGACGATGGACGTGGGCAATTACCTGTGCGTAGACGAGGATCCCGTCGTCGCCGTGAAAAAGTGCGTCAAGTATGCGGATATGATCCATCTGAAGGACTTCTACATCCGTCCGCTGGAGAAGATGTATCCTCAGGACGGCATGTACGTCAACTTCCCCGAGATCCCCAACGTCAAGCCCCGCAAGCGCCCCACCACGCCGGAGGAATGGGCGGCCATGATCCCGTCGTTCGGATACGTCGGCACGGCCAACGGCAACACGATCCTGCGCGGCGCCATCATCGGCCAGGGCGACATGGACATGTGGAAGATCCTCTCCATCATCAAACATTCCGGCTATGACAAGGACATTTCCCTCGAGTTCGAAGGCATGGAGGACTGCGTCGCCGGGACGACCTACGGCCTCGAGACGGCGCGCTATATCTGGGAAAAGGTCCGATCTTTTCCCGGACGTATTTTCGCCCATAAGGAGCGATACAGGATGAATAAACGTCATATGCGCCTGCTGAGAACGGCTGTCGTTGTATTGCTGGCAGTTGCGCTTATCTCGCTCGGCGCGTTGGGAGAGGGCGTCATCTGGAACACGCTGGACGACCCGGAATTTGGGCACTATCAGTTGTTGACCATCGCGGACATGACGCCGTACGTCTTTATGCCGACGGGCGCGGGCAGCGCGGATCAGGACGACTTTATGTCCGTGCCGGACATGGCGAAAGCTTACGGCGGCGATCTCAGAATAAACGCCGCGATCAACGCCGGCATATTCTACAACAACGGCACGCCGGAGCAGTACTGCTTTAACTACCGCGAGGCGGACGGCGTGGTCATCGCCGGAGGCGTCGTCCTGAAGAGCGAGGAGCCCCTGGATCACACCGGGTGCGACATTCTTGTCATCGACGAATACGGCCAGATGGGCTGGACGGATTACTACGCCGACGCGGATGCCCTGGCCCGCGGCTACGGGTATTACTACGATATCTACGGCCGCCCCGTCGTGGGACGAAGGATCATATCGGCCGTGACGGGGTTTGTGCCCGTGGTGATCGGCGGCGTCAACCAGTACGATCCTGAAGACACGGACCTTTCGGGTTATCACAACTATGTGGGACACTACAGCGGCAAGGCGCCCCGGCAGATCATCGGCGTGCGGAAGGACGGGACATACCTGATCATGACGAGCAACGACGGCTGGACGCTGGACGATGCCGCGAAGGTTGCGCTGAAGCACCGGTGCGTCTTTGCGTACAACCTGGACGGCGGCGGCAGCGCGCAGACGCTGCGCGGGCGGTTTGAGAACGGCGCGTATGAGATCGACCCGGTGTACCTGAACGAGCAGTCGCCCCGCTGTGTCCCGACGTATCTCATATTTACGGACTCGGACGCGCCCGTCAGCGCGACGCCGGAGCGCCTGGACGTGACATTGACGAGCGACGCGCCGCTGCGGGCGGGCTGCAGTCTGAGCGACGTGTGTTCAAGGCTCCATGTCGAGGAGTTGATTGTGAACGCCAACGGCAAGACGTCCGCCCGGGTTTTGCAATCAGCGCTGACACATGGCGCCGAGCCCATCGAGCACGTGGTCATCGGCGGGCGGACGAAGAGGGGCGAGACGGTCACAGCCGCCGATCTGAGCGACAGGACGCGCTTCCCGGTGAGGATGACTTCCCAGAGCCCCTCGGGGAACCTCTATTACACGAAGAGCGAAAGCGAGCAGGTCGACAGCATTTTCTATAACGGGAATACCCGCCCTGACGGAAAGTATTACGATTACAGCACGGGCTACACCCTGTCCGTCGAAGGGGACCTGTCCGCGCCGGGCGAGGTGACCGTCACTGTGATGTATGCCGCCGTGAGCGGTCAGCCACCGCTGACGGCCTCCATCGCGATCAGCGTTGCGGAGTAAACGACGATGAAGACAGGTTTTCGGCAAAGACTGGATTTTCACGGAGCCATGCAGGATCTGGCGCGGGCGACGATGGAATGCGCCCGCGCCATCGCGCGTCCCGGGATGGAGCTGACCGAGCTTCGCGTCGAGCTCGAGCGCTATATGCTCGATCACGGGGCCGACGGTTTCTGGTATTACGGGATCGGCGCGTTTGTTTTCAGCGGACGGGAGACGGCCGTCTCGCTGTCCGGGCGTGATTACCGGACGAGCCCGAGCCGCCTTGGCGAGAACGACATCCTCACCATTGACTTGAGCCCTGTCAGAGGCGGAGCCTGGGGCGACTACGCGCGCACGCTGCTGATCGGCGAGCCAGCCGAGGAATGGACGCAGGGCCTCGAAGCCGAAAAGCGCCTGCATGAGGTGATGAGAGCGCATGTGACGCCGGAGACGACGTTTGACGAGCTGTCCCGCCGCATGAACGCCGCCATCCGGGATATGGGCTATGTCAACCTCGATTTCAAAGGGAACCTTGGGCACACCATAGAGCTTCAGCCTTCGGACCGGATCTACGTCGAGGCGGGGAACGCCCTGCCCATCGGCGAGGGACGTCTGTTCACCTTTGAGCCGCACATCGCGCGGCCGGATTCGCCTTATGGATACAAGCGGGAGGACATTTACTATTTCCAGGGCGGGAGCCTGCATGTCCTCTGACGGGAAAATTAACTGCAATTCACCCAAAAATGCGCACGAAAGTGCGCTAAATTTGTTGAATTGGAGCCGAGCGTTCGGATAAAATACCTCGTGGAGTCAAAAAGGCGAGGTGAATGTTCGCCTTTTATGACGCAAGAAGGAATTGGAGGTATGTCCCATGCGCAAGGTTGTTTCCCTGGTTCTGGCGCTCATGCTCGTCCTGTCCGCCGCGGCGCTGGCCGACGGCAAGCTGGTCGTGTATTCTCCCAACCCTGACGAGGAAATCGAAAACTTCCTGAACACCTATGCCGAGAAGTACAACGTCGAGGTCGAGCTTCTGTCCATGGGTACGGGCGACTGCTTCACCCGCCTGGACGCCGAGAAGGCGAACCCGCAGGCCGACGTCATGTTCGGCGGCGTTGAGCTGACCTGGACGAACGACTATCCGGACCTGTTCGAGGAGTATGTCGCCGCGAATAACGACGCCCTGCCCGAAGAGTATCAGAATCCCGACGGCGTGACCACCTATTACATCCTGGGCGGCAGCTGCGTGATGATCGTCAACGACGAGCTCGAGGCCGAGCTGGGCCTGAACATCACCTCCTACGCCGATCTGCTGGATCCCGCGCTGAAGGGCCAGATCGCCTGCGCCGATCCCACGGCGTCTTCCTCCTCGTTTGCCCACCTGTGCAACATCCTCCTGGCCATGGGCGACGGCGAGGAGAACCCCTATGAGAGTGAAAAGGCCTGGGATTACGTTTCTCAGCTGATCGATCAGCTGGACCATAGCCTGACCAGCGGCTCTTCCGCCGTGTACAAGGGCGTCGCCAACGGCGAATACGTCGTGGGCCTGTCCTACGAAGTGGGCGTGGCCGGCTTCATCCGCAACGGCGCCGAGGGCGTGCACGCCGTGTATCCCACCGAAGGCGTCTGCTGGACGCCCGTCGGCTCCGCCATCGTCAAGGGCGCTGCCAACATGGACAACGCGAAGCTGTTCATGGACTGGCTGATCTCCGACGAGTGCCAGACCATCATGGCCACGCAGACCGTCTGCCGCGGCGTGCGCACCGACCTGTTCGTCCCCACGGAATACATGCCCGCCTTTGACACCCTGAATCTCAGACAGGAGAATTCGGATTATACCTCCAGCAACAAGCAGACCATCATCGACCATTGGACCGAGCTCTGGACGAAGTAATACGTAAACGTCATTCTTGCCTCCACATCTTGAACGGTGTGGAGGCAAGTGTGCGTAAGTGTCCCTTCAGCGGCGAAAACCGACCGGGGCGCGGCGGCCTTCGGCGCTGAACGGATACCATACGACTTTCCGGAAAAGGAGCCTGCCATATGAGCGTCAACATCACCATCGACCACGCGCGCAAGTGCTACGATGACAACGTCATCATTTCCGATCTCTCCCTGAAGATCCGCGAGGGGGAGTTTTTTACCCTTTTGGGGCCTTCCGGCTGCGGCAAGACGACCCTTTTGCGCATGATCGCGGGGTTCAACTCCATCGAGGGCGGGGATTTTTACTTTAACGACACGTGCATCAACGACATCGCCCCCAACCGGCGGCATATCGGCATGGTGTTCCAGAACTACGCGATTTTCCCGCACCTCTCGGTGAAAAACAACGTGATGTTCGGCCTGAAGAATCAGGATACGCGCCTTAAAAAGGCTGAAATGATTCAGAAGGCTGAGCGCTTCATGCGCCTCATGCACATCGAAGAGTACGCCGACCGCAAGCCCGAGGCGCTCTCGGGCGGGCAGCAGCAGCGCGTCGCGCTGGCCAGAGCTCTGGTCATCGAGCCGGACGTCCTGCTCATGGATGAGCCACTTTCGAACCTGGACGCCAAGCTCCGTGTCGAGATGAGGGAGACCATCCGCGAGATCCAGCGCTCCGTGGGCATCACGACGGTGTACGTCACGCACGACCAGGAAGAAGCCATGGCCGTGTCCGACCGCATCGCTGTCATGAACCTGGGGCAGATCCAGCAGGTCGGCACGCCTCAGGCGATCTACCAGCGGCCGGCGAATCTGTTCGTCGCCAGCTTTATCGGGCGCACGAACATCCTGAAGGGCCGGATCAGGCTGCGCGGCGGCGAACCGCTGCTCGACATCTCCGGCGAGACGGCGCTGCCCGTCGGTGCCACCTTGCGGCCGGACGCCGCGCGCGAACAGAGCGTCGTCGTGTCCGTCAGGCCGGAGGAGTTTTACATCACGCAGGGCGTAGGCATTCCCGCTACGGTCAACAGCCGCACATTCCTGGGACTCAATATGCAGTACTTCCTGACGCTCGACACGGGAGAGCAGGTTCAGGTCATCCAGGAGGCGGAGCTTGACGCCTTCCTCGAGGAAGGCGCGCGCGTCAACCTCGGCGTGAAGCTCGGGAAGATCAACGTATTTTCAGAAGACGGCGCGCAGAGTCTGATGACAGGCGTCGTCAACGACGCGCTCTGATCCGGGGGTGTCCGCATGAAGACAAGAAGGCGCTTCGACACCTGGCATCTGATCTCCTTTGCCATACTGGGACTGTACGCCATTTTCCTGGTGCTGCCGCTGTTTCTATTGCTGCGCAATTCCGTCATCGGGGCAGACGGTTTCTTCAGCCTGGAGTATTTCAGGGAGTTTTTTACCAAGCCGTACTATTACACGACGCTGTTCAACAGCTTTTTCGTCAGCGTGTCGGTTACGGTGGTTTCCCTCGTTCTGGGGACGCTTTTCGCCTACTTTTACAACCTCTTTGAGATCAAAGGGCGAACGTTTTTGCAGACGGTGGCGCTTCTGTGCAGCATGTCGCCGCCCGTGATCGGCGCTTATTCCTGGATCCAGATGTTCGGCCGCAGCGGCCTGTTCACCAAGCTGATCAAGAGCCTGACGGGCTTTCGCATGCCGGATATCTACGGCTTCGGCGGGATCGTGCTGGTCATCACGTGTCAGCTGTTTCCGCTGGTGTTTCTGTATGTCTCCGGGGCGCTGCGCAACATAGACAATTCCCTCCTGGAGGCGGCCTCGGGCCTGGGAACGAGCCGCCTGAAGCGCTTTTTCAAGGTCGTCCTGCCGCTGTGCGCGCCCACGATGCTGGCCGCGGCGCTGCTGGTGTTCATGAGGGCGTTCGCGGATTTCGCCACGCCGCTCCTGATCGGCAAGGGGTATCAGACCTTCCCGGTCGTCATATACAATTCCTACGTCGGTGAGACGAATACGAACCACTATTTCGCGGCGGCGATCAGCGTGATCGGCATCGTGGTGACGGCGCTGATCTTCCTCGTGCAGAAGGCGGCCTCCTCGCGCTTTACGTTTACGATGAACGCCCTTCACCCCATCGAGAGGCATAAGCCGGGCCCTCTGGCCGGCGCGCTCATGCATATCTACTGCTATCTGCTGGTGGGGATCGCGTTTTTGCCGCAGGTGTTCATCGCCTGGCAGTCCTTCCGGCGCAGCAACAACAACGTCTTTCTGGAAGGGTACAGCCTTGACAGCTACCGGGAGGCCTTCTCGCGCATCCTGGGCAAGGCCCTGCCCAACACGCTGAGCATCGGCCTGAGCGCGCTCGTCCTGGTCGTGCTGATGGCTATTCTCATCGCCTATCTCGTGGTGCGGCGCGGGAACGCTCTGAACGGCGTCATCGACACGCTCTCCATGGTGCCCTACATCATACCGGGGGCGGTTGTCGGCATCGCGCTGGTCATCGCGTTCAACCAGGGGCCTCTGGTTCTGACGGGGACGGCCGCCGTCATGGTCATCGCCCTGATCATCCGGCGACTGCCGTATACCATACGCTCGTCGGTGGCGATCCTGCAGCAGATACCCATGTCCATCGAAGAGGCGGCCATCAGCCTGGGCTGCTCGCAGATGAAGGCCTTTTTCGTGGTGACGGTGCCGATGATGGCCAACGGCATCATGTCCGGCGCCATCATCAGCTGGATCACGATCATCACGGAACTGTCGACGGCCATCGTGCTGTACAGCGTCAACACGCTGACGCTGACCCTGGCCATATACAACAACGTCGTCCAGGGCAACGACGGCGTGGCCTCAGCCATCGCGACGATCCTCCTGGCCCTGACGACGGTGTCGCTTCTTCTGTTCATGCGCTTTTCCAAGAATAAGGACCTGTCCCTGTAAGACAGGCCGCGGCGAGGCATGAGCCTTTCATATGCGGAAAACCGCGCGATCACAGACCGGAATAAAAAGAATAGAGGTGTATGAAAGTGAACGGTGAATGGTCTCTTGACGCCCTGTACGCGGGGTACGAAGACGAGAAACTCAAAAACGACGTGACAAATCTGGACGAAGCTTGCGCTCGCATCGGTGACCTGGCAAAGACGATCGCCTCTCTCCCGGACGCCGAGGCCCTGCGCGCCTATGTCGGCGCGGCGGAGGCGTATACCCGCTATATCACGGATCTTTCGCTCTTTTCGGAGCTGAAGTCCTCGACCAACACGCGCGACATGCAGAGCGCGTCGTTTTCCGGGCAGATCATGGCCAAAGCCAGCGCCGTCGCCGGCGATTTCGCGGCGATCGAAGCTCATATCGCGAAGATCGACGGGCTCGACGACATCGTGTCTTCGGACGAGGAGCTGCGCGAGTATGCGTATCTCTTCCACTGCCTGAAGGAGGACAGCCGCTACCTGATGTCCCCGAAGGAAGAGGAGATCCTTGCCCGGATGAACACTTCCGGCGCGCGGGCGTGGAGCGATTTGCAGGCGTTCCTGACGTCGTCCGTCCCGGTGGAGTATCAGGGAAAGGTCACGAACCTTTCGGACATCCGCAACATGGCTTACAGCCCGGACGCCCAGGTCCGCAAATCGGCCTATGAGGCGGAAATCAAGTGCTATGACCGCATCTGCGACGCCGTGGCCTGGTCTCTGAACAGCATCAAGCAGCAGGTGATCGACGTGAGCCGTTTCCGCGGATACGATTCGCCCCTGCACCGCACGCTGCAGGGTGCCCGCATGCAGAAGAAGACGCTGGATGCCCTCATGGGCGCGATCGAGGACTACGGCCTGGGCGTGTTCCAGCGCTATCTCAAGCTGAAGGCCCGCGCCCTGGGTCACGAGAAGGGCCTCCCGTGGTACGATCTCTTTGCGCCGATGGGCGGCAGCAGCGCCAAATACACCGTGGAGGACGCGAAGGCGTACCTCGTGAACGTCTTTTCCGGGTTTGCGCCCGACCTGGCCGATATGGTTTCAAGGGCCTTCGACGAGGCGTGGATCGACTTCTATCCCCGCGACGGCAAGACGGGCGGGGCCTTCTGCGCGGGACTGCCCAACCAGAAGCAGGCGCGCATCCTGACCAACTTCGACGGCAGTTTTTCCGACATCGTGACGCTGGCGCACGAGCTTGGACACGCTTATCACGACGTGAACATCTTTGATCACAGGTCGCTCAACCGGGAGTATTCCATGCCTGTGGCCGAGACGGCGTCGACCTTCAACGAAAACGTCGTCGTCAGCGCGGCCATCCGCCGCTCGACCGACAAAGACGAAAAGCTCGCCCTGATCGAGAGCCAACTGATGGACGCCTGCCAGATTATCTGCGACATCTATTCGCGCTATACGTTTGAGAGCGCCGTCTTCGCCGAGCGCGAGGCGCGCTTTATGAGCGCGGACGACTTCTGCGGCATGATGCTCGAGGCGCAGAAGAAGGCCTACGGCGACGCGCTGGATCCGGAGTGCCTGCATCCGTACATGTGGGTCTGCAAGAGCCACTACTATTCCGGCGGGCTGAGCTTCTACAACTTCCCGTACGCCTTCGGCGGCCTGTTCGCGCGCGGGCTGTACGCCATGTACGAGCGGGAAGGCGCGGCCTTTGTGCCGAAGTACCGGGCCCTTCTCCGGGCGACGACCGTCATGAGCGTCGAGGACACGGCCGGGACGGCGGGCATCGACCTGACGGACAAGGCCTTCTGGATGGAGAGCCTCGGGTCGTTCGAGCGGGAAGTCGACGAGTTTGAAGCGCTGCTGTGTAAATGAACCTAAGTATCAAATCATCCCCCCACCGTCATCGGCGGGGGGATGATTCTAGGGAAGCTTATTTAATAAGTATAGCTTTAGAAAAGGCCTAAGAATCGGGGCAATTTTTCTAAAACTTGAGACTGCGTATCTCCACAGTGAATGCAGTGCCTTTGCTTTTCTCCTTCTTTGTTCTTGGTTGCTTCGGTAACGGTAATCCACTCTGTATACTGATGTCCGAGTGCCTGGATTTCTTCCTCCGCTATGACAGCGCCACATTCAGTACAAACTTTCACTTTAAGCCCAGATGTTCCCGACTTTTATCGACATAGCACTGTCAATATCAGTGCCGCCTTTAGGAATCGGGTTTTTTTCTGGCGCACCGTGCGCAACAAGTGACAGGACAAGAGCTATTGCGAAAACGAAAGTTAGGAGCCTGATTGCTTGCTTCATGTGATCCCCTCCTCTTAATATTAGATAGTATATAACAAGAATTACTTGTTGTCAACATTTTCAAATTGTTTTTCTTTATCAATTTTTCTTGTTAAACTAACTATAATAAGGAGGTGAAAATGTGTTACCAAATTTGAAACTTCTCAGAAAAAAGAAAGGGATCAGTCAGCAAAGCCTTGCTGAATATCTAGGCTTGACGCAGCAATCCATAAATCAATATGAAAACCAAAATACTGAGCCGGATATTGATACTCTTATAAAAATCGCAGATTATTTTGATACCAGTTTGGACTTTCTTGTAGGTCGTGAGTATTACAAAAACGAAGTAATAGTCGAAGACCATTCTTATACACCTGATGATGTTCGAATTTTAGACAAATATCATGCCTTGTGTTCTTATGAAAAAGAATGTGTCACAATAGTTATTGACACACTTCTTAAAAAATAACCAGGTTCCGTTGAATGAGAACCCGGTTATTTTTATCCTATGCCATACAATTGTAGTTTTCAACAGCCTATAATTTTCCATTGACAACGCCGCTATAATTGAAGTACAATATAAGTACAGGTGCGAAACTTTAAAATTTTTTCATTTTCGGAAGTGAGTATAGTGAAGTATATCGAGCGGCCCATGTACATGACGCGGCTTCTTGATCTGATGGGAACACCGGATATCAAAATCATTACCGGTGTGCGGCGGTGTGGGAAATCTGAACTGATGAAAGCTTATATCCGTCGGATTCAGGAGATGCAGTCTGATGCAAACATCATTTTCGTAGATTTTTACGATCTGAAGTATGAAGCTTTGAAGGAATATCATGCGTTGCACGCCTATATTCAGGATCGATATGAGCCATCAAAAATGAATTACGTCTTTGTTGACGAAGTCCAGCTCTGCGACAGGTTTGAACTGGCGATCAACAGTTTATATACGTCTCACAAATTCGATATTTATATCACGGGTTCCAATGCGTTCCTTCTCAGTTCTGATTTGACGACGCTGTTCACCGGACGGTATATCGAGATCCACGTTTACCCCTTCAGTTTTTCCGAGTACTGCCGGTACTATGACGAAGAACCAGATCAGGAAAGGCTCTTTGATGACTATGTGGTACAGGGCGGTCTCGCCGGCTCATACGAGTACAAGACAGAGAGAGATCGGACGAACTATATCCGCGACGTGTACGATACGATTCTCAACCGTGATCTGGTAACCAAGTATAATCTGCCGGATACTGCGACGCTGACCCATCTGGGTGAATTCATGATGGACAACGTCGCGAATCTGACATCACCAAACAACATATCCGATACCTTGACGGCCGGTGCGACAAACACGAATCACAAGACGATCGGCAATTATATTCGCTATCTCTGCAATGCGTTTGTCTTTTACGACGTACGCCGCTTTGATATCCGCGGGAAAAAGTATCTGAACACGACATCAAAATACTATTTGTGCGACATCGGATTTCGATTTGCACAACTTGGCCGAAGAAATCTCGATTATGGAAGGATGTACGAAAACATCGTTTGCCTCGAACTGATGCGGCGCGGATATGAGGTATATGTCGGCAAGCTGTATCAAAAGGAAATCGATTTTGTGGCCATGCAGGGAAATGAGAAGATATATGTTCAGGTCAGCGACGACATATCCAGCCCGGCAACCTTCGAACGCGAATATGATCCGCTGTTTAAGATCAGAGACGCGTATCCCAAGCTGATTCTGGCCCGTACGCGCCACCAGACGTACGATTATGAAGGGATACAGATTCACAACTTGGCTGACTGGCTCCGCGGAAGACCTTAAGTTGATATGCCGCATTCAGACGCGACAGAAATACCGGGTGCGAAACTTGAAAAATTTTTCACTTTCGGAAGTAAGCGCATCGGCCTCATTGGATTGGTGCGGATAATCAGACAAACCTCAGCCAGAGCCGGCTGAGGTTTGTTTTGTTTGGCCAAAGGCTTATCGATTTGCCGCTCACTCGTACAGTAGGCACGCCACCTGGTGCCCCGGCGAAACCTCCTTCAGCTCGGGCTTTGCCTCTGAGCATTCCTTTTTGCAGAAGCGGCAGCGCGTGTGGAACGGGCAGCCCGACGGGAGGTTGGTGGGGGAGGGGACATCGCCCTCCAGGATGACGCGCTGGCGTTTGTTCTCGACGTCCGTGTCCGGTATGGCCGAGATCAGCGACTGCGTATAGGGGTGGAGGGGCTTTTCGTAAATCTCCTCCGAACCGGCCATCTCCATGATCGATCCGAGGTACATGACGCCGACGCGGTCGGATATGTACTTGACGACGTTGAGCCCGTGCGCGATGAACAGGTACGTCAGGTTGAACTCTTCCTGCAGCTTGACGATGAGGTTCAGTACCTGGCTCTGCACGGAGACGTCCAACGCTGAGACCGGCTCGTCGCAGACGATGAATTTCGGCTTCAGAGCGAGCGCGCGGGCGATGCCGATGCGCTGGCGCTGTCCGCCGGAGAACTCGTGAGGGAAACGCAGGGCGTACTGCTTGGGCAGCCCGACGTAGTTCAAAAGCTCATATCCTGCTTCCGTGCGCTCGGTGCGCGACATCTTCGTGTGGATCAGCAGCGGCTCCGTGATGATGTCCAGACACGTCATCCTCGGGTTGAGAGAGGAGAACGGATCCTGGAAGATGATCTGGAGTTCTTTTCTGACCCCGCGGATCTCGCGGTTGGAGTATTGGGCGATGTCCCGGCCGTCGTAGATGATGGAGCCGCTCGTGGGTTCGAGCAGTCTGATGAGGAGCCGGCCGGTGGTCGACTTGCCGCAGCCGGATTCGCCCACGAGGCCGAGGGTTTCGTTCTTCATGATATCGAAGGAGACGTCGTTGACGGCTTTGACGATGAGCTTGTCCCCGCCCAGCCGGTGACTCTTCGATATGAAATGCTTGCTGAGATGTCTCGCCTCGATCAGCGGAATCTGTTCAGCCAATTTCCTCACCTCTCTCTATCTTGAAGCAGCGCACCTCGCGCCCGTCCTCCAGCCGCCTGAGCGGCGGCTTTTTCTGATGACAGACGTCCATGCACTGGTCGCATCGGGTGCAGAAGGGACAGCCCTTCGGGAGCTGCGACAGATCCGGCACGATGCCCGGAATGGTGTAGAGCTTCTGCCCGCGCGGCGTGGAAAGCCGGGGAATCGCGCCCAGCAGACCCTGCGTGTAGGGGTGAAGGGGGTTGCGGAACATCTCGCGGACCGGGCCCATCTCCATGATGCTCCCGGCGTACATGACGATGGCCCTGTGCGCCACGTCCGCGACGACGCCCAGGTCGTGCGTGATGAACATGACGGCTGTCTTTTCCTCGTCGCGCAGCTTGACGATGAGGTTCAGAATCTGCGCCTGTATGGTGACGTCGAGAGCCGTGGTCGGCTCGTCCGCGATCAGGAGCTTGGGGTTGCAGCTGAGGGCCATGCAGATCATGACGCGCTGCCGCATGCCGCCGGAGTGCTGATGGGGATAGGTCTTCATGCGGCGCACGGGATCCGGGATCTGCAGCTTTCTGAGGAATTCCACGGCGCGGTCCTCGGCGTCGCGCTTATTCAGCTTCAGGTGCAGCATGATCGATTCCGTCAGCTGACGGCCGATGGTGAACACGGGGTTCAGAGAGGTCATCGGCTCCTGGAAGATCATCGAGATGTCGCCGCCGCGGACGGCGCGCATTTCCTCCTTGGAGTATTTGAGCAGATCCTTTCCCTGAAACAGGATCTCGCCGCCGGCGATCTTTCCCGGCGGGTCAGGGACGAGCTGCATCACGGAAAGGGCTGTCACGCTCTTTCCGGAGCCGCTCTCGCCCACGATGGCCAGCGTCTCGCCCTCGTCGATGTAAAAGCTGGAATTGTCCACAGCCTTGATGATTTTTGTCTTGTCAACCTTGAACTGGGTTGTCAGGTTTTTGACTTCGAGCAGCTTTCCCATATCCTTACCCCCCTCACTTCAGTCTGGGATCCAGCGCGTCCAGCAGGCCGTCTCCCAGGAGATTAAAGCAGAGTACGGTCAGGGCGATGGCGACGCCGGGCGACATGATCATATGAGGCGCCGAGTTGATATACGTCCGGCTGTCGGAGAGCATGTAGCCCCATTCCGCGGTGGGCGGCTGCACGCCCAGACCGAGGAATCCGAGCGAGGCCAGCGACAGGATCGCGCCGCTGACGCTCATCGTGGCGTTGACGATGATCGGCGCCAGGATGTTGGGCAGGATGTGCGTGAACATGATGCGCGTGTTCGTGCAGCCGATCGCGCGGGCCGCGGTCACGTAGTCCATCTCCTTGGCGGACAGGGTCGAGGAGCGGATGATGCGCGCCGGTCCCGGAATGGACACGAGGGCGATGGCGATGACCGCGTTCTGTATGCCCCGTCCACAGACGCTCATGAAGATGATCGCCAGGAGGATGCTGGGGAAGGACTGGATCATCTCCATGATGCGGGAGAGGATGGCGTCCACCCAGCCGCCGTAGTAGGCGGAGACGATGCCGATGATCGATCCGATGAGCGTGGATATGAACACGGAGATAAACCCGACGGAGAGCGAGATCCGCGCCCCGTACAAAAGGCGCGTGAGGATGTCGCGCCCCTGCTCGTCGCACCCGCACAGGTGCTGAAGGCTCGGCGGGTTTTTGGCTTCCAGAAGGACGACCTCATACGGGTCGTAAGGCGTCAGAACGCCCGCGAAAATGGCGCCGAGAGCCAGAAGCAGCAGCACGATCAGGGCGAAAACGGCCGTCTTGTTTTTATAAAAGCGCTTCCAGGCGTCCTTCCAGAGGGACGACGGCGCGCTGGCCATCAGGTCTTCCTGCGTGGCGTAGCGGGTTTCGATGGTTGAATCCTGCATGGCGATCCTCCTTTCGAAATCAGTAGCGGATGCGCGGATCGAGCGTGCCGTACAAAAGGTCAACCAGCAGGTTCATGACGACGGAAATCAGCGCAACCAGCATGCACCCGCCCTGAACCACCGCATAGTCGGAGTTGTTGATGCCGTCCACGATGTACTTGCCCACGCCCGGCCAGGCGAAGACCGTTTCGGTCAGCACGGAGCCGCTGAACAGGCCGCCCAGTTCCATGCCGATGACGGTGACGATGGGGATCATCGCGTTCTTGAGCGCGTGGCTGAGGATGACGACGCGCTCGGACAGGCCCTTTGCCCGCGCCGTGCGGATGTAATCCTGGCGGATCGTCTCCAGCATCGTCGAGCGCGTGTAGCGCATGATCGAACCGATCGATCCGATCGCGATGCAGAAGCCGGGCAGCAGCATGTACTTCAGCGTCGACCAGAGGGCCGGCCAGTTCCCTGTGATGATGCTGTCGATGATATAAAAGCCCGTGATTTCCGTCGGCCGCACCAGAAAGTTGAACCGCCCGGACGGCGGCAGCCATTTCAGGTTCACGGCAAAGGCCAGCATCAGCATGAACCCCAGCCAGAACCGCGGCATGGATACGCCCACGAGGCCGCCCACCTGGCAGATGCGGTCGAGCCAGCTGTTCTGATGGACGGCGCAGATGACGCCGAGCGCGATGCCGACGACGGAGCCGATGATCACGGCGAAGAGGGCCAGCTCGATCGTGGCGGGCATGCGGCTGAGCAGCTCCTTGAGCACCGGTTCCTGCGAAAAGAGGGAAGTGCCGAGGTCGCCGGTCAGCATTTGCTTCAGATAAATGATGTACTGCTTCCAGATCGGCTCGTTGAGGCCGAGATGTTCCGTCAGGGCGGCCGCCCGATCGGCGCTGGCGCGCTGTCCGAGCAGCAGATACGCCGGATTCGGCGAGAATATGCGCATCAGGATGAAGACGATGGTCACGATACCCAGGACGACGGGTATAGCCAGAAGCAGTCTTTTAAGGATGTACTTCGCCAAGAGAACGCCCCCTCATATCAGCCTTTTATGTCACCGCTGCCTGATGTGTCAAGTCCGGGAATGACAGATCGGGCAGCGGCACACGCGGCTTTTAAATGAGCGTTGCTTGCGCATGCTGCGGAAGCAACGCTGCAGTGTGTCACTTGATTCAGCCGAATGTCAGATTACTTGGCCAGCTTGACCTGCCAGGTGTGGTTGCCGATGCCGCCGAAGCACTCTTCCGCGTTGAGGATGAGCTTGGAGGTGGCGATGTGATCCACGCCGTGAGCGATGATGTAAACGGGGACGTCGTCATTCAGCTTCTGAGCGGCCTTGATGTACCACTCGGTGGCCTCTTCGTAGGAGGTGGACTGGATGCCGTTGTCGAAGTACTCGTTGAACTCGGGATCAGCGTAACCGGAGTGGTTCGCGCCGCCGCCGATTTCATCGTCGC
The DNA here is from genome assembly GCA_017431365.1 of Clostridia bacterium. Taxonomy (GTDB): domain Bacteria; phylum Bacillota; class Clostridia; order Christensenellales; family Aristaeellaceae; genus Firm-10. The sequence goes on along the minus strand of JAFRLF010000073.1, from coordinate 2,791 downwards.
TGAACAGGAAGAGGATGTTGGAGGTATCGTTGTAGTCGGCGCCCCAGCCGTGCAGCACCACGTCATAGTGCTCGGCGGGATCGTCGCTGATAGGATCGGTGTAGATCACATTCAGGAACTCAGACCACGGGGAGACGATCTTCAGGTTCACGGTGATGCCGACCTTGGCCAGCTCGGACTGGATGGTCACGGCCAGCTTCTCAGCGGCGGGGTTGTAGCCCTTGACTACGTTGTAGGTCATCAGGGTGAACTCGAAACCGTCGGGATATCCGGCTTCGGCCATCAGTTCCTTGGCCTTGTCGGGATCGTAGCCGATGGAGGTGTATCCGTCATAGCTGCCGCCGGCCATCAGGAAGGGGATGGCGGAAGTGGCGGTCTCCATGGAGTCGCCATACAGCGCCGCGACGATGGTGTCGAAGTCCAGCGCGTAGCCGACGGCCTGGCGCAGACGGATGTCGGAGAAGAGGGGGTTCTTCTCGTAGTCCGCGAAGGACATGATGCTCAGGGTGTTGCCCTGGTAGGACATCATGTCGGCGGTGCCGGAGTTCTCGATGGTGGCGTAGTCGTCCTCGGTCATGTAGTTGAGGGAGTGGATGCCGCCGGTGAGCAGCTCGTTGACGGCCGTGTTGGCCTCGGGGATGATGCGGACGATGACGCCGGCGTTGGCCACCTGGCCCAGATGGTAGTCATCATAGCGCTCGAGCTGGACGTACTGGCCGGACACCCATTCGACGAACTTGTAGGGGCCGCAGCCGACGGGGTGCTTGTCAAAGCCTTCGGGGTCGGCCTCATAGGCGGTGGGGGAAACGAGACCGGCGGCCAGAGAGCAGGAGCCGATCATGGTCAGGAAGGCATTGTTGGGCTTGGACAGCGTCACCACGAAGGTGGAGGCGTCGGTCGCCTCGTAGGTGGCGACGTCGCTGAAGAACAGCTCGGCATAGGGGAGATTGGAGGTGTCGATGCCGTTGGCGGGCACCACGCGGTCCCAGTTCCACTTCACGGCGTAGGCGTCGCAGTCGGTGCCGTCATGGAACTTGATGCCGGGGCGGATGTGGAAGGTGTAGGTCAGAGCGTCGTCGGAGACTTCCCAGGACTCGGCCACGTCGCCGTAGAGCGTGCCGTCCAGGTTATAGCCGATCAGGGCGCTGTACACCAGAGCGGTGATGGTCGTGGACTGACCGTCAGAGCAGAGGATCGGGTCCATGTGCGTGGGGTCGTCGGTCGAGGACACCATATAGATGGCGTCGGGATTGTACTCCGGCTCTGCGACGGCGAAACTTGCCATGCTCAGCAGCAGGGCGAGGGCCAAAGCCAGGGCTGTGATCTTCTTCATGATAAAGCTCCCTCCTATGATAGAATTGTCAGCAAATAAATTGCTTTCCGCTATTATAAAGTGGACGTTACGGTTTGTCAATATGCAAAATTAACGAAATACATGTTATATGGCCGATTAATATGCAGAAAATGACAAAAAACGGCGCAAGAGATAACTCTTGCGCCGGACAAGGGACGATGCCTGAGGCATGTCAACCGTTGCAGACGTTCATGTTCGGGGAGCCTGACTGCGCCTGATCGCCTGACGGGACGCCGTACCCTTGAGAAGGGGCGCCGCCCTGCTGAGCGTATCCCTGCTGATACGGCGGAGGATTGTCCCGCTGCGCATAGGTCTTCTGAGGGTCGTAGCCGCCGGACTGTGCGTAACCCTGCTGAGCGTAACCGGGCTGCTGGTAGGCTGTCGAATAGCCCTGATCATATCCCCCGCCGGCGTACCCGCCGTAAGCGCCGTAGCCGGACGCCTGATAATATCCACCGTAGTTCTGCCCCTGAGCGTATCCATAGCCCGGGATGAACTGGGCGCTGCCGTACTCGGCGTCCTTGCGCTTCTTTGAGCGCCTGGGATAGCTCGTGACGCCGCTCCTGTCGCTGATGCTCCGGGCGTTGGAGGCAATGGCCATGTGCCGGAGCATAGAGCGCCAGCTGTAAAATGATCCGCACCCCAGGATCAGAAAGAACATTATGATTCCCAGGAAGACGAGGGAGCTCTGTCGTGTTTCGACCGCGAGCCTGATGAGACCCCAGCCCGTGAGTATACCGCCCACCAGTGACAGGCTCACGCCCACATACAGGCCGGCCTTTGCCGCCTTTCTGAGCTGCCTGGCCGTGTCCTCAATAGCGATGTCTATGAAACTCATACGTCAAAACTCCTTTTCCGCCGCCATGTGTCGCGCCGGGCGTTATCGCTCTTGACCATGGCCGGATTATGCCATAAAGACCGCGGTGAATTCAACTCCTTGCGACGAACGGCGCGTTTTCCGGCGTGAACGGTCATGCAGCCGCAAAAAACCGGGAAGCGCGAAGCGCCTCCCGGCAGAAACGGCTCGTCACGAGCGCGGGGTCACTTGGTCAGGTCGACTTCCTCAGCCGTCTGATTCAGCATGTGGGTGGAGTTGCCCGCCTCGTAAGCCGCGGCGCGCTCGTCGATGACCTCCTGGTAGCCGGCGTCCAGGTACTCCTGAGCGTAGGTGGCGTACAGGTCGTCGAACTCTTCCTCGGAGCACATGGTCAGCTTGTCGCGGTACTCCTTGTACAGCTCGGTCAGCACGGTCTGATACTCGGCCTCAGACTCCATGCTCACGGAGTACAGCGCGTTGGCGATGGCCCAGCCGGCGTCGCGGATTTCGCACTTGTCATAGTACCAGGCGATGATGTCCTCGGTGAAGTCCTGCGGCAGGTCGTGCGGCAGGTTGTTGCTGATGACGTCCTCGATGGTGCCGGCCTGGCGGGCTTCGAT
>JAFRLF010000072.1 GCA_017431365.1 Clostridia bacterium | reverse complement strand
GCGGCGGATCGTGTAGAGATAATACCAGAGACTGTAGCGGCTGGTGACGTCCTGCATCAGGTTGCCGCCGCCGTTGATATAGAGCTTCGATCCAAGGAGAACGTGGGCCACCACATCATCCGCCGCTGCGAGATCCACCACTGCGAGCAGACGGGCATCGTCGGGCGCATGGGCGGCGTGTTCTCCACGATCGAGGACTGCCACATCCACCACATCTGCAACTCCCAGCAGCTGGGCGGCGCGGAGACCGCCGGCATCAAGCTGCACGCCGCCATCGACGTGACCGTCCGCCGCAACCACATCCACAACTGCATCATGGGCGTCTGGTTCGACTGGCAGGCGCAGGGCGCCCGCATCACGCAGAACCTCATGCACGACAACCACCGCCCGGACGGCGTAAAACCCGCGCAGGGGGCGATGTTCTCAAACGACGTGTTCATCGAGGTCGGCCACGGGCCCACCCTCATCGATAACAACGTCCTCCTGTCCAAGGCCTCCGTCATCATGCCCAGCGAGGGCATCGCCTGCGTGCACAACCTGATGCTCGGCTCATTCGGGCTCATCAACTCCGGCGTGGACAGCGTCGTCAACGGGCAGCGTGAGCCGCGCTACACGCCCTACCACATCCGCCACCGCACGGAGGTCGCCGGCTTTATGACCATCCTCCACGGCGACGACCGCATCTACAACAACATCTTCGTCCAGCACTATCCCGTCACCGATCCGACGAAGACGCCTCAGAACAACGACTACGAGGTCGTCGGCACCGCGCCTTTCGACATCTTCCCGACGTACGAGGAATGGATCTCCCATTTCATGATGGGTCAGGAGCCCAACATGGGCGCGCTGGCGCAGTACCACTTCGGGCACCTGCCCGTATGGCTCGGCGGGAACGCGTACTTCAACGGCGCGACGGTCTGCAAGCACGAAAAGGATCCCTTCATCGACGAGAAGGACGAGGCCTGCGTCTCGCTCAGGCAGGATGAAGCCGGGCGCTGGATCCTCGAGACGAACGTCTACGACCTGCTGGGCGATTACCGCACAGGCATCGTCAACAGCGACATTCTGGGCTGCGCGTTCGAGCCGGAGCAGCGCTTCGAGAACCCCGACGGCACCGAAATCATCTTCGACAGCGACTACTTCGGCAACCGCCGCGGCATGGCGGCCCTGCCCGGGCCGTTTGCCGATCCAGCGTCTTGTCACACCGTCCTGTAAGAAAAAAGGCGGGCTCTCCCCCGCCTTTTGACATATCCGCAAGGAGGCCATTTCTATGAAGCTGACGGAAAAGAGCCCCGCCCTGACCTTCGAAGACGCCCATCTACTCGGCAACGGCCGGCTGGGCGCGACCGTATACGGCGGCGTCCCCTACGAGGAGATCCTGATCAACGACGACACGCTCTGGAGCGGCAGCGAGAGCTACCGCGTCAACGAGGAATACTACGACCGGCTCATGCAGGCGCGCGCCCTGGCGCTTGCGGGCGACGTCAAAAAGGCCAACGACATCATCAACGATTACATGGAGGGCACCTGGGGCGAGGCGTACATGCCCCTTGGGAGCGCGCTCATCTGCGTCGGCCAGAAGGACAACCGCCGACATAAGCGCTTCTCCCGCGTCATCCACCCGAACGACGACCCGACCCTTCAGGGCTACGCCCGCGAGCTCGACCTGGACACCGCCGTGGAGACCGTCTCGTACCGCCGTGGCGGCGCCTCATACCGGCGGGAGGTCTTCGTCTCCCACGACAGGCAGCTCATCTACGCGCGCCTGACCGCCGAGGGCGGGGATCTGGACTGCTCCCTCACGCTCGACGCCCCGCTCAAGCACAGCCTGTGCGTCGGCGATGAGGTCGTTCTCCTGCGGGGCGTCGCCCCCGACCACGCCGAGCCGAGCTACACGCCCGTCAGGCCGACGCTCGTGTACTACGACGAGGCCGAGTCCGACGCGCTGCGCTTCGCCGCGCTCGCAAAGGTCGTCGACACGGACGGGCAGATCAGCTGCGACAGGCAGCGCGTCTACGTGTGCGGCGCGACGTACGCCGTCCTGGCCATCGCCGCGGGGACGAACTACGCCGGCTATAATAAGCCGCGCGACAGGGACGTCTCTTCCGTCGTCAGCCGCCTCATAGAACAGCTGGCCGCCGCGGGGACGTGGGCTGAAGCCCTCGACGGGCACATCCGCGATTACCAGGCCCTGTACGGGCGCTTTGCGCTCGACCTGGGCGAGGAGATCACCGGCGGGCAACCGACGAGCCGCCGCCTTGCGATGAACGCGGACGGCGTGTTCGACCCCTCCGTCGCGGCGCTGGCGGTTCAGTACGCGCGGTACCTGCTCATTTCAGGATCCCGCCCCCACACGCAGGCGGAAAACCTTCAGGGCATATGGAACGACAGGGTCATGCCGCCGTGGTCGAGCAACTACACCACGAACATCAACGTGGAGATGAACTACTGGCCCGCGGAGATCTTCAACCTCAGCGAGCTGACCGGCCCGATGAGCGACCTCGTGACCGAGTGCGCCGACAGCGGCAAGCGCGTCGCGCGGGACTACTACCACCTGGACGGCTGGGTCGCGCATCACAACGTGGACCTGTGGCGCATGTGCGTCCCCGCCTGCGAGGACGCGTCCTGGTTCTTCTGGCCGTTCGGCGGGGCGTGGATGTGCCAGCACCTGTGGACGCATTACGAGTACACGCTGGACGAGGACTATCTGCGCGAGGTCGCCTATCCCGTGATTCGCGAGGCGGCCCGCTTCATGCTGGGATATCTGTGCGACGACGGCGAACACCTCACCACCGCGCCCTCCACATCGCCGGAGAACAAGTTCATCATCCCAGGCGGGCGCACCTATAAGGACATGGTCGCCGACGTCACGCCGGAGAACCGCTTCCCCGCCGACCAGAAGGAGATCGGCGCGGTGGGCACCGGCTCCTGCATGGACATGACGATGATCCGCGAGCTGATCGAGCACACGCTGAAGG
>JAFRLF010000071.1 GCA_017431365.1 Clostridia bacterium | reverse complement strand
GCCATTTGCCGCGGACGCCCGTCTTATCCTGCGTGATTATCGGGCGGCATAGCCCTGCATGTCGAGCCAGCGCTGCAACAGCGTCGCCCACTGCGAGACGTCCGGCCTGTCCTCGGCAAGGCCCAGTCCGTGCTCTCCGTGGGGGAAGATGTGCAGCTCGACCGGCACGCCACAGTGCGCCATCGCGGCTGCCAGATTCAGGCTGTTCTCCACGGGGACGACGCCGTCGTCCGCCGTATGCCAGATGAACGCGGGCGGCGTGTCCGGCGTGACGTGCAGTTCCGCCGAAAACCGCCTGATGAGATTCAGGTCCTCAGCCCGTTCGCCGAGCAGCGACTCCAGCGACCCTTGATGTCTGAACGAGGCGAAGCTCACGACGGCATAGCAGGGAATGAAACCGTCCGGACGGCATGAAAGCCGCTCGATGGGATCGTCGGCCTCCGGATCCCCGCCGTCATACAGAGTCGCCGCCGAGCAGCAAAGATGTCCGCCGGCGGAAAAGCCCATGATCGCCACCTTCTCATAGCCCATCGAACGGACGACGCGTATGGCGCGCCGGGCGTCGGCCAGGGGCGCCTCAAAGCGGCAGGGCTTGACGCGATAGTCGAGCACAAATGCGGAAACGCCGCCTCTGTTGAGCATTTCGGCGATGGCACGGCCCTCGTGATCGGCCTTCATGACATAGCCGCCGCCCGGGCATACGACCACAGCCCCCTTGGACCCCTCTACGGGATAGGGCATCAGCGACGGTTCGCGCTGGCCCGGACTCATGTCCATATAGGGCGCCTGTCCCTTCCACAGGGAAATAGTCTCGCGATCAATGATCAGATCCATGTCAATCCTCCCTCATATGACGCGCGGCGCGTCGTAGTTCATGCCCTTCAGCCAGATCTGACAGAGTCCGGCCCAGGTGCTCACATCCTCGTAATCGCCGGCCAGGCCGAGCCCGTGCGGCCCATGAGGATAGACGTGCATTTCGGCGGGCACGCCGTGCGCCGCCAGCGCCCGGGCCAGGTCGTACGCGCACTCAACCGGAACCACGTCGTCGTCCGCCGTATGCCAGATAAAGGCGGGCGGCGTGTCCGGCGTGACGTGACACTCAGCCGAATACGCCCTTATGACGTCGAAGACGTCTTTCCCGCAGGCCAGAGCCGCGGGCCAGGGCGTCTTTCTGAAATGCCACAGGCTTGTCGCGCCGTAGCAAGGCGCGAAGGCGTCCGGCCGGCTCGAAAGCCGGTCCACCGGATCCGCGGCCTCAGGATCGGGCGGTATCGCCCGCGTCGCGGCCATGGCGCAGAGATGCCCTCCGGCGGAAAAGCCCATGACGGCGACCTTTTCATAGCCCATGCTCCGCACGAGCCGCACGGCGCGCAGCGCCTCCTCGATGGGCGTCTCAAGCGAGCGGAACGGCAATACCGTGTATCGCAGCACGAAGGCCGACACCCCCGCCGCGTTGATCATGCGCGCAATCGGATCGCCCTCGTGCGGCGCCAGATGCGTGTACGCGCCTCCGGGGCAGACGATGACCGCGCCGCGCGAGCGGGGCACGACAAACGGCGTCAGCGTGGGCATGACGCGGCGGCTTTCGGGGTCCGGGAGCTCCTTCCAGAGCGGCATCGGCTCCGGCGCGGCCGGCTTACGGTACAGGGCGAGCTGCTCTCTGACGCTGCGCCAGCGCCGGGCCATGATTTCATCCGACGGATCGAAAACAGGTTCAAACCCCAAAGACAGGTATACGGCGATGGCAGGCAGGCGGAAATCGTCCGTACTCAGAAAACAGCGGCCGTAACCCATCTCGCACAGGCATCGCATGACGGCCAGCACGGCGATGCGTCCCGCGCCAAGCCCCCTGTACCACGGGTGCGCTCCCACCATGTGGACCCAGGCCGTGCCGTCGGATTCTATCGCGCCGGCGGCCGTGGCAACGTCCATGCGCTTGTGCCGGACGAAGAACACGCGCTCCGGCGCGCAGGCGGGATCGTCCTCGATGTTTTTGTAGTCCTGCCCCGGATCGAAGGCCGCGCGCATGATCCAGTTCCACGAGGCGCGCTCGTGGCCGTCGGCCGGATGTACGCTCATAAACTCTGGCAGCTCGATCTCCGGCAGAGGCCTCGTCAGGTCCCGGGTCATTTTCAGCTGAGGGAACGGCTCCACGGCGGACATCTCCTCTCTTCAGATCAGTTCAGGTATCATGTCGCTCAGCCGGCCGTACACCAAATCGGGCACGGTCGGACTCTCTCTGAGCATGTCGGGCGTGGTCTCTCCGCTCATGACGAGAATGGACGTCATGCCATGGCGCAGGCCGGTTTCGATGTCCGTATACAGGCGGTCTCCGACCATGGCGAGCCGACGAGCTGGTTCACCCGTACGGGAAAGCGCGGCCTCGACGATGCCCGCGTGGGGCTTTCCGATGATCAGATCGGGCATGCGCCCGGTGGAGGCGTTGATAAAGGCCATGATCGCGCCGATATCCGGCGCGAAACCCGTCTCGGTCGGGCAGTTGAAATCCGGATGCGTGGCGACATACGGCAGTCCCGCGCGGACAAAATCGCACACCGCCGTCATGCTCTTATAGGTGAGAGACGTATCGTATCCGATGATCACGTAGTCGGGATTCTCCTGGTCGACGGGTATTCCGCCTTCTTTGAGCTCGTCGATCAGGTATTCGTTTCCCAAAACGAACGCCTTCTTCCCCGCGTAGAGGGCCGAGCACTTCATCGCCGTCGCCTGACCCGAAGTCAGTATTTTGGATTTAGGGACTTCGAGTCCCATCCGGCTCAGCTTCTTCACGTAGAAGTCGGCGTTGTGCGACGAGTTGTTCGTCAGAAAGAGATAGTCCCTGCCGCTCCGCGTGACGGCCTCGATGAAGTCGAGAGACCCTTCGATCAGGCGGTTTCCCAGATAAAACGTTCCGTCCATGTCCAGGAGAAAGGCCCCGATGTCTGAAAGCGTCTTCATATCGGTGCCCTCACTCTCCGAGCGCGTAGCTCAGCGTCCCGGCGCCGGCCGATAAGGTCAGCTCCCACGTGCCTCCGCCGACGAGCCGGCGGGGCACCTCTGCGTAGACGATCAGACGAGCCTCAGCGCCCGGCAGCATGCTCGTGTCAAAGCGCCTGCCGCCGTCCGTCTCGACCAGAACGGTACAGGCGTAGCGCGCGCCGTCACGGGTCAGCACGCCGTTCAGCTGCCGGTAAAAGACGAGTTCCTCCGGGGACGTGTTCTCGATCACGCCCTCGGCGATGAGAAGCACGTCGTCCGCGTTGACGCGCGTCCGGACGTCCTCTCCGGCCGCGGTCGACACGGCGGGCGCGTACCAGCACCTCGCAAGTCCCGCCTCGCACACGCCGCCGAGATCGCTCCGGGGCGCTGTATCGAGCGTGGAAACGTCTTCTTCCCGCGCGACGCTCTCCCCGTTCAGGCAGTCGATCACGCTCTTGTCGGCGACGCCGTTCTCCATCAGCCCATAGTAACGTCTGACCGCCTTGACCGCGCGGACCGTGCCGTCGCCGTAGCTGCCGTCGGCGCGTCCCTGCATAAAGCCCTGGGCGATGAGCAGTTCCTGCAGCTGACGCACGCCGGCCGAATTGTCCTCGCGCCCCAGCATGCCGTAGTTGGCGTTCAGCGCGATGGCGCACTCGGCCGCCTCAGTGACCGACGAGGCCTCCATCTCCGGTTCAAAGCCGTAGAGCGCCTCCCAGCGGCGGGCGTTGAGATCCCAGAGCGCGTAGTCGCCAAAGCCCATGGCGTCCAGCTCGTCGAGCATGGCCATGTAGCCCTTGAGAGAGGATCCCTCGATCTGCGCGCTCGTGTTCTGATAGCTGTCCTGAAGCTTGGGCGTATACGAATAGGCGTACTGACCCAGGTATTTCACGCGCACGGTCGGCGCCGTCATCAGCGTTCTCACCGCGGCGAGGCCCCGCGCGTTCAGCGGCGCGCGCATCACCTGAGCCGTGACGCCGCCCAGCTCCACCCGTTCGCAGCTGACGCGAAAGTCGTAGCGCGTGTTCCCGATGACCATGCACACCGTCTCCGCGTTGACCGCGCGGTTGCCAACATAGTAAAACACGAGCACCGGCTGGACGAGGCCGAGGTTCTCGTCCCCCTCGATCTGCAGGCAGAAATAGCCCGTCCCGGCACCTGACTGCTCCTGTGACAGCTGGTTCAGCGCGGCGCTGGTCTCGTAGGAACAGACCGACCAGACGCCGGCGTCGTCCTGCGTCCAGCCCGCGTAACGCCTGAGGCGGTCGAGCCCGCGCTCGGTCACAATGGTCTCGGGCGCGGCGAAGGTCAGCGGCTCGGCGGCGGCCGCCGAGACCAGCAAAAGCGCGCACAGAAGCGCGGCGACGCATTTTTTCATCATGAGAATCACTCCCGGTCAATTCGTTGTCTGTCGTTCGGTCGTCAATCGGTGATCAGCCGCGGTTATCAGATCGTTTCGGGCTCGCCGCCCTCGGCTTCCTGCTGCAGGCGCTTGACGAGCGCCTGGATGTGCTCCCTGGCCTGCGACTGCTGAAGGGCCGTTTCCTCCGGAGAGGGGGGGTTGTCTCCCATGAGGCCCACGAACTGGCTGACTTTCAGGCCGAGGGCCTGCTGCATCTCCTGATCCGAGCCGCGGGGACACACGAGGTAATAGCAGAGGAGGGAGTCCTCCTGCCCGATGCGGTGGGCGCGGTCCTCCGCCTGGGAGTGGACCGCCGGAGACCAGTCCAGCTCCCCGAAGACCACGCAGGTGGCCCTCTGAAGGTTCAGACCGGCCGCGGACCTCAGCGATATGACGCACAGGTCCGTCTTTCCCAGCATGAAGGCGTTCAGGGAGGCGTCCTTCTGCGCATCGTTTTCACGTCCGGTGATGAACACCGGCCTGTGCGCCTTCAACTCCTTTTTGTACATGTCCATGACCTTGTGGTGATGCGCGAAGAGCAGGACCTTCTCTCCCCCGTCCAGCAGCGTCCGCACAAAGGCCGCCACGTAGGGTGCCTTGGCGCAGCCTGTGGCCTGGCGCTCGTCCTGAGAGATCTGATCCTCGATGAGCGCGCGGCGGCTTGCGTCGGCGCGCTCCAGGTCGGGCAGGCGGCTCAGCGCCCCACTGATCATGTCGCGGTAGAGGGCGTCGTCCCAGTCGATCTCCTGAACCAGACGCCGCTTGGGCGGCAGCTGGCTCAGCACGGCCTGCTTCGTGCGCCTGAGCATCATGCCCTCGTCCCGAAGAAACGCGCCCAGCACCTCGGGTTTGGCCACCACGTTGTTCGCGTAGCCGTAGCACCATTCCCGCGAAAAGCTCTCCCAATCCCCCAGAAAGTGAAAGTCCAGGATGTTGACGACGTTCCATATCTCGCCGCCGTGGTTGTAGATCGGCGTGCCGCTCAGGCCGACGACCCGCTCCACGGCGTCGGAGAGCAGGCTGGCGGCCGAGTACTTCTCCGTCCCCGCGTGGCGCAGCTCCTGGATCTCGTCAAAGATCACGGCCCGGAACCCCAGCTCCGGCAGGGCGTTTTTCCAGCCGCGGAGCAGCAGATAGTGGATGACGTACACGTCGGCCGGCGGCAGAGGGTACGGACTCAGCCCGCGTATGACGTGCACCCGCACGCCGCCCTCCCGCGCCAGAAAGCGCTGCGCCTCGCGCGTCCAGTTGCGCGTCAGATGCGCGGGCACCACGATGAGCGCCGGAAAGGCCTGCGTCGAGGCCAGCATGGCCAGGGCCTGCACGGTCTTTCCGAGGCCCATTTCATCCGCCAGCAGGACGCGCTCTCCGCTCAGCAGGAAGGCCAGCCCCTGCTGCTGAAACGGCATGAGCGTCCCATGGAAGCTCCCCTCCGGCGGCGTGGCATAATCCGGCGCAAGCCGCCGTCTCTCGCGCATGGCGGCGTACAGGCGCGCCTCTTCCAGCGCCTGCTCCCATCGCGCCTGATCCGTCTCGCGCACGGTCAGCGGGTAGCGCAGCATCAGCCAGTTCAGATCGCCGATGATGCGCCGGTGAGCGGTAAACCGGGCTTCGCCCCGCCCGCGTCCCTGACAGCCGGGGAACAGCCTCTTCGCGAGCTCGGTGACGCAGGGCTCTCCTTTGATGACCCAGCACTTGCTGCGGCGATTGTAGCTGAGCGTGCCATAGCTCTTTCCTGAGACAGCGGCGTCGCGCAGATAGGCGGGATATCGGTCTATATAGTCGGAATAGTCCGTGTATTCGGTGTCCTCGTATTCGCTCATGGCAGCGCGATCCCCCAAAGCCTGTTCAGGCCGATGACGGTCAGAGGCTTTCCGTTGATCCGCTCCGGCAGTCCGGCCCGCGTGTCGACCACGAGAACGAGCGCCCGGATCCGATCGCTGGCCAGATACCTTTCGCACTGGCTCCTCAGACGGACGGGGTTGGGCTTGCCGCGCTTGACCTCGATGCCGACGTCGCCCACGCAGAAATCGATCCGACATCGCGGCGCGATCGGCACCTCGTGCTCGGCGGTCAGGCCGCCGCGATACAGCGCGTCGGCCACCAGCTCGTGCAGTTCATACTCGCTCCGGGTCAGGGGCGCGCGTATGCTCTCTATGCTGCGCCTGACCCGGTCGAGCAGATCAGACGGCGCGTCTGACATGTTGTTCTGATATTGCTGCATAGTCATGTGCCCGGATCGCGGTTCGCGGCCCGGGCCCTCAGTCGATGACCGGCGCCGGCGCGTCGCAGTCGGGGCACTGGTTGTAACCGGCTCTGACCGCCTGCGCCAGGGGGACCGAAGGGGTCGTACTCTTCACCCATTTGCAGTTCTGAGCGTGGTAATACTGTCCGCCGATGTTGCACCAGACCATCGTGGGTTCGGGCGTCGGCGTGGCTTCGATGATCATCGCCGTGCGCTGCGGGACGTAGATGTCCACGGCCGTACGGTTGTCGGGCGCCTCCGGGCCGAGCACGTCGTCCTGAGACGCGCCGTTGACGACGGTGATGCCGCCGGTCTGGCGCACAGGCGGATCGGTGAAAGGCGCGAAGATCAGAAACACCAGCGCAATCGCGATGGCCGTGACTGTCCAGCGCGTGCGCTTTGACCACATCTCTCCCGTCCACATCCGGTAGATCCCCATCGGGAAGATAAAGACGAGCAGCGCGATGGTGACGATCTCGTCACGGCGAAGGCGCTTTATGCGCTTTGTCAGGCGCTTCAGCCTGCGGACCAGCTTTCCACCGGGAGATTTGCTCTTTTTCGCGGCCATGACGTATCACCACCTGTGTCGCGCGCGGCCTTATTCGCGCGGAAATTCAATCCATAATATTTTATTCTCTTTTCAGAGCTCTTGCAAGCGCTGAATGATTGCGTTTTGTCATCAAAAAGCGCTTATTTCGCAATAAAGTTTCGCGCCTGGGTCACAACTTTCTGAAATTAATATGAATTACATAAAAAATTAATCATTTTGTTGAACGAATTTGTAATTTACCCTGTATAATGGAGAGACTATAAATCGATCATGCGCCCGATTGGGCAGAAACGGAGGGGAGAACATGCCGGACGCGTATCAGATCCTTGGCATATCCCCGAAGTCGACGGAGCGGGAGATCCGCAGCGCCTACCGCGAACTGGCCCGGCGCTGGCATCCGGACCGCTTCCCTCAGGGACCGGAGCGGCTCTGGGCCGAACAGAAGATGATCGACATCAACATCGCCTACCACGAGGCGCTGGAACAGGCGGGCAACGCCATCGACCTGAGCGCGCCGTCGGGCGAGGAAGATCAGTTCAGAGACGCCCGTCAGCTTCTGGAGGTCGGGCAGGTCGCCGCGGCGCGCAAAGCGCTGATGCGCATCGACGCGCGCAACGCGGAGTGGAACTACCTCTTCGGCGCGACGCTTCTGCGCCTGGGAGAGTACGAAAAGGCGGTGCTCTACTTCAGCATCGCGGCGCATCAGAAACCGCTCAACCAGCAGTACAGAGCGGCGTATATGAGCGCGGAGGCCATCCGCGACAAAAAGCGCAGCCAGCGCTTTATGGCCAGGGTCAAAAGAGCGCTGACTCGGCAGAGATACTGACCTGCCGCGGGATCATGACGTTCAGCTGTCCGAAAGAGTAGGGCGGCTGGTTTTTTTATGTACCCTCGTCCCGAGCGGCGTCCTCTTAAAATCAACACGTCCCGCCTTGAATTACTCCGGGGGATGTGGTATAGTTTATTTTGTTGAAATGTCACTAATGTCTCGAAGCGGGGTATCCTTCAATGCCCGGAGAATCGGATCGTTCCCGTCGGCCCAGGCAGGCGCCCTGGTACGCGCTGGCCGCCGTCGACGTACTGCTCATCGGCCTGTCGCTGGTGGTATTCGCCCTGTTTGATCACGTCATACCCCGAAAGGGCATACCGGCCGCCGACGTGACATACGCGCCCGCGCCGACGCAATCGCAGATTCAGGCTGAGGCGGCGACTGCCGTCCCCGCCGAAACCGCGGACGCCGCGCAGGCGTCGGCGACGCCCGAACCCGCGCCGGTCGGCGACTTTTCCGCCAGGTTCGCGGACAAGTTCACGGGCGGCGAGGTCATAGCGACCGACACGTCTTATACCAGCGCGAACATCAGCGTCACGCTCACGCGATACGACACGATATACGAGGGCTCTCCCGTCGTGTATTATATCGAGGACATATACATCCGCCAGATCGACAGCTTCCGCACCGTGTTCGCCAAGGACACCTACGGCAAGGCGATCCGCGAAGACGTCGTAAACATGTCGCAACGGACGAACGCCATAGCTGCCATCAACGGCGACTACTACGGCGTGGGCACGCCGGGGCTGTGCATACGAAACGGCGTGCTCTACGGCTCAAATCCGGAATCCGGCGACGAAGCCCTGGTCCTCTTCCGGGACGGCACGATGAAAGTCTATCACGACCAGTCCTCGATCGACGTCGACGAGATCATGGCGCAGGGCGCGTGGCAGAGCTTCAGCTTCGGGCCGCGCCTGTTCGACGAGAACGGGGGCATACAGGTCGAGGTCAAGAAGGGGCTTTACACCGATCCGCGCTGCGTCGTTGGCATGGTGGAACCTGGACACTACGTCTTCATGGTGGTCGACGGCCGGCAGGACGGCTATTCCGCGGGCATGACCTACGCCCAGTGCGCCGAGGTCATGCAGAGCCTCGGGTGCACCCTGGCGTACAACCTCGACGGAGGCGCCACGGCGCAGATGACCTTCATGGGACAGCTGGCGAACCAGCCTACCGGCGGCGGACGATCGACGAGCGACATGCTGATTATAGTGGACTGACATATGACACACAATTCTTCTTCCAAAGCAAATACCGTAAAAGCCCCGACGACCGCGGGCAGAACCGGCGGCGGACCGCGGCAGCTGCCCGCGTACGCGCTGGCGATCCTGGACATCCTGCTGATCGGGCTGTGCCTGGTGATCTTCGCGCTGTTTGATCACGTGATCCCCCGGGGCGAGGTGGCGGCCGTCTATACCGTGCCGGACGTCACAGCCGCTCCGATCGCGCCTGAGACGGATACGGCTGTCGCCGCAAACGCCGCGGAGGCGCAGCCGACGGCGGCCGAAGGCGACTTCTCCGCAAAGTTCGCTGACAAGTTCACGGACGGCGAAGTCATCGTGACGGACACCAGCTATCAGAGCGCCAACCTCAACGTCACGCTGAAAAAGATCGAGCGCGTCGACAACGGGACGGACAACCAGACGATCTTCGTCCAGGATATCTACATCCGCAATATCGACTGTCTGCGCACAGTGTTCGCGAAAGACACTTACGGCAAGTCCATCTCCGAAGACGTCGTCAGCATGTCCACGCGTTCCAACGCCGTCGCTGCCATCAACGGCGACTACTACGGCGTGGGCACGGGCGGCATCTGCATCCGCAACGGCGTGCTCTACCGGCGCGTCTTCGAGGAAAACGAGGAAGTCGCCATCATCTATCGCAACGGCGATTTAAAGGTCTTCAAGGGCGAGAGTGACCTCGACGTCGACCGCGAAATGGCCGCCGGCGCGTGGCAGTCCTTCTCCTTCGGGCCGGGCCTTCTGGATGAAAAGGGAAACCTCCGCCTCGACGGATATCAGAGGGTCAACCATGACCCGCGGACGCTGATCGGCATGGTCGAGCCGGGGCACTACATGTTCGTCGTAATCGACGGACGGCAGACGGGATACGCCGTGGGCCTGACCTACAAGGAATGCGCGGATCTGTGCTGGGAGCTGGGCATGAAAGCCGCCTACAACCTGGACGGCGGTCAGACCTCGCAGATGACCTTTATGGGGCAGCTGGTCAACCGGCCCTATAAAAACGGCCGCAGCACCAGCGACATGGTGATCATCGCCGATTGGGGAACCTGACGGCGCTGGCCGTCAAAAGGGGGTATGTGTTTTGATCAATAACGCCGTCAACTGGATCAGGCGCGCCAAGCTCAGGGACTGGATCAAGCTGCTTAAAAAGCTCTTGCCGCACGTGGCAATCATCATATCCGGCATGCTCGTGGTGTTCTTCGTCATCGACCGCGTAAACAAGCCCATGGGCTTCATGACCAACGAGTTCCACAAGCGAATCACGTTCGTCCTGGCCCTTCTGGCCATATATTTTTCGATCCAGATCATCACCATACAGAGGCGTATCGAGCGGGCTGAGTACAAGCGCCGCCAGCGCGCTCAGGCCGAACGCGCGCGGGCCAGCCGTCCGTCAGCTACATCCAATACTGGAAAAGGGGTCCGACGCCCATGAAATACGATCAAATAACCGTACTGATCCCGGCCTACAAGCCGGACGAAAAGCTCGTCAAACTGGTGGACGACCTGATCGCCGCCGATCTGCGCCGGATCGTCGTCGTGGACGACGGCGGCGGAGAGGCCTATAAGCCCATCTTCGACGCCATCCGCGAGAAGGCGCACGTGCTGACGCATCCCGTCAACCGGGGCAAGGGCGCGGCGCTCAAGACGGGCCTCAAGCACATCATGAAAAAGCCCGGGGGCGGCGTCGTCACGGCGGACGCTGACGGACAGCATACGCCGGCGGACATCGCCCGTATCGCGGACGTGCTGCTTGAAAAGCCCGACACGCTCGTCATCGGCTCACGCGACAAAAAGGCCATGCCGCCCCGCTCCAAGGCCGGCAATACCCTGACCTGCGCCGTGTTCGGACTGCTGACGGGGCTGTGGCTCAACGACACGCAGACGGGCCTGCGCGGCCTGCCGAAGAGCGCCCTCGAGGCGTTTTCCGACCTGGAAGGCGACCGCTACGAGTACGAGATCAACATGCTCATCGCCGCCAGCCGGATGAAGATGCCCGTCGAAGAGGTCACGATCGACACGATCTACATCGACGACAACGCCTCGTCGCACTTCAATGCCCTGAAGGACGGCCTGAAGATCTACAAGCTCATGTTCCGCGAGGCGGGCAAGTTCTGCCTCTCGTCGATCATCTGCTTCGTCGTGGACTACATCATCTTCATCCTGCTGCACCACGCGGCGGGCGCGTCGCGCATCCTGTCCCAGATCGGCGGGCGCGTGGTCTCCGCGCCGCTCAACTACTGGCTGAACAGCCGCATGGTCTTTAAAAAGCAGGCGTCCGGGCAGTCCCTCGGGCGATACTTCCTGCTGGCGGGCTGCGTCCTCGCGGCCAGCTGTCTGGGGCACTGGCTGCTGGAGCTGATCCACGTTCCCGCGGTGCTGGCAAAGATCCTGGTCGACGGCGTGCTCTACGTGGTCAGCTACCGGGTACAGCGGTCGCACGTCTTCGGCGCGCACGAGAAAAACCTCTGACGTCCGTCGCGCGGACGAATCGGACAAACGAATGCGGCGCCTCGCCTTCGGGCGGGCGCCTGTTTAATATGCTGTGAACGATCTGAATTGACGGGGGGACAAACGCATGCTTGAACAGATGTCGGCTTTTTTTGAAAAGCGACTGGCGGGTTACGACGAGCATATGCTCACAGAGATCGAGGGCGCCGACGAGTTCTACGCTTATACCGCGTCTTTGCTGCCCACGGAACCGGACAGCCGGGTGCTGGATCTGGGCTGCGGGACGGGGCTTGAGCTCGAAGCGTATCTTTCAATCCAACCCCGCGCGAAGATCACGGGCATAGATCTGTCCAGGGCCATGCTCGACAGACTGGCCTCCAAGTTCGAGGGGAAAGACATCCGGCTGGTCTGCGCGTCCTATTTCGACACGCCGTTTGAAAACGGCGCGTACGACGCGGCTGTCTCGGTGGAATCTCTGCACCACTTTGAAAGGGAAAGGAAACTGGGGCTATACGCGCGCCTGTACGACGCCCTGAAGCCTGCGGGCTACTTCGTCCTGACGGACTACTTCGCGGAATCGCCTGAGCTTGAAACCGAGTATTTCCGCAATCTTGCCGAGCTGAAAAGGGCGCAGGGGATCACCGACGACGCGTTTTATCACTACGATACGCCCCTGACCGTGGATCACGAGACGCAAATCCTGCGTGAAGCGGGGTTCAAAGGCGTCGATATCAGAAACAACTGGGGCGCGACTTATACGCTCGTCGCGCGCAAATGAAGCCGCGCTCTGCGCGGATCAGGTTTCGCCGGTCATGGCGGCGTGGAGCGCGCTCTCAATGAGCGCCTGATCCTCGACTTCCTCGCCCAGATACCAGCCGTCCTCCTCCTCGGAGAACAGAAGCCGCCGCGCGGCGAGGACGCGGCACGCCTTCGCGTCGACGAGGATGTCATACGACATCGGCGTCTCCGCGTCGTAAAGATCCAGGACGTATTCGCCCTCCGTAACCTCTTCGCTGTCGGGACACGCCTTGAGAAAGGCCCGGAGTTCCTCCGCCGGTATGCCGATGATCATGCGCCCGTCACTCCTCTTCCTGTCTGTCCCGCTCCTCGATCAGCCTGAGGAGCTTCTTTTTTATGCGCTGAAGCGCGTTGTCGATGGCCTTCACGTGCCGCCCGATGGTCGAGGATATCTCCTGATAGCTCTTGCCCTCCAGATACCCGAGCAGCACGTCCTTTTCAAGAGGAGAGAGCTCGTTCAGTATGCGGCTCTCTATGGCGCTGAAGCTCTCCCTGAGGATGAGCAGATCCTCGGGGTTCGTCTCCTTCTCCGAGCCCAGCACGTCCAGAAGCGTCCGATCCTCGTCCTCGTAGATGGGCTTGTTGAGGGAGACGTACGAATTCAGGGGTATGTGCTTCTGGCGCGTGGCGGTCTTGATGGCCGTGATGATCTGCCGCGTCACGCACAGCTCCGCAAAAGCCCGGAAGGAGGACTGCCTGTCGTCGCGGTAGTCGCGGATCGCCTTGTACAGGCCGATCATGCCTTCCTGCACCAGATCCTCGTGATCCGCGCCGATCAGAAAATAGCTGCGGGCTTTGGATCGGACGAAATTTTTGTGTTTGTTGAGCAGATACTCCAGCGCCTGACCGTCCGAGTCCTGGGCGAGGCGGACGATCTGCTCGTCCTTCATGTCGGCAAAGCGCTGAGAGGCGTCGTCTGCCCTTCGTTCAATGTCCTGCATGGCTCCGTGTTCCTTTACTTCCCCGATCGTCGCATCTTTTCCAGCTTTTCGCGCACGTCCGGCGGCAGGTGCTCGATGACCATGCTCTTACTCGACGAGCGCGACACGGGCCGCGCGAAGGGCTGGCCGCTCTTGCGGGCCTGTCCGATCTCGTAAATCAGCTCGCGGGAGCTGATGCGCACAGCGCCCCGACCGAAGACCACCGTCTGCTCCGTGCCGTCCGACGTGGCGACGCGCAGCTCCATCTTTCCCATGGAGACCGACGACGCGTACTCGTCGCACAGCCTTTCGATGTAGTGATCGGCCGTCTCCCCCTTCTGCGTGAAGACGACGGTCAGCTCGCCCTTCTGGTCGACAGAGCGGGTCTCGCGGTCGGACTGCCAGGCGTCGAACACGAGGACGATCTTCTGACCGGAATATCCCGCGTAGTCGTGCAGCTTCTCGGTAAGGGCGTCCCTCGCGTCCGCGAGAGAGCGCCCCTGCCCGATCTCAGGCCACGCGCCGATCACGTTGTACCCGTCCACGATGAGCAGGCGCGTCTTCTCCCTGCCGGCCATAATTCAGCCCCGACGCGCGTTCAGCACGGCGTACATCATGACGCCCGCCGCCACGGACGCGTTCAGCGAATCGATATGCCCCTTCATGGGCAGGCTTATGAGCCTGTCGCACTTCCTGGCCGTCAGCTCGGAAAGGCCCTCGCCTTCCGCGCCGATCACCAGCGCCACGGGGCCGGTCAGGTCGACATGGTAGGCGTCCTCGCCCTCCATGGAGGCGCCGAACACCCACAGGCCCTTGCTCTTCAGGTCCTCCAGCGTGCGGTTGACGTTGGTGACCCGCACCACGGGCACGTACTCGCACGCGCCGGCGGATGCTTTGACGGCCGCGGGCGTCAGGCCCACGCCCCGGCGCTCGGGAACGATCACGCCGTGCGCGCCGGCGCACTCGGCCGTGCGGATGATGGCTCCCAGGTTGTGCGGATCCGTGATGCCATCGAGCACGATGACGAAGGGATCCTCCTCCTTCGCGGAGGCGGCTTCGAAGATGTCGTCCAGCTCCGCGTAATTCGCGGCGGAAGCGAAGGCGATCATGCCCTGGTGGTTTTTATAGAGCGCGTCCAGGCGGGACTTGTCCACCTCCTGAACGACGATGCCGGCCTCGTGCGCCTTGGCGACGATCTCGCGGGCCGAGCCCGAGAGCTCGCCCCGGGCGATCATGAGCTTTTCGATGTCGCGCCCGGCCTTGATGGCTTCGCGGATGGGATTGCGCCCGACGAGCATGTTTTCCGGCATGGCCTCGGCCGCCGCGGCAGGCGCTTCGTTCATGTAGCGCCGCACGGGATCCGTCTCCGGGCTGTCGAAGGGCGTAAACCGGCGGTCAAAACGGGGGCCTTCGGCCCTCGGCGGGCGCGGAGGACGGTTCTGGTCAAACCGCGGCCGCTCAGGTCCCCTCTGCGGGCGCTCCTGCGGCGCGGGGCGGCGGCCGGGCCGCCTCTCGTCGGAGCCGTATCGGTTCCCGCGCTCGCCGCCGTTGCGGTCAGAGCGGAAGCCGCCTCTCTCGTCCCGGCCGGCGCGTCGGTCGTAGCGGTCAGGGCCGTCGTCGCGTACGGCGCGGGGGATGTCCCGGCGGCCGGTCGGGCGTCCGCCCTGCCGTCCCACGGGATTGCGATTGTATTTTTTATCGTAAGGCATGGATTAACCTCCGTTCATGCGTTTCAGTCGTTGCGTTCGGTGTCGGCCAGCGAGGCGTTCAGCGCCTCAGAGCGCTCCCTGACCTCGGCGGCCTTGCCGCAGCACTTCTTTCCCTCGGGGCACGGCCCGCGGAGACAGCCGGGGCCGGCGCTTTCAAACAGCTTCGGCGCGGCCTCGCGGGCCAGGCGCAGCATCTCCCAGGCCACGGCGCGGATCTCCCACTGGGCCCGGTTGCAGCAGCGCAGCGCCAGGAAGTGCTGCAGCTCCCGCGCGTTCATCGTCACGAGCATGCGCGTGGCCGAAGCGTTCGGCAGGACAAAGCGGGCGTCCTCGTTGCTCTTCTCGCCGTCGCCGAGCCTCTTGCGCCAGGTCTGATACCAGGTGTTGATCGTCTCCATCTGCGCCCGGTACTCCGCGGCGGCTTCCTCGCCCAGCGCCTCGATGGCGGGGGGCATGACGTAGTCGAAGCCGGTCTCGTCGTCGCCCAGGGCGACGTACCTCTGCGACTGTACGGAAAAGCTGGCGATGCGGTGCCGTGTGATCTGCGCCAGGAAACTGCGCGACACGCCCTCGATGCCAAAGGTAAACGAGGCGTGCTCCACGGGCGACAAATGCCCCATGTCCATGAGGCGTCCCAGGTATTTCGACTGATCGCGCCGGGCGACGCCCTCCTGCAGGTCCTCCAGGTCAGAGGCCGAGTAACAGAGCTTTCCCGCCAGGGCGATGAGCTCCTCCGGCGCTGGCGTATAGCGCAGAAGCGCGACTTTGGGTTTGACTTGCGGCAACGGTATTCCCTCCATAAACTGTTGTTTCGTGCGATATCAAGTGTTCAGCGGATCGTCCTCCGCAAGGCAGGCGTTCATCACGGCCTCGAGCCGTTCGCGCCGTCCCGTCAAATAGAGATACCCCAGCAGGGCCTCGAAGGCCGTCGCGCGGTGATAATCTCCCGGATCCGCGTTTTTCGTGGGATGCTGATGGGCGTTGCGCGCGCGGCGCACCACGTCCGCCTCGCCTTCCGTAAGCATGACCTCCACGCGGGCCAGGGCGTCGCTCTGCGCCCGCGCGCACACGTGGGCCACCGCCTTTCTGTGCAAGTCCTTCATGCGGCCGCCCCGCCTGCACAGGCGGGTGCGCACGAACAGGTCCCACACGCTGTCCCCCACGTAGGCCAACTCAAGAGAGCCCGGCATCTGTCCCTGAAAAAAGATCTCCCTGTCTGTGTCATCCATGTGGCCGACGATCCGCGGCGCGTCCTCGCGCTCAGAGTGATCCATATCAGCCCATCAGCGCCAGCAGGCGCGCGTAGGCCGCATCCCACGCGGCGGGATCACCTTCGGGCTGGAAGGTCGCGTTCTCGAACGAAGCGGCGACCACCCGTCTCAGCTCCGGCAGGTTTTCCACGGCGCCCAGCGCCATGGCCTGAACCAGCAGATTGCCGATCACCGTGCCCTCGCCGGGGCCGGCGACGACGGGCCGGCGGATGGCGCTGGCTGTCATGCGGTTGAGCATCTCGTTCTTGCTGCCGCCGCCGACGATGTGCAAAACGTCGATCTTCTCGTTCAGCATGGCCTCGAGGCGCTCGATGGCCCAGCGGTACTTGAGGGCCAGGGACTCATAGATCACGCGGGAGATCTCACCGCGCCCCTCAGGGACGGGCTGACCCTTCTCTCGGCAGTAGGCCTGTATGCGGGCGGGCATGTCGCCCGGCGCCATGAAGCGCGGGTCGTCCACGTCGATGACGGCCTTGAAAGCCGGCGCCTGTTCGGCCAGCTTGACCAGGCCCGCAAAGTCCACCGCGTCGGCCCTGCGGTCCCACTCGCGCTTGCACTCCTGGATGATCCACAGGCCCATGATGTTTTTGAGCAGGCGCGTCGTCCCGTTGATGCCGCCCTCGTTGGTGTAGTTGGCGTTCATGACCTCCACGGAGGACAGGGGCTCGGCGATTTCCGCGCCGAAGAGAGACCACGTGCCGGAAGAGATGTAGGCGAAATGGCTCCCCTCCCGCGCGGGGACAGCCGCCACGGCGGACGCCGTGTCGTGCGATCCGACGGCGATGACCGGCACCTGCGCCATGCCGACCTCGTCGGCGATGGACTTGAGCAGCGTCCCGCGCACCGTGCCGGCGGGCTGGATCTTCGTGAATATGCGCCGGGGCAGGCCAAACGCGTCGATGACCTTCCAGGCCCAGTCGCGCGTATGGGGATCGATCATCTGGGACGTGGACGCGATGGTGTACTCGGTGGCGATCTCCCCGGTGAGGAAGTACGCCAGCAGATCCGGCATCATCAGCATGTGCTCCGCCGCCGGGAGCGTGGGATCGCCCTGCAGCTTCTGCGTGTAGAGCTGATACAGCGTGTTGAACTGGATAAACGCCAGGCCCGTCTCCTCGAAGATGGCCTCCTTGGGCATGACCTCGAAGGCCTTGTCCATGATCCCGTCGGTGCGGGCGTCGCGGTAATGCGTGGGAATGCCCAGAAGCGCGCCGTTCTTGTCCAGAAGGCCGTAGTCGACGCCCCAGGTGTCGATGCCGATGGCGTCGATCTCAATGCCGGCCCGCGCCGCCTTGAGCAGCGCCGCCTTCATTTCAAAGAAGAGGCGCGGAACGTCCCATACGAAGCGTCCGCCCAGCATGACCGGGTCGTTGGAGAAGCGGTGCAGCTCAGACAGCTCCAGCTTTTCCCCGTCGAAGGTCCCCAGCATGGCGCGCCCGCTGGAAGCGCCAAAGTCAAAACCCAGCAGATGAAGTGTCTTCACGTCAATATCTCCCTTCGGGCGCAGCTCGCGGCGCGCACACTAATCTAGTATGGATTATACCAGAAAACAGCCCGATATGGCAAGAAAAACCGATGTTCAGCGTCCGGATCAGATTGATTTTTCGTAAACATTTGTTATAATAGGCGTAGAATTTATATCAAGCAGAGCGGTGCGGCCCTGACGGCGCTTCGCCGGGACGCGATGGAGGTACATATGAACATACCGAAGACCATGAGAGCGCTCGTCGCCTACGGGCCGGGCAAATACGCGCTGGAACAGGTCCCCGTGCCGGAAGTCGGCCCGGAGGACATCCTTCTGAAGGTTGAGGGCTGCGGCATCTGCGCGGGCGACGTCAAGGCCTCGCACCCCGTGGCGCGCTTCTGGGGCGGCGACGGCATGCCGGGCTTTTGCGAGCCGCCGTTCATCCCGGGACACGAGTTCATCGGCACCATCGCGGCGATGGGCGGCGCCGTGTCGGACGAATTCCACATCGGCGACCGCGTCGCCTCGGAGCAGATCGTCCCCTGCGGGAAGTGCCGCTACTGCCGCGAGGGCAAGTACTGGCTCTGCGGCCCGCACAACGTCTACGGCTTCAAGAGCTTTCTCAACGGCGGCATGGCGGAGTACGTGCGCCTGCCCCGCGGCAGCCGAAATTACGTCATCCCCAAGGATCTGCCCCTTGAAAAGGCACTGCTCGTCGAGCCGTTCGCCTGCTCGCTGCACGGCGTGCGTCAGGGCCGCGTCACGGCGGACGACGTCGTCGTCCTGGCCGGCGCGGGGACGCTCGGCCTCGGCATGATCGGCCCGCTCAGGAGATGCAACCCCAGAAAGCTCATCGTCCTGGACATGGTGGACAAACGGCTTGAAAAGGCCCGCGAATTCGGCGCGGACCTGGTCATCAACCCCGGCAAAGAGGACGCCGTCAAGAAGGTCCTCGACCTGACGGAGGGCTACGGCTGCGACGTCTATCTCGAGGTCACGGGCCACCCGAGCGCCGTGCAGCAGGGCCTTGACATGATATGCAAGGGCGGCCGGTTCGTGGAGTTCTCCGTGATGAGCGGTCCCTCCACCATAGACTTCAGCATCATCGGCGACGCGAAGGAAATCACGATGCGCGGCTCTCAGCTGAGCCCGTACTGCTTCGAGCCGGTGATCAGGAGCATCGTCGACGGATCGACGCCCACGGACGGCGTGGTCTCCCACATGTACCCGCTGGAGCAGTGGGAGGAGGCCTTCCGCATGGCGGAAGACCGCTCCGCCTTCAAGATCGCGCTGATTCCCTGAATCGCGCCCGCTCACCGCTTAATCTCATAAAAAAGGAATGACGCTGACATGTCTGAAAACCAGGTCATCAACCCCTATCTCCCCAACTGGGAGTACGTCCCGGACGGCGAACCTTACGTCTTCGGCGACCGGGTCTACGTCTACGGCTCGCACGACTTCTTCGGCGGCGACGTGTACTGCATGGGCGATTACGTCTGCTGGTCCGCGCCGGCGAACGATCTGGGCGACTGGCGCTGCGAGGGCGTGATCTACCGGAAGGATCAGGATCCGGAGAACGGGGACCTTCAGGGCAACCTGTACGCGCCGGACGTCGCCGTCGGGCCCGACGGGCGGTATTACCTCTACTACGTGCTCAGCAGCAGGGACATCGTCTCCGTCGCCGTCAGCGACAAACCGCAGGGCCCGTTTGACTTTTATGGCTACGTCCGCTACGAGGACGGCACACGCCTGGGCGAAAAGGCGGGCGACGAGCCGCAGTTCGACCCCGGCGTCCTGACGGAGGGAGATCATACCTACCTGTACACCGGCTTCTGCGGGATGGGCGATAAATCCCGTCACGGCGCGATGTGTACGGTGCTGGGCCCCGACATGCTGACTATCGTCGAGGCGCCGCGCTTCGTCGCGCCGGGCGTCATGTACGGGCAGGGCACGGGCTTTGAAGGCCATGAGTTCTTCGAGGCGCCCTCCATCCGCAAGCGCGGCGGGCTGTACTACTTCATCTACTCCTCCATCAAGTTCCACGAGCTGTGCTATGCCGTCAGCAATAAGCCCACGGGCGGCTTCGTCTACGGGGGCGTCATCATATCGAGCTGCGACATGGGCATAAGCAGCTACAAGCCCGCGGACAAGCCCATGTACTACACGGCCAACAACCACGGCAGCATGGAAAAGATCGGCGAGGACTGGTACATCTTCTACCACAGGCACACCAACGGCACAAATTACTCCCGCCAGGGGTGTTTTGAAAAGCTCCGCTTCCGCGAGGACGGCACGATCGTCCAGGCGGAAATGACCTCATGCGGCAGCGTCCGTCCGCTGAAGGGCGAGGGATGGTATCCGGCGTACATCGCCTGCCATCTGTTCACCGACACGGAAGTCGTCTACGTGCCCTGGTCGGGCTGGATGGACGACCGCTTCCCGAAGATCACCCAGCAGATCGAGGCGGGGAACCGCGGTATCGGCTACATCGCCAACATGCGAAATACCGCCACGGCGGGCTTCCGCTACTTCGACTGCCGCGGCGTGCGGAAGGTCAGCGTCCGCACCAAGGGCTACGCGCGCGGAAAGTTGGAAATCCGCACGGCGTGGGACGGCGAGGCGCTCGGCTCCATCCCGATCGGGTACGCCAACGTCTGGCACGACACCGAAGCCGAAATCGCCATTCCCGACGGCGTCCAGTCGCTCTATTTCACCTTTGTCGGTCAGGGACATATGCAGTTCGCGGGGTTTGAGCTGAAGCGCTGACACCGGGCCGCATAGGATTAAAAAAGGGCTGTTGCAGATCAGTAGCATCACAATCTGCAACAGCTCACATTTATGCATTGCGTGAAATCTCTTGCGCTGCATGTAACGGAGAATGATTCCCCAGCGCTGATTGGCGATCCCACATAAGACCTCTTTCGGCGCTCACGCGCCACCTTCCCCAGGGGGGAAGGCTTTTAAAATGCGCGCTTAGCCCAGTCTCTGCCTTCCCCACTGGGGAAGGTGGCTGGCCGTCAGGCCAGACGGACGAGGTCTTGCGCGGAAAGCCCGCCACGCTGCGGCAGGCTTACAGCTTCAGCGCCTCGCGTACCTGCCTGAGCGACAGGCCCTTTTCCCGCGCGATGGCCGCGATGTCGTCGTACTCCGGCTTCTCGCGCTCGACGCCCATGCCGCTTACCTTTTTTACCCGCACAGAGCCGCAGGGCGTGTCCACGCAGGTCACATGCCGCTTCAGCGCGTAGCGGGTCATGTCCTGGCGGCGGATGCCCAGGGTGGTGGTATGCTTCATCATGACTTCGGCCAGGCGGTCGGCGTCCTCCGGCATGCAGATGAGGGAAAGCAGCACGCCGGGACGGTTCTTCTTCATGCCGATGGACTGGGTATACACGTCGCGCGCGCCCGCCTCGAACAGGCGTTCCATCGCGAAGCCCAGGTCTTCTCCCGTCATGTCGTCGAGGTTGCAGTCCAAGCGGGTGATCTGTTCGCGCCGTCCCTCGCTCTCGCCCAGGAAGGCCCGCACGCAGTTGGCATATTCAAAGTCCTTTTTACCCATGCCGTAGCCGATGGCGCCGACCCGCATGACGGGCCTGTCGCCGAACCTGGTGACGAAATGCCTGAGCAGCGCCGCCCCCGTGGGCGTGCACAGCTCGCCGCGAACCTGTCCGCCGAAAGTGGGAACGCCCTCGAGCAGCAGCGCGGTCGCCGGCGCCGGGACGGGGAGCGTCCCATGGGCGCAGCGAACGAACCCGCTCCCCACGTGGACGGGCGAGGCGACGACCTCGTCTGGGTCGAGCTTCTCCATCAGGAGGCATACGGCGGTAACGTCCGCCACGGCGTCCATCGTGCCCACCTCGTGGAAGTGGATATCCTGAACGGGGCGGCCGTGCACGCGGCTTTCCGCGTCGGCGATGAGGGCGTATACCGCCTTCACGTCGGATTTGACGCGTTCGGAGACCGGGAGGCTCTCGATCAGCGCTTCGATGTCACGCATTGAGGCGTGGTGATGATGGCCATGGCCATGGTCATGGTCATGCCCGTGATCGTGATGATGGTCATGGTCGTGATCAGGGTCGTGATCATGGT
>JAFRLF010000070.1 GCA_017431365.1 Clostridia bacterium | reverse complement strand
GGAAGGTGGCAGACGCCGTCAGGCGGCTGACGAAAGAGGTCTCCCCGCGCACTCGGCCATACCGTCAGGTCAGACGGATGAGGTCGTAACCCGCACCAGGTTCCCCACCACCGCCTGCGGGCGGTCCCCACTCCGGAGACCTCTTCCACCGCTGCGGCGGTCCCCCTTCCCCAGAGGGGAAGGCTGAGTTATGGTGAGGCTTCCAAAAGCCTTCCCCTATGGGGAAGGTGGCAGACGCCGTCAGGCGGCTGACGAAAGAGGTCTCCCCGCGCACTCGGCCATACCGTCAGGTCAGACGGATGAGGTCGTAACCCGCACCAGGCTCCCCACCACCGCCTTAAACGCCA
The DNA here is from genome assembly GCA_017431365.1 of Clostridia bacterium. Taxonomy (GTDB): domain Bacteria; phylum Bacillota; class Clostridia; order Christensenellales; family Aristaeellaceae; genus Firm-10. The sequence continues at coordinate 58,667 of JAFRLF010000070.1, read as the reverse complement.
TCTCCCGGAGGTGAAAACCATGCCCCGACGCGTCACGCTGTTCGCCGGACACTACGGCAGCGGAAAGACGAACATCGCCGTCAACTACGCGCTCTTCCTGAAAAAGACGCACGAGCGCGTCGTGATCGCCGATCTGGACATCGTCAACCCGTACTTCCGCACGAGGGATTCGCTCGAGGACCTCAGCGCCGCTGGCATTCAGCTCATTTCCTCGGCGTTCGCCAGCTCCAACGTGGATCTGCCCGCCCTGCCGCAGGAAATGTACGCCGTCACCGACGATAAAAGCGCCATGGCGGTCGTGGACATCGGCGGGGACGACCGGGGCGCCTACGCCCTCGGGCGGTACGTGCCCGCTCTCCTCGAAGAGAAGGACTACGACATGCTCATGGTCATCAACCGATACCGCCCGCTGACCACCACGGCCGAGGACACCGTCGAAGTGATGCGGGAGATCGAGGGCGCCTGCGGGCTGGCCTTCACGGGCCTTTGCAACAACTCAAACCTCGGCGACGCCACGACGGCGGAGGACGTCCTTGCCTCAGCCGCCTACGCCGAAGCGGTCAGCCGCCTGAGCGGCCTGCCCCTGCGCATGACCACCGTCCGCAGCGACCTTCTGGACGCCGTATCCCTAAAGGTCGACGGCGTCTTTCCCCTGACGCTGCAGAAAAAGTATTACTAAGCGACCCAACCGCCCGTAAACACTCAAAGGGAGGAGAAAATAGCGCTATGACAACAAAAGTGACCTTCAGGACCGACTCATGCAAGGGCTGCGGCCTCTGCGTGTCCGTCTGCCCGAAACACCTGCTGGCGGTCGACAAAGACCAGATCAACAAAAAGGGACATCACCCGGTGGTGATGACGGACCAGTCCCAGTGCATCGCCTGCGCCTTCTGCGCGACCATGTGCCCCGACTGCATCATCACCGTGGAAAAGTTCTGAGAAAGGATGGATGACAATGGCTGAAAAAGTATTGATGAAGGGCAACGAAGCCATCGCCGAGGCCGCCATCCGCTGCGGCTGCCGGCATTACTTCGGCTACCCGATCACGCCCCAGACGGAAATCGCGGCCTACATGGCCAAGCGCATGCCCAAAATTGGCGGGACGTTTTTGCAGGCTGAGTCCGAAATCGCCGCGATCAACATGGTCATCGGCGCGGCGTCCGCGGGCGTGCGCGTCATGACGTCCTCCTCGAGCCCCGGCATCTCGCTCAAGGGCGAGGGCATTTCCTACCTGGCCGGCTGCGACCTGCCCGCCCTGGTGGTCAACGTCCAGCGCGGCGGCCCCGGCCTGGGCGGCATCCAGCCCTCTCAGTCCGACTACTTCCAGGCCACGCGCGGCGGCGGGCACGGCGACTATCACACGCTGGTCATCGCCCCGAACTCCGTGCAGGAGATGGCCTCCCTCACGCAGACGGCCTTCGACCTGGCGGACAAGTACCGCATGACGGCCATGATCCTGGCCGACGGCACCATGGGCCAGATGATGGAGCCCGTCGAGCTGGGCGAGGGCGAAGTCAAGGCCGTCGACAAGCCCTGGGCCGCCACCGGCACGGGCCTGAAGCGCCCCCACAACATCATCAACTCCCTCTCCCTCGTGCCCGAGGAGCTGGAACAGCTCAACATCCAGCGCTACGAGAAATACCAGCAGGTCATCGACAACGAGGTCCGCTACGAGTCCTTCATGATGGACGACGCGGAGATCTGCGTCGTGGCGTTCGGCATTTCCGCCCGCGTGTCGAAAAACGCCGTCCTGGCGGCGCGCGAGGCGGGGATCAAGGCCGGCATGATCCGCCCGATCACGCTGTGGCCCTTCCCCTACGCCCCGATCAAGGCCGCGGCCGCGCACTGCAAGGCCTTTATTTCCGCCGAGCTCAACATGGGCCAGATGATCGAGGACGTGCGCCTCGGCTGCGAGTGCCAGCGCCCCGTGTACCTGAGCAATCGGGTGGGCGGCATGATCCTCTCTCCCGAAGACGTCCTGGCCAAGATCAAGCAAATCCACGGAGGTGAGCAGTAATGATCGTATTCGACAAGCCCCATGCCCTGAGCGACGCGCCGCTGCACTACTGCCCCGGCTGCACGCACGGCATCATCCATCGCCTCGTGGCCGAAGCCATCGACGAACTGGGCATCGAAGGCCGGACGGTCGGCGTCGCGTCCGTCGGCTGCTCGGTGCTGGCGTATAACTACTTCAACACCGACATGATCCAGGCCGCGCACGGCCGCGCCCCGGCCGTCGCCACGGGCTGCAAGCGCGCCAATCCGGAGAACATCGTCTTCACCTACCAGGGCGACGGCGACCTCGCCGCCATCGGCACCGCTGAAACGGTTCACGCTGCCGCCCGCGGCGAGAACATCACGATCATCTTCGTCAACAACGCCATTTACGGCATGACCGGCGGTCAGATGGCCCCCACCTCGCTCCCCGGCCAGGTCACGCAGACCTCGCCCTACGGCCGCGACGTGAAGACCGTGGGCTACCCCGTCAAAGTGTGCGAGATGCTCAGCCAGCTGGACGGCGCGGCGTACCTCGAGCGCGTGGCCGTCAACAATGTCAAGAACATCAAGGCCGCGAAGAAGGCCATCAAAAAGGCCTTTGAAAACCAGATCAACGGGAAGGGCTTCTCCCTGATCGAGGTCATTTCCACCTGTCCCACCAACTGGGGCATGACGCCGGAAAAGGCGCTTCAGTGGGCCGAGGACAACATGATCCCCTACTACCCCCTGGGCGTTTACAAGGACAAGACGAAGGAGGCCGAGGCATGAAGACGTATCGGATTCTCATCGCCGGTTTCGGCGGGCAGGGCGTCCTCTTCGCGGGGAAATTCCTCGCCTACAAGGGCCTGTGCGAGGACAAACAGGTGAGCTGGCTGCCCTCTTACGGCCCGGAAATGCGCGGCGGCACGGCCAACTGCTCCGTCATCATCTCAGACGAGCTGATCGGCTCGCCGATCATCACCACGCCGGACATCCTCGTCGCCATGAACCTGCCCTCCCTTGACAAGTACGAGCAGAGCGTCGTCCCCGGCGGGCAGATCTACCTGGATTCCACGCTCATCGCCCGCGACGTGACCCGCACGGACGTGAGCGTCTACCGCGTCCCCGCGACGCAGATGGCCTCCGACAGCGGCCTGACCACCCTGGCCAACATGATCATGGTGGGCAAGATCCTGAAGGAGAGCGGCGCCTGCGCCTACGAAGGCCTGGAAGCCGCGCTGAAGAAGGTCGTCTCCGCGCGCCACGCCGACCTGTACGACGCCAACCTCAAGGCCGTCAACATGGGGTTTAATTTGGAGTGAGGAGTGAGGTGTGAGCAGTGAGGAGTGACGGGGCCGGGCTCCCCTGCTAAGGGGAGCTGTCAGCGCAGCTGACTGAGGGGTTTCAAGCCTCCCCATGTGAATGGGGAGGGGGACCGCCCGCAGGCGGTGGTGGGGAACCCCAGATCCTACAGCATAAAGTGAATGATGCAGTAGAGAGGAATTGATACCTATGAAAATATTGATCATCAACGCGGGGTCTTCCTCGCTGAAATACCAGCTCATCGACATGCAGGACGAGTCCGTCGTCGCCAAGGGCCTCGTGGAGCGCATTGGCATCGAGGGCTCCAACCTGACCCACAAGTACGCCGGCAAGCAGTTTAAGCTTGAGACCCCCATCAAGGACCACACCGAGGCCATGAACATCGTGCTCAAGGCCCTGACCGACAAGGAGCACGGCGTCATCGCCGACATCTCCGAGATCGGCGCCGTGGGACACCGCGTCCTGCACGGCGGGATGAAGTTCACCGCCTCCTGCGTGATCGACCAGGCCTGCATGGACGCCATCGAGGAGTGCATTCCCCTGGGACCTCTGCACAACCCGGCCAACCTGCAGGGCATTCGCGCCTGCCAGGCCGTCATGCCCGACGTGCCCATGGTGGCGGTGTTCGACACGGCGTTCCATCAGACCATGCCGCCGAAGGCCTATCTCTACGGCGTGCCGCTGGAATATTATAGGAAGTATTCCATCCGCCGCTACGGCTTCCACGGGACGTCGCACCGGTTTATCGCCGGCCGCGTCAACGAGATCCTGGACAAGCCCGGCAGCAAGGTAGTCATCTGCCACCTGGGCAACGGCTCCAGCCTCAGCGCCGTCGTGGACGGCAAGTGCGTCGATACCTCGATGGGCCTGACGCCTCTTGAGGGCGTGCTGATGGGCACCCGCTCCGGCAGCCTTGATCCGGCCGTCGTGGAGTGCATCGCCAACAACGAGCACCTGACCACGTCCGAGGTCCTGACCATCCTCAACAAGAAGAGCGGTTTGATCGGCCTGAGCGAGTACTCCTCCGACATGCGCGACGTCCGCGCGAAGGCTGAGGCCGGCGACGAGAAGTGTAAGACCACCCTCGACGTGTGGGCCTACGGCATCCGCAAGACCATCGGCGCTTACGCCGCGGCCATGGGCGGAATCGACGCGCTGGTCTTTACCGCCGGCATCGGCGAGAACGACGCGGCGGGCCGCGCTGAAATCACAGAGGGCCTTGAATTCCTCGGGATCAAGCTGGACGCAGAAAAGAACGCGACGGCGCGCGAAGAGACTGAGATCTCCGCGCCCGATTCCAGGGTTCGCGTGTTTGTGATCCCCACAAACGAAGAACTCGCGATTGCTCGCGACACCCTGGCCCTCGTCAGCAAATGAAAAGGCCGACGCGCCTGCTGGCGCTCCTGACGGCGCTCGCGCTCGCGCTGTGCTCGTGGATTCCCGCGCTTGGCGAAGGCGGGGAAGAGCCGTCTGTGGCCGCGACAGCGGTTCCAACGGCTGCGCCCACGCCTGAACCAACGGCCGCGCCGACGCCCGAACCGACAGCCGCGCCGACGCCCGAACCGACAGTCGCGCCGACGCCTGAACCGACAGCCGCGCCGACGCCTGAGCCGACACCAGAACCAACGGCTGCTCCCACGCCTGAACCGACAGCCACGCCGACGCCCGAACCGACAACTGCGCCGACAGCTGAGCCGACAGCTGAGCCGACAGCCGAGCCGACAGCCGAGCCTACGGCCGAGCCGACCGCAGAGTTGACGCCCGAGCCCACGCCTGAGCCGACGCAGGAACCTGACGCCGTGCAGTCCGTGGCCCTGAGCCTGTCCGGCGCGCCTGCGTATTGCGTGGCCGGCGAGAGTTTCGAAGTTCTGGCGCAGGTCAGCGGCGGCGTCGCGCCGTATGAGCTGACGGTCGACGGACAGAGCTTTGCCCTCGAGGCGAAGGGAAGCCTGACGGTCAGCGTGACAGCCGCCGAAGGCGGCGCCCGGCTCGTCAGCGCACACGTAACGGATGCTCAGGGCGGCGCGTCGAGTGCCGAGGTTTCTGTGCCCGTCTCCGTGCCCTGGCAGAACAAGCCAAATCCTCTGCCGCGCGTCGACTATGACAAGACCTATGCGGAGCGCCTCCTCGCCGTCGCGCTGTCGCAGGTGGGATACGTGTGTCCCGGGTCGAATTTCGTCATCAGGGGAGGCGAGCGCGCCAGGTGGAGTTATTACGGCGCGTGGTACGGTCAGCCGTATGACGACTGGTGCTGTATGTTTGTCATATGGTGCCTGGATCAGGCCGGGATCAGCAAGCACGTCATTCCCCGGTCGGGGAATCCTTCGCGCTGGATGGAGAGGCTGGACTACCGGTTTACGATAGCGACCTCCGGGTATCAGCCCGAGCCGGGCGACATCATTCTGCTCTGTACCGAGCTCAGCAGTGACCCGACCGCCTCCTGGCCCGATCACGCGGGCGTCGTCGCGTCCGTGAGCGGTCAGACGCTCAGAACCGTCGAGCGCACGGGCGACAGCGTGGGCCAGTGCACATACAATCTGGCCGATAAGCGCATCGTTGGCTATATGAGCATGCGGCAGATGATGATCGATCAGACCCTGGGCGATGAGCCATCCGAAGAGGAGACGCCCGCGAAGCAGGTTTTCGCCGCGAAGCCGGTCCTCCGGCCGCGGCGCAGAGCCTTCGATCCCGTCTTGGAAGCCGAGTGAATGAAATACGAATATACATTGGGGAGACGCCGCTTTGAGTGTCTCTCCTTTTTAAATCCCCCGAACTCAAAAAGTCAGAATTTGCCGTGTAAAATCACAAAATTTGTTCAGAAACTCTACACATCTTGAAGAACTTGTGATATACTTATCTATAATTTTAAAAATGGGCGGTATATACGGTGCGTTTGATTTCGGACCGCGCGCCGTGGTGGCGGAGCGTCCGCCGAACCGTTCAGTTTGACATGGAAGTGAGCAATCGGGCATGAACAACAAAAGGGCCAGCATAGACCTGGTCAAACTCGCATTTTACATTCTAAAGCGGTGCTGGTTGATCGTGATCTGCGCCGCGATCGGGTTCGGCTATATGTACTGGCAGACGGCGTATAAGCAGAGGGATACGTATACGGCGTCGGGCACCATGTATGTGTACAACGCCAATCCGAATCTGGTGAACTACGGGTACACCTCGACATCCGACTTGAGCAGCGCCGTGCGGTTGCTTGACACCTACATGGTCGTCGTGCGCAGCGACAAGGTCATGAGCGTGGTGTTGGAGCGGTTGCATCCGGACTATCCCAATTTGACGACGGGATACATCTCCTCGACGCTGTCCATGGCTTCGGTGTCGGAGACGGGCGTCATGCAGGTGCGGTGTCGGACAGACGATCCGCAGAAGTCGGCCGACATCTGCAACGCGGTGCTGGACGTCGCCCCGGCGGAGATCATCCGCGTGGTCAGCGCGGGCAGCGCGGAGGTCATCGACTACGCGACGCCGCCGCGTGCGCCGGATAGCCGAAATCCCACGCGTCGGGCCATGACCGGCGCCATGGCGGGAGCTGTTGCTGCAGCGGCGTTGCTGGCGCTTCTGTTCCTGCTAAACCAGCGCATCGAGACGGCCAAGGAGTTGACGGACAACTATACCGTACCGGTTCTAGCTTCCGTCAAGCGTGAAAAAAAGGCCAGCGACGACCCGGGGCACTTCGTTCTGAGCGCGAAGAGCCCGATGGATCAGGTGGAAAATTACGCCAAGCTCAGGATGAATCTCCTGTACACCCTCGTGGACAAGGAGAAGCATGCCGTCATGGTCACGTCGGCCATCTCCGGCGAGGGAAAATCCACCATTGCGGCGAACCTGGCCATCTCTCTGGCCATGAGCGGGAAGAATATCCTGCTCGTCGACGCGGACATGCGCCGCGCCTGTCAGAGAGACGTGTTTCACTACGACGACAAGCTGCCGGGCTTGAGCGACATTCTCGTAGGGCAGACGGAATGGTCGGACTGTTTGGTGAAAACCAACTGGGAGACGCTCAGCATCATCCCCGCAGGGCATCTGCCTCCCAATCCCGCTGAGCTACTGGATTCCAAGTCCATGCACACACTGCTGGAGGAGCTTGAGAAGACGTACGACCTTGTGCTGCTGGACGCGCCGCCCGTAAACATCGTGTCGGATCCTCTGGCGCTTTCCAGTCAGGTGGCAGGAACGCTGTTTGTGGTCAGACAGAATTTTTCCGATCACAGGGAGGTTAAAAAGGCGCTCACCGCAATGGAGATGACGGGTCTCAACGTCCTGGGCTTCGTCTTCTATGGCGAAAATTTGAAACAGGGCAGTTACTATTATAGAAAGTACTACTCGGGATACTACAGCAAGTACGACACGCGCAGCCATGCACACACAAGCGGTACGGAGGGACAAAGAAAATGAAAACGCAAAAGAAGACGAGTCTTGTTTTGCTGCTGCTCCTGGCGATGGCGTTGGCGCTGCCCGTCTTCGTCCAGGCGGAGGCAAATACGAGCCTTGACCTGCCCGTCTTTACGGAGACGGAATGTGTCTGGGACGAAGTCGGTAATCTGACTGGCGAAACGGCGCACGACTTAAACGGCGCGCCGGCGCTGAACGCACGGGGTTTCTATCGGGCTGAGTACACCTGGGACGAGCACAGCAACCTGCTGAGCGAAAGCTATTATGGACTTGACGGCGAGCCCGTCACGGCTGACGGCGGCTACGCCCGGGCGGAGTATACCTATTCCGTGGACAGCATGGGTCAGAGTCATATGCTCACAGAGACCCGGTACGCGCCGGACGGCAGCCTGGCCGATATACCCGGCGGCTACGCCCGCAGCGAGAGCGCATGGGACGACGATCAACTCCTCGAAACGGCATATTACGACGCGCAGGGCAGCCTCACCCGGCCCGCTGGCGGATATGCGCGCATCGTCAACGAAGTGGTGAAGGGCGATGGCGTCGTCACTGTGACTCAGCAGTGGTACAACGCCGACGGATCCCTTCTCCAGGGCCCCGAGGGCGGCTACAAGCTCGTATCCGTGTACATGGACAACCCAAAAGGCGTGGAGAGCTCCGGCCTGGTCGAGGACATGCTCCTGGGCCTTCAGCAGGGTACGCCCATGCGCGACGGGGCTGACGTCACGGACATGCTGCTGGTCAGTCAGGTCATCTACGGCAAAGATGACGCGAACGTCCTCGGCTCGGAGCACTGGCACAGCATGACAAACACCTACGACGCGCGCGGCAATTTGATCCGCGTCGACTATTATGGCAACGACGACCGGCCCATCATTACCACCAGAGGCTACGCTTCCGTCGAAAACACCTATGACGGCAGCGACCGCCTGATTCAGATCGACTACCTGGGCAAAGAGGGCCAGCTCATCAAAATGCTCAACGGCTATGCCCGGGTGACGTACGAGTACGGCGGCACTATTACGCGCATTCGCTACTTTGGGGCGGACGGCGAGCGCACCATGATATCAGAAGGCTTCCATATGGAAGAACGCGAGGGCGGTGACGGCGAGGTCTTCGATTTCCGCGTGACCTATTATGACATACTGGACAATTATACGATGTCCATGGGCGGTTATGCGCGCATCGAGTGGAAATACCATCGCAGCATACACGTCGACAGCGACGGCAACGAGCGCTATGAACTCGAGCCTGACATGGTGGAGACCGAAAAGTACTTTGGCCCCGATATGCAGCTGATCGCAAAGCGCGCCGGCTATGCGGGACTTAAGAATGACCGCAACGGGAACAATCAGGTCATCCGCACCACATATATGGATGAAAACTGGCAGCCCACGCGCAGCAATGAGAACCAGCTTGCCAGCATCGAATTCCGCTACGACGATCCCGATCCCGCAGCCCCGGCGACGTTTGAATCCTATTATGACGAGAACGGTGTTCCCTGCGAGAATATAACTGGCGCATATGCCCGGGCGATGGTCTACGGCGGCCCGCATAAGAACCTGCTCATGGAGGAGTCCTTCTATACCGCAGACGGCGGGAAGGATACAAACGTGACTAACGGCGCGCACAAAGTTGTCTACAGCTACAACGGTGATCAGCGCCAGGTGGGATCACGTTACTACGGCGTCAATGATGAGCCCGTATCCGTGCGCGGCGGTTTCGCCACCATGCTGAGGGAGTACGACGGCATGGGCAACCTCCTGTGGGAGGTCACCTTTGACGAGACCGGCGACATGATCGGCGCCAACGGCCAGTTTGCGGCTCAGGCGCATACCTACGACTATGCCGGACATCACACGGGCGAGAAGTTCTATGCCGCCGACGGCGGCGCGATCCTCCAGCCTTCCGGCTACGCTTCCGCGCGGTACGAGTATGACGACGACGGAAACATCACCCTTATTTCCTATTATAATACGCAGGATGAACCGACCCTCGTGGGCGGGCGCGCCAGCGTTGTTCGAGAGTATGACGGCGCGCACCACGTCCTGTACGAAGCCAACCTCGGCACTGACCTGACACCCATCCTGGTCAACGACGGCTATGCCGCTCGCCGTTACACCTACGACGAAGAGACGGGCCTTGCGAGCCGCATCGACTATCTGGGCACGGACGGCCAGCCCGTGCTGCTCCCGGCTGGATATGCGGCCTATGAAATGAAATACGATTCGAACGATAATCTCGTTCATCGCGCTTATTTCGACGAGACCGGCGCGCCTACGGCGCCTGCCAGCGTGGGCTACGCCCGCTTTGAGCGCGTCTGTGACGAGACGGGCAACGTCCTCGAGGAGGCCTACTACGCCGCCGATGGTAGCCTGATCGTCAATTCAGACGGTTACGCCGTGGTCACCCGCACCTATGACAAAAACGGAAATCTCACTAGTGTGGCCTACCTGGACGGCAGCCGCGATCCCGTCGACACGGCGTTCGGTTATGCGCGCGAGGAGATAACCACCGACTACCGTGGCAACCGCGTGATGGAGGCCTATTTCGACGCCCAGGACCAGCCGACCACGATCGCCGACGGCTATCACATGGTCACCTGGATCTGGGACGCCGAGGGACATCTCACCGCGGAGAGCTATTTTGACGCCGTCGGACAGCCCGCGGCCTGCCCGGACGGCTATGCTTCCTTCATATGCGAGTACGATCACAACGGCAATCTGACCCGCGAGGTTTACTACGGCGTCGACGGGCGCGTGACCGCTGTGAACGCGGGTGCAGCGGAAGTCGTCCGCGTCTTTGATAACGAAAGCCACCTGCTGAGCGAGCGTTACCTGGACGAATCCGGAAGGCCCTTCATGCTGCGCGGCGACTACGCGGCGGTGGAGTACACCTACGACGCCAAGGGCAACGTTCTGACCGAAACTTACTACGGGATCAGCGGACAGCCCGTCGTGACGTCCATGGGCTACGCGCAGAAGACTTGCACCTATGACGAGATGGGCCATCTGCTCACCGAGGCCTATTCCGACGGACAGGGAACGCTGCTTGAGCAGAGCATCGGCTACGCGCGCAAGGTTCAGACCTGGAATGAACAGGGCCATCTGAGCAGCGAGGCGTACTTCGGCGCGGACGACCGCTTCATCGTGCAGGAGAGTGCCTACGGATACGTCACTTATGCCTACGATGCCGACGGCCGCCTCACTGAGCAGGCGTGGTACATTTTTGAAGGCCAGCCTACAGTGCTGCCGGACGGCTACAACCGCATCGTCAACACGTACGACGAGCGCGGCAATTGCGTGCGCACCGTATACTATCTGAACGCGGACGTGGTCGAGATCGAAGGGGGATACGCGGCTGAGGCGCGGACTTACGATGCACGCAACCGTATGACGCAGATCACCTATCTGGACGCGTCGATGAACCCCACCACCATCAAAAAGGGTTATGCCGGCATTGGCTATGTCTACGACAACGCCGGAAACACCCTGCAGGTGCGCTATCTGGACGAGAACGGCGACCTGACCGTAGTGCCGGAGGGCTTCTCGGTCTGGCAGCGCGAATATGATGCCAACAACCATGTCATCCTGGAGCAGTACCTCGATCCGAACGAGCGTATCGCTTCCCTGACGGACCGCATTGCGGCTACCCGCAACACCTACGACGCGCGCGGCCACGTGATCCGTACCGAGAATCTCAACGCGGCGCTGCAGCCCGTAGAGACGGCGGCGGGCTATTCCACCATCACCTACGGCTATGACGCTCAGGATCGCCGCATCAGCGTGAACTACCTCAACACCAGCGGCATGAACGTCATGATTTCGGCCGGATATGCCGGGATACGCTACCAGTACAGCGATCAGGGACGCCTCTGGCGCACAACGTACGTGGACACCTTCGGTCAGCCTACCCTGTTCAAGGACGGCTACGCCGCGGTGGACTACTTCTACAACGAGAACAACTACGTCAGCCGCGTCATCTACATGGACGACAGGTACAACCGCTGCTACATCAGCGCGGGGTACTCGGGCATCATGCGGACGCTCGACGCGGAAGGCACGATCCTGACAGAGACCTATCTGGACAACGACGATCAGCCTGTGATGGCGTCAGGCGGCTTCGCCACGATGCGCAACAGCTATGACAACCGCCGCCGATTGACCTACCGCGAGTACCTGAACGTCGAGGGCCAGCCCGCAATTCTCAACGGCGGCTACAGCGCCGTCGGCTACGCTTACGACAACAATGACAACGTCGTCCGCCAGTCCTATCACGACAAGGAGGGCGGCCTGACATGGTGCCAGTACGGCTATGCCGAGATCGCCTACACCTACGACGATCGCAATCACTGCATCGAGGAGCGTTTGTACAACACGCAGGGCCAGCCGGCTATCAACACCAACGGCCGCTACTCCTATCTGACCAGAGAGGTCGATGCGGACGGCAAGGTCATGTCGGTGAAGTACTTCGACATCAACGGCGGCCCCGTATCCTATAACAACGATTATCATGAGGTCCGCTACACCTATGATCTGGCCGGGCGCGAGACGTCTGTCAGCTACTTTGACAGGGCCGGCAACGCGACGTCGAGTCGCCGCAGTTACGCGAAGAAGACGACCACGTACAATACCCTCGGCAACGTGACGGAAGAGGCCTACTTCGACACGGACGGCAACCTCACAGACACTTCCATGGGCTACGCGACGGCCGTATATACTTATGACGAGATGGGCAACAAGACCAGCGAGCGCTATTTCGACACCCGCGAGCTGGGCGTCACGCCGGAAGGATCGCTTTACACCTACGATCTGATGGATTACGACGATCAGGGCCGTCTGGTCAGCGAGGAGTTCTACGACGACGAGGATCAGCTGGCGCCGTGCCGCGAGGGCTATGCAGCACATTACATCAGCTACGCCGAGAGCGGACGCATCGCCGAGGAGCGCTACATCGACGAAAACGGCGATCCCATATCCGTGGGTGGGTACAGCCGCCGCGTTCTCCTGAGCGAGGATGACGACAGCCGGACCTACGTCATGCAGGTGAGCAACGAAACCGCGGACACGGGAGACGATCTTCTGTCTGCTGTACAGACTTACGACCATTACGACAGGGCGATCCGCAGCGAGTACGCGGACCTCGAGGGCAATCCGGTGAACGGACCTGAGGGATGCGCCGTCGTCGAGCGCGAATACACGAGTCGAGGCAGTGTTTCCCTTGAGCGCTACTATGACGTGGACAACCGGCCCACGATGGTCAAAGGTGTCTATGGCGTCAAACGCGATTACAACGCTTATGGCAACCTCGAGCTGGAGACGTGGCTGGACGGCGAGGGCAACCCTGAGACGACGTCCGACGGTTATGCCGCCACCCTGTATGACTACGATTTGAGCAACTCCTATCGTGTGGAGAAGTACTTCCGCTACTATCTCAACGAGCAGGGCGAGCGCTGCGCCGCGAACAACGGCGCATGGGGCATGAGCATCGTCTACTATCCGGCGACGCGCGTGCACGAGGTAACCTTCCTCGGCGAGAATGGTAAGCCGATCACGACGTCCGATGGATACGCGATGATGGAGTATGAAGAGGACGAACAGGGCAATGTCACCTGGGAAGGCTACTATGACGACCTGCACGCTCAGACCAATTGCCTTGACGGATACTTCAGCGTCGAGCGGAGCTATGACAGCGAGGGGCGCATGATTTCCGAGCGCTACCTCGACCGCTACAACCAGTTGACCGAGAACGCCGAGGGTGTCGCTGGGTGGAATGGCTATTACAACACAGAAGGCGAGCTGGTCATAACCAGCAAGTATGACAGGGATCTCAACTCCCTGATGTCGGACGATCAGTGAGGAAGGAGGGCGTTCATCATGAAAAAGCGGCTTTTTAAGGCTCTGGCGCTCGTCCTGGTCATCGGCTTGTTGCCGATCTTCGGGCTGGCTGAATCAGAGGACGGCTATGGCGACTGGGTCAATTTCCTGCTCATCTGCAACGAGGGCATGAACAACGACAGGGGCAACGCCGGCAACACGCTGATGGTGGTTGCCATGAAGCCTGACACCGGCAAGATCCGCCTTTTGATGTTCACCTGGGACACATTCATCGATTACGAAGGGTATGACGTGCCGCAGAAATTGGACATGCCGTACCGCAACGGTGGCGCCGAAGAGGCCATGAAGATATTTAACGACAACTTCGACACGGGAATCAGCCACTACATGTCCCTGAACTACCTGAACCTGGCCTCTCTGATCGACAATTACGGCGGCGTGACAGTGGACATCTCCCGCGCTGAGCGCAACGCCCTGAATGGCATGGTCGGTTCTAAGAAGGAGAAGCTGCAGACAGAGGCCAGCTCCGGCACGATGAGCCAGATCATCCTCGACCTGCTGGCCAACGAATACTACTTGACGGAATACGGCCCGGAGACACATCTCAACGGCCTGCAGGCTGTGGGCTTCGGCTGGCTTCAATACGACTCGGTGTACAACTGCTGTGAGCGCGAGATTGAAGTTATCGCCAACCTCTTCCATAGCGTGAGCGTAGACGCGGGGAACAAGGTCGCTTTCTACACCAACGAGAGCGGAGAACCGACGGATATGGACGGACGACGAGCCATCAACATCGACGAGCCGACCGAGGACGACCTGAAGTTCCTGCGCAACGAGATCAATCCTATTTTCCAGATGTCTTTCAACAATCTGTCGGATGATGAGATCAACGGCATTTCCCTGGCGCTTGCGCGCATTGCCTACAAGGCTTCCCGTCAAGGCGTGAACATCTTCGACTCTCTGGAGACGAAGGTCCTGCCGCTTGAAGCCCTGAACGAATACGACATTGTGGCGGGCACGCAGGGACACCTGATCGACAAGGATGCGAACAGACAGGAAATCGTCAGTTTCCTGTACGCCGAGGACTGAAAGACGGACTGATGCGGCACTGACCGGATTGGCAGGCTGAACAAAATCCTGAACATAGCTCCGCGCTGTTTCAGGGCCAACGGGCTCTGAAAGGGCGGAGCTATGTTCTTTGATTCCTATAATACAGAGAGAATTCAGAGGAATCAGATGAATATGATGACAACGAGGTGATGGCTGTGCATATTTACTGTCTGTACTGTGAGACGCAGAGATGCACAGCCATCGCTGAGCATATAGAAGAACGTTATAAGATAAAATGTATCTCTCCGAGGATCATTCAGCGGAAGTGGGTCAAAGGCGAGTGCCTCGAGCAGATCCACAACTGGCTGCCGGGATACATATTCCTGTACAGCGAGGAAGAGTTGAGGCCCTTTTTTGACATACGCGGAATCAGGCGCTGGCTGAACCGAGAGGATATGAAGGGCAATGACCTCAGTTTCGCTCAGATGATCTACAACTGCGATGGCGTGATGGGTATCGTCAGCCTGGCCGAGGTCGGAGACCGATGCGTTGTCGACGATCCGCTGTGGGCGGGCATGGAAGGCCGGGTCGTTAAACTCGACAGGGGACGAAAGCGCTGCTGCATCGAGTTCACGTTTGACGGCGTCGTGCGCACCGTATGGGTGGGGTATGAGATCGTGAAAAAGGTTTAGTGTTTGAAGTGATACGGCGCAATGGATCATGAGAGCAGGCGAGGATCTGCCTTAAATCGTTTTTGAGGAGTACAGCGGTGCAGATCGAAAAGAACCGAATCAGGAATTTCCTTCACTACAACTTATGGGTAGTTTTGCTGGATATCGCGGCGTTCAGCATGTCCTATCTGCTGGCGCTTTATATCCGTCTTTATGTCAACGGTGTGTTCCGGTTCGGCGAATACTATCTGGATTATTTCTGGCACTTTATCCCGTATTATACGCTTGCGTCACTGGTCGTCTTTTTTCTTTTCCGGCTCTATGGTGGGATGTGGCAATACGCAGGCCTGCACGATTTAAACAGACTGACCAGTGCAAACTTTATTACTGCGGCACTGCACATCGGCATTTCCATTCTGGTGATCTCGTTTATCCCGGGGCATGAAGAGAACGCCTCGCGGATGCCGACTTCCTACTATGTGATCGGCGCCATCATACAGTTCCTGCTGACGACGGGCATTCGCTTCGCGAACCGCTATATCCAGGAAGAAAGGCGAAGGTTCAACAGGAAAAATGCGGTCAACGCCATGGTGGTCGGCACCGGCGAGACCAGTCGGATCGTCCGGCGGCAGCTGGAGGAGGATTCGGAGAGCGGCGTCGATATCGCCTGCATTTTCACCTACAGGGATGGCGAAAGCGGGACACTGCTGAACGGCATTCCGGTCGTAGCCGGACTGGACCGATTCAAAAGTCACCTGCAAAGGTATCAGATCAGGCGCGTGATCCTGGCGGATTCCCTCATGCCCATGTCTGTGCGCGAGCGGATCAGGGATTGCTGCCAGGAAGCCGGGACCGACATGCAGGATTTCTCTGGATTCCTGCGCTACGACAACAGTGGGTTGCCCTTTCAGAAACTGATGGAGTGCGTCAACGGCAAAATCACCATCCTGGAAGACGGCAAGACGACCCAATTCGATAACGGCGAGCAGGCGCTTATGACCATCGTCGGCAAGCACGACGTCAAGTCCATCTCCATCCACGATGGGGCCTTCTTCATCGAGCTGCTCAGCTACAAGGTCAAGCCCCTGATTGTCTTCTTCATCACCAACCGGCCGGACGTAGCGCTGGTGGCGGAGAAATATGGCGTTGATCGTATCTGGGTGGACCTGGAGGTGCGAGGCAAGGAGCAACGCCAGCATAACCTGAACACAGTGAAATCCCACCATTCCATCTCCGACATTGCGGCTATCAAGCCGTTACTGACCCGGGCGGAGATGATGGTTCGCATCAATTCGTGGTACGAAGGTTCTCAAAAGGAAATTGACGATGTGATCGAAGCGGGCGCGGATATAATCATGCTTCCCTATTGGAAGACGGTGCAGGAAGTCAGGAACTTCATCGACGCGGTTCACGGCCGCTGCAGGACGAACCTGCTGCTGGAGACGAAGGAGGCCGTGGACTGCATCGACGAGGTCCTCGCCATGGGTGGCTTTGATGAGATTCATATCGGACTAAATGACCTGCACCTGTCCTATGGCATGTCCTTTATGTTTGAGCCCTTAGCCGATGGTATTGTTGAGTCTCTATGCGACAAGTTCAAGAAGGCGGGCGTGCCCTATGGTTTCGGCGGTATTGCCAAGCTGGGTGATGGCATGCTCCCTGCGGAGCGGATCATCATGGAGCACTATCGTCTGGGCTCCACACGTGCTATCCTGTCCAGATCCTTCTGCGATACGTCGAAGATAGAGGACATCGAGGAGATTGACTGTATCTTCCGGGAGAACATGGAAAAGCTGCGCCAGTACGAGCTTTCGATGGCGAACGTGACGCAGGAGGAATTCGTCCGGAATAAGGTCGAGATCGAAAAGACTGTGGACGAGATCGCCGAGCGCATCCGCTATGCGCGGAGCTACGGGCTGTAAAAAAGGTCGGGGGGACAGGAAGCATTCATTACATACTGAACAGCCTTCATGTGCCGTGGTATTATTACCTGATGGGCCTGGCGTTCACGGCATTTCTGATCAGGAGAAAAAGGCCTTTTTCACTGAGCCTGGCGCTCGGTTATATGTTCCTCGCGGTTGCGTCCACGGTTCTGGCGAGGACGGGATCAGAGACGGCAGGCAGCGACTGGATGCCCCTACGCCTGCTGCGCCGTTCGGACGGATTGACAGACATGGACATGCTGCTCCAGATCAGGGCGAACGTCATCATGTTCGTGCCGATCGGCCTTTTGTTCTGGCCGACGGCGGGCTGGCGGGCTGTGCTGTACGGATGCCTGTTATCGCTGGGCATTGAGTTGTGTCAGTTGATTTTTCACCGGGGGTTCAGCGAGATGGACGACGTGATCCACAATACGCTGGGCGTGTTCGTCGGCTGTCACGTTTATTATTTGATGACGCTTCTGTCGGGAGGCACGGATCAGGTGTACAAGAAATATGTCAAGCGGCTGCTGGATATTGTCATATCGTTGATCATCCTCGTCGGGCTGTCGCCTGTTTATTTGATCACTGCAATAGCTATCAAGTTGGATTCCAAGGGCCCTGCCATCTTCAAGCAGACGCGGCTCGGCCTGCACCACAAGGAATTCACGCTACTGAAGTTCCGCTCCATGGTGATGAACGCGGAGCACACGGGTTCCGGCGTCTACAGCGACGACCATGATTCGCGGCTCACCCGGGTGGGGCGTATAATCCGGAAGACGTCCATCGACGAGCTGCCCCAGGCCATCAACATCCTGAAGGGCGACATGAGCCTCATCGGCCCGCGCCCGCCGCTCACTTACCATCCGTGGCCTCTTGAACAGTATACAAAGGAGCAGCTGCACATGTTCGACGTCCGTCCGGGCATTACCGGCTGGGCGCAGGTCAACGGTCGGAAGACAGTCGAGTGGAACGAGCGGATCAAGTTGAATAACTGGTATGTGGACCACTGTTCCTTATTGCTGGATGTGAAGGTATTCTTCAAGACGATCACAGGAGTGCTGACAAACGCCGACAACGAGAATGTCGGCGAGACGGTGAAAAAGGGAGACGACGGGACAAAGACATGAATCTGCTGATTACCGGAGCCTGGCAGCAGGCGGCTGAACACTTCGATGAGATTCGCGGGATGGGGCACGAGATTGTCTTCATGCAGCAGGAGAAGGACGACCTGCCCTGCGATCCCGCATGGGTGGAGGGCGTCATCTGCAACGGCCTGTTCCTCTTCCATCCCATCGAGCAATTTACGAATCTTCGATACCTTCAGCTGACTTCCGCCGGGTTCGATCGGGTGCCAATGGACTACATCCAGGCGCACAACATCGAGATCCACAATGCGAGAGGCGTATACAGCATCCCCATGGCGGAGTTCGCCGTTGCGGGGGTGCTGAGCATTTATAAAGAGCTTGGCGAATTCCGCGACCAGCAGAAAGCGCACAGGTGGGAGAAGCGTCGGGGCCTGCGCGAGCTGAACGGGCAGACTATATTGATTGTCGGTTGCGGAAGCGTGGGGACGGAGTGTGCGAAGAGGTTCAGGGCGTTCGGCTGCGAGGTGACCGGCGTCGACCTCGCCGCAAGAGAGGATGAGGCGTATGACCGCATCGCGCCTCTTGAAGAGCTGGACAGCCAGCTGAAGCGGGCGGACGTGGTGGTGCTGGCGGTGCCGCTGACCGAGCGGACGAGGGGCCTCATCGATGCGAGAAGGTTTGGACTGATCCACGGCGTGCTGGTCAACATATCCCGCGGCGCGGTGGTCGATCAGAGGGCGCTGGAGAACTGGGACGGGGAAGCCGTGCTGGATGTGTTCGAGGAAGAACCGCTGGACGCAGACAGCAAGCTGTGGGACAAAGAGAATGCAGTGATAACGCCTCACAACAGCTTTGTGGGGGATGGGAATAATCAAAGACTATCACAGCTTATTCTGGACAATCTCAAGAGATGAAAAAGGAGGGCATGCACATGGATAGCTTCACACAGATGATCTCCAAGAGACCCGATCTGCAAAAGTATCTCTTTATTCGCGGCTTTCTTCTTTCAAACAGATCAGACATTGATACTTCCGCTTTCCCCTTCTTCGGGAATTGGCAGACAAAAAAAATAGGCGCTTATACGGCTTATACCCATCAGCTTCAAAAAGTAACCGCTGTTGAACACAAGGGACGAGTCTTTTTCCTCTTTGGGCATGCCTATAACCCGTTCACGATGAAGATTGACGAGTCGGAGATCCTGGAAAGAATCGCGGCTTCGTATGGGACGGCTGAGTATCAGGATCGCATTGATGAGATCACCGGTGTATATGTTTACGGCGTCATTGAGGGAACACGAGTCGAGTATATCGTTGACCCTTCGGGCATGCAGTCTGCCTATTACGGACAGGTGAATGGCGACTTCTATATCACTTCCCATAGTCAGATTGTTGGTGACCTTTGCGGCCTGAAGATGAATGACCTGACCAAGGAACTGATCGCCTATAAGTGGTATCATCGGGTCATGGGCGATTATCTCCCAGCTGACATGACGCAGTTTGACGAAGTGAAGCGGATCGTTCCGAGTATTGCCTACACGTATTCTGGCTCGAAGGTGACGCACAAACGTTTTTGGCCGACAAAGGAAGCCAAGCCGGCTGTGACCGAGGAAGATTATCAGAAGGTCATTAACGAGGCGGCACAAATCCTGAAGAATAACATGCTGCTTGTCTCACAGAAGTGGCAGAAGCCTTATATCTCACTGACGGGCGGAATTGACAGCAATACAACATTCGCGGCTGCCAACGGTGTGTACGATAAGTTCAAGGCTTTCAGCTATGTATCTGCCGAAAAAGAAACGATTGACGCGGATGCGGCGAAGAAGATTGCTGGTCGGTTTGGCGTGGAACGGCTGCTGTTCAACATTCCGGAGACTTCGGAAGGCTTAAAGGATTACCAAGAGATCGTTCAGATCATTGAGCATAACAACGGATATGTCATTAAGCAGAACGACAATGAGTACCGCAAGCGTGTTTTCCTCATGCAGCACTTGGATTGCGATGTGGAAGTTAAATCCTGGGTGTCGGAAACCATCCGAGCATACTGGTACAAGCACTATGGGAGGAAGTCCTTCCCGAAGCTGAGCCCGAAGCTGTTCAGGAATCTCTATAAGATCTTCATCACGAACCGCAGCCTGGCGCATAAGGTTGATCGGGTTTTTGCTCAGTATATCAAGGACTTCGAGTATGAAGCCATTCCCGCTTCCTATCCCATAGCAGATATGCATTATAACGAGGTGACATGGGGAAGCTGGGGCGGCCCGAACATCTCAGAAATGAAGATGTATTCTGACATCACCTTCATCTATAACAATCGCAGATTCTTTGACCTGATGTTCCGCGTGCCGCTGGAAAAGCGGATCTCCGATCAGCACCATTTGGATATGAAGAAGGTCCTGAATAAGGAACTCTATGACATGAATATCCGCGTTGTGAATTTGAAGGAAACAAACACCCGTGCATTCCTTCTGAATGTTATTTTCACTATCAATTCATGGCTGCCATAATAACTAGATTAAGGTGAAATGAACAATATGCAAAAAAAGGTCTTGCTTGTCGCGACGGTTCAAAGTCACATCGGTCAATTCCACAAGCCGTTAATGCAGCTTTTGAAAGAACACGGCTGGGAGATTCATGTGGCTGCAAGAGATAATCTTGCGGAAAAAAATGGACTCCAACTCGAGTATCCTGATAAGGTGTTCAATATTCCTTTCCAGCGTTCTCCTTTCGATCGACGGAATATTGTGGCA
The DNA here is from genome assembly GCA_017431365.1 of Clostridia bacterium. GTDB lineage: Bacteria > Bacillota > Clostridia > Christensenellales > Aristaeellaceae > Firm-10. The sequence goes on along the minus strand of JAFRLF010000070.1, from coordinate 37,649 downwards.
TATAAGCAACTCAAGGAAGTCTTAGCGGAAAACCATTATGACATAATCCACTGTAACACACCAGTTGGTGGGATTCTGGGCAGATTGGCTGGTAACAAATATCGAAAGACTGGAACCCAGGTTTACTATACTGCTCATGGTTTTCATTTCTACAAGGGTGCGCCAAAGCAGAATTGGCTGATCTACTATCCCATTGAGAAATGGATGGCCAAGTATACGGATAAGCTGATAACCATCACGGAAGAGGACTTCCAGCGCGCTAGCCAGAGGTTTAAATGCACCACCTGTAGGATGCACGGCGTAGGTGTTGACGAAGGACGGTACTACCCGGTAGACGATGCTGAGAAGCAAAGCTTAAAGGTTGGACAAGGCTTCTCTGGACCAATACTTTTGAATGTTGGAGAGCTTCTTCCCAATAAAAATCAAAAAATGGCAATCTCTGCCATGAAGAAAATTATAGAGCAGATCCCTGATGCGACGCTTCTGATTGCAGGAAATGGGTCTGAGAAAGATAATCTTGAGACATATGTTAATGAACAAGGCCTTGAGGATCACGTCAGGTTGATAGGCTACTGCACACATTTGGAGGATTATCAACGTATGTCTGATGTGCTGCTCGCTTGTAGCTATCGTGAGGGCTTACCTCTCAATTTAGTGGAATCTATGCTCTCCGATACGATTGTGGTTGCTACAAAGAATCGTGGGCATCGCGAATTGGTAGATGACGGGGTAACCGGTTATCTGGTCGATTTGAATAATGCAGAGCAGATGGCGGAAAAGGCGATTAGTATATTACAAGCTCATACAAAAGCTGACCAGATGAAACAAGCGGCGCACGAAAAAGGGCTACTGTACGGATTCAAATCAGTAACGAAAGAACTGAAAGAGATTTATGGGCTCACAGATTGATATAGCTGGTGAAATAACATGAAGCAAAGACTTACAAATCTTTTGAAATACAACAGAACGGTTTACTCATTTTATTATTATGTCATGAACTTTGCGCTTAGAGTGTTGAGTTTATTCGTTAGGCAGGATGACAGTATCATTCTGTTTAACAGCTACGCCGGGCGTAAATATGATGATAGTCCGAGAGCAATCTATGAGGCAATGATCCAGGATAGTAGATTCAAGGGGAAACGCATCATATGGGCATTTCATGAACCTGAGAAATATCCTGAGCTCATAGCAGAGAAAGTAAAAACGGACACCTTACAGTATTTTGTGATAGCATTGAGAGCAAAGGTGTGGGTAACGAACTCTAGTGTAGAAAGAGGGCTAAAGTTTAAGAAAAAAGGGACGTTGTATTTTAACACATGGCATGGCACTCCGATTAAAATCATGGGATCGGATTTGAAACAGGATAATCAATCATTTGCCCCAAAATCCGAAAGTGTCGACGATGTTCGCATGTCACAGAGCGAATTTGAAACAGAGGTCTTTTCACGTTCTTTCCATATTCCGAAGAATCATTTTCTTGAAGCAGGTCTACCCAGAAATGACGAGTTGGCACACGTTACGGCTGGAGTCAAACAAAAGATAAGAGCAGAACTAGGTATAGCGGAAGGAAAGAAGGTTCTTCTCTATTGTCCTACTTTCCGTGAATATGAAAAAGATGAAAAACTGGGAGTGGTCTCTAAACCGCCGATCGACTTAAAAAAATGGCAACAGGTTCTTGGCGACAACTATGTACTTCTATTCAGAGCACATTATGAAGTCTCAAAGGTTCTTGGCATCAAAGAAAATGAATTCGTATTAGACATGACATCCTATCCTCGTCTAAACGATTTGATGATTGCTGCTGATATATTAATCAGTGATTATTCCAGCGTGTTTTTTGACTATGCCATCACGGGCAAGCCAATGCTTCACTATTGTTATGACTACGATGTCTATTCCCAACACCGGGGAATGTATTTTGATATTCGGGATTATATCGGTGGGGCAGAAAACGAGGGCGCTTTGTTGGAATGCATCGTGAATATCAATATGTCGGAAAGTGAACAAAAAACGGTAGTCTTCCGCGATAAATTTGTTAATCGGTATGGGAACGCAACACAGGCAGCATTAGATTGTATTGCTGCTCATGTTCGAGAATGAGAGGATTTTATTATGAGAAGAGTAATAACATATGGAACGTTCGATCTGCTTCATTATGGGCATATAAATTTGCTCAAGAGAGCGAAGGCGCTAGGAGACTATTTAATCGTTGCCATTTCAACAGACGAGTTCAACTGGAATGAAAAGCAGAAAAAGTGCTATTTCAGTTATGAGCAGAGAAAGGCATTGGTTGAAGCGGTTCGGTATGTTGATCTGGTGATTCCGGAAGAAAACTGGAAACAGAAACGTACAGACATGCATGAATATCATATAGATACATTTGTTATGGGTAACGACTGGGAAGGAAAGTTTGACTTTCTGAAAGAAGAAGGTGTCGAAGTGGTTTACCTGCCCAGAACCCCCGAAATCTCAAGCAGCCAGATCAAGAAGGATCTATATGATGCCAATTCAGTTGATGGAGAAAGCAAAGTGAATCACTCTGCTATCAATACAGATCCCAGATGAAGTTCGTAAGTGGTAATAGGGAGGACGGCAAGTGCTATCGACCTTGACATTGGCATTTGAACTCGGAGCATGCGCGATGCTGAAGGATCTAGGCATTGATCCTATCAGCAGTTTGCTTGCTAGCGTTTTCATTTTTATCTTTACCATAGCATTCTATTCAGATCTTAGCAGAAGCGATCGCTTATCAAAATACCAGAATATCCTCTTCTTAGGGTACCTCCTGCGTATAGCACTGCTTTTTTTTGACCGATATGGGAAAAGTGTATACCAACTTCCAAACAGTGGAGCCGACAGCGAGTATTTCTATATCATGGCTGTCCAAGAGGCCACGGGGCTGATCCGTTCGAGAAGTGGAGGTTTTATCGGCCTGTTTCGCATCATTTTTTCCATTATAGGAACAAACAGATTATTTGCACAGTTTCTTACGACGCTCTTTTCAATCGTAGCATTATGTGCAATCACGATTACAATTGATGAGCAAGAGATAAGTGACAAGGCAAAATCCAATTCAATTACGGCGTTGTCATTCTTGCCAAATTACGCGATCCTTTCTTCCATCTTTCTCAGAGAGTCGATTGTTGCTATGTGTGTAGCTGTTTCTCTCCTCTGCTACATAAGATACTACCGAGGTGGGAGCTTTTTCAATTTAGCGTTCTCTTTTGCATGCGTTGTTGCAGGCATGGTTTTTCATAGCGGTGTCGCTGGACTTATCATTGGTTATCTCATTGTAATGGTTTTGCATAATCGAAGAACACAATCGAACAGCCTGTCTATTACTAATACTGTATTAGCGATCATCTTTGGCTTTGGCGCTGTTTTTTTATACGTTCGGTATGGGGAAGTCTTCTATGCTAAAATGTTGGGGGTAAACGAGTTGTCCGATGTTGCAAACACATTGTCTGGAGGTGGATCATCGTATGCGACTTATGTAGGCAATAGCAATTCGGCCGGGAATATGGTGATTTATACAATCCCTCGTATCGTTTTTTTCTTGTTCTCCCCATTTCCATGGCAATGGCGTGGTATAGCCGATATTATTGCGTTTTTCTTTAGCGGCCTATATTACCTGTATATTGTTACCCGCGCTTTTAGATATTTGAGAATATGGGATCTTAAGAATAAGACACTGGTACTAAACATGTTGATTATTACGATATGCGCGGTATTTGTTTTCGCTTGGGGAGTAAGTAATACAGGCACAGCTGCCAGACACAGGGATAAGCTGGTAACGCTATTTGCTTTTATGCACGCATTGACGTTTTTTCCGGAAGACAAGCAGAATAAAATACAACTACTATGAATAATGAGGATTTTCGATGGCAAAGTATTGTTTTGTGATACCGGTCTACAATGTGAAAGATTACTTGGACGAGTGCGTATCAAGCATTTTGAATCAAACATATTCTGATTATGAGATCATTCTTGTAGATGATGGATCAACGGATGGCAGTTCTGATCTTTGCGATACATATGCAGATAAATACCCAATGGTTCGAGTTATTCATCAAAAGAATCAGGGCTTATCGGCTGCAAGGAATGCCGGACTGTCTGTTTCTGCTGGAGAATATATAATATTCTTAGACAGTGATGATTTTTGGTGCGATATTGATGGGTTAGCAAGAATAGATGAAAAATGCAAGGAAGTGCCAGATGTTGTTTATTTTGCATCCTACAATATGGAAGATGAAACAAAGAAAATGGTTCCGGATCGTTACGAATATCCAGAATCATTTAATGAACTTGATCGGGTAGAAGCGTTGAAGGAAATGGTTGGTAACGATCTTTTCAACATGAGCGCATGTAAAAAAGCATATCGTAGGGAATTTCTCACAAAGAACAATTTGCTATTCAAAGTTGGGCAAAAATGTGAGGATATAGATTTCAATATGCGTGTTGCAAACTGCCTTCCGATATGTAAATTTAGCCCACAGCATTTATATGTGTACAGACACCGTTCCGGGTCAATAACACACACTATTGATGATCGTCATTTGCAGAATTATTATGATATTGTCAAAACATTTGCCGAATATGAATACTGTAACGAGGAAACGAAAGCTTCGTTGCTTAGCTATATGGCTTATCAACATGCACTGCTTGCAGCATATTGTACAAATGTACGATCAGAGGTAGCAAAAAAAACCTTACTAAAGCTTAAAAAGTATATATATTTGTATGACTATGATGTATACCCGAGAACAAAAAAGATTGCTATATTGATTAAACTATGCGGATTTGGCATTACCAGAAGAATTCTTGGCGTATATTTGAAACATTAAAAGCACTGGAAGGATAGACTATGCGAATTCTACACATTATGGGGAGTGCGGATGTTGGCGGTATAGCTTCGGTAGTATTTAATTACATGAAGCATATTGATCAAGAAGAATACCATTTTGATTTCGCGGTAAATGCCATCAAACCTGGATACTTGGAGAATAGAATGATTGAAATGGGGGCGAAATTCTATCGTTTGCCTCTTCGCTCACATGGACTATCTGAATACTCAAAAGCTTTACGCGATCTTCTGGCGCACGAACAATTTGAGGCCATTCATGTTCACAGCAACAGCGTTTCATATGTCGATTTGAGAGTGGCCAGGCAACTGGGAATCATCTGTCGAATTGCGCATGCGCATTCAACGGGGTTCTGCTCGACGCCTCAGGACTATATACGGAAATATGCCGGACAGGTTTTAAATTTTCACTATGCGACGACAGTCATTGGTTGCGGTCAGAAGGCGGGAGATGAGATTTTCGGAAAACGACACATGCGCTCAGCAAAGGGGCTTGTTTTGCCAAACGCAATTGAAACCGAAAAGTTTCGTTTTCAAGATGAATACCGCGGCACGGTGCGGAGGGAACTGGGATTGAATGACGAATATGTTATTGGAATGGTAGGCCGGCTGACTCCTGAGAAGAACTGCGGGTTTGCCGTCAGGGTAATGAAGGAACTGGGGGGAACAACCGGCAAGATTGTATTATTGATGATCGGAGACGGCGAAGAAAGGAACTCACTGGAGCGATTGATCGACGAGTATGGTCTGGATGGTCGTGTGCGTTTGCTGGGTTTGCGTACTGATATAGAGCGCTTTTATTCGGCGATGGATATATTGATTATGCCGTCACTATATGAAGGTTTTCCCATGACTGGTATTGAGGCAATTACGACCGGTTTGCCGGTGGTTTTTTCGGATCACATAACAAGAGAACTTGAATTTGGGCAGGGTGTCCGATATTTGCCGCTGGATGTACGGGTGTGGGCGGATGCGCTGGCGGCAAAGCATGTCAATCACCAGAGGGAAGAGGGTTATCTTGAAGCTTGGAAGCATGGGTATGATATAAAGCAGACAGTGAGGAAGTTGGAAGAGGTTTATCAAAAAGCAGGGAAGAACTGAATACGGTATCAGAAATTGGAGGATTAAAGTGAAACGGATCACGTATCAAAAGCTCAGGGCATATTTTAATTATGAAGATACCAGATGGAGGATCCAAAAGAAGATAAGATATATTCTTCGTAAAAAGCATAATGGGGATTTGAAAAATTCACAATTTACTATAATTAGTAATAATTGCTGGGGGGGGGGTCGTCTACGAATATTACAATTTGATGAAGCAATCTCCGACAGTTGGTTTGTTTTTTATGGCAGAAGATTACGTAGAGTTTTGCAGAAATATCTCTTATTATGTAACTGCTGATTTGAGGTTTATTGATCCAAAACAGTCAAAGCATTATGAAAACATAAAGGGATTAAATGCATTTGGAAAATATCCGATTGGGAAAATAGATGATATAGAGATTATGTTTCTCCATTATCATTCTCCACAGGAAGCGCTGGAGAAGTGGAAAAGGCGCTGTGAAAGAATTATTTGGGATAAGATGATTTTCAAATTTAGTGATCAAAATGGTTGCAATGAAAAGGATGCTGAAGAGTTTTTAAATCTTCCGTACAAGAATAAACTCTTTTTTAGTGTACATGATGAATGGGAACTAAAAAACAAATCTGGTTATTATTTGATTCGGCAGAGGTCAAAAGGAGAATCTATTAAAGGGTCGTATGAGCCAATGGGTAAAAACAGGTATTTTAATTTGACTCAGATGATTAATGATTTATAATAAGATAGAATGAAAGTATTTAATTTGAATGGAGTAAGATTATAGATTTGTTTATATATTAACCACCATATGAACTGTCCAAGTGCAGAAAAGCAAAGATTTTAGATTAATTCAGGAGAAGAGCGTTTGGTATTGCGCAAAACGTCAGTATTAGCATTTACTTTATTCTGTTTTTTAAAAAAATAGAATAGTAAACTGGCGCTCCTCCTGAGAAAGGAGGAGCGATGACGGATCTGATTTCAGTCATCGTGCCGGTTTACAACATAGCGGGTTACGTAAAGCGTTGCATTAGAAGTATCTTTACACAAAACCATGGTAATTTGGAAATCATAGCGATTGATGATGGTTCAACAGACGAATCGCTGTCAGTACTCCAGGAATTGACCAATGAAGATCAAAGATTAAAAATCATTTCTCAGCAAAATCAGGGTGTCACCGCAGCCAGGTTACATGGCGTTTCCGTCGCAAAAGGGGATTGGATTGGCTTTGTAGATGGTGATGATGAAATAGGCACTGATTTCTATTCCAGATTATTAAAAAATGCTACTGATGAAAGAGCAGATATTTCACATTGTGGTTATGAAATTATAACGCCGACGCACACAAAGTGTTTTTATAATACGGGGCGAAGACTCAGTCACAGTCATGATGACGGCCTGAAAGAATTGTTGGAAGGGAAATTCATTGAGCCAAGTTTATGTAATAAGCTCTTTAAACGGGACTTATTTGAATCTGTGATAAATGATGGATTAATAGATTTCAACATAAAGAATCTCGAAGATCTTCTGTTGAATTATTATTTGTTTCGTGCGGCAAAAAATAGTGTTTACGAGGATTTTTGTTCTTATCATTATTTAAAGCGTAAAAATTCTGCTTCGACTTCGGCATTAAACGAGCATATACTGCTTGATCCATTGAAGGTGCTGAATATTATATATAACGATGTTGAAAATCCCGAATTGAAATTGATCATTAAGAAAAGAATGTGGGCGCAAAAGATTTTTATAAGTAGTTATAAAAAGGGTAATCCGATGGTGGATGAATACATACGTGAATACCGAGAGCAATTGAAGCGGGAATTACAGGATATAATTCATTGCAGAGCTTCTATACAGTTCAAATGTATGGCGTTACTGGCGATTGTGTCTCCTGACGCTTACAGATTTATAAAAAATCAGTATCGCAAATATACTCATTTTATTGAACGATGATATGATTGATGAGCATCATTAGATCGTCTATCTGTTTCACGTATTACTCATTATATGATTTGGAGAAACATTTTGAAAAATACACGTGGTCTAGTAAATGCGCTGGTTGGAATCGCTTCTAAGGTACTAATGTTTGCTATTGGCATAATCATACCAAGATTGGTGCTTGTCAATCTGGGATCCGAAGCCAATGGCTTACTCAGTTCAGTTACATCCGTATTGACGTATATGTCCTTACTGGAAGCCGGTGTCGGCACAGCCTCGTTGCAGGCGCTCTATAAACCATGCTCCGGCGAGAAAAAGAAGGATATAAACGAAATCCTGTCGGCTACGAATCACTTTTATCTCCGCACCGGTAAGATATACTTCATCTGTGTTCTTGTTCTTTCTTTCGGTTATCCTTTCCTGATAACATCAACCATTCCCAAATGGCAGATTATCACCGTCGTATTATTGACGGGCCTCTCCGGCGTATTGAGCTACCTGTATCAGGGGAAGTTCAAAATCCTGTTGTCCGCTGAAGGGAAGAATTATGTAACCACGGCCATAGTTACCGGAATGAACATATGTATAAACGTAAGCAAGGCTGTGTTGCTTGTTCTGGGCTTCGATGTTGTGGCCGTTCAGATTTCGTATTTCCTGTTTAACGTGGTGCAGACGCTGATATACAGCGTTTATATTAAAAGACATTACCCCTGGCTGGATTTGAAGGTCGAGCCGAACTACGACGCCATTTCACAAAAGAACGCCGTGCTGGTTCACCAGATTTCCAGCCTGATCTTCAGCAATACGGATGTGCTGGTACTTTCCGTATTTGCGTCTCTGAAAGAAGTCAGCGTTTATTCGCTCTATGTCCTGATTTATGGACTGGTCAGTTCTATCGGGGAAACGGTTTACGAAAGCTACAGATACGCCATTGGTCAGTCCTATCATTCGGACCAAGGCCGGTTTACACATCTTTTCAACACATATGAAGTCTTTGTCTTTGTCTTTTCGTTTGCGCTCTTCACCGTGACCCGCACGCTGATCAATCCGTTCCTGACTCTTTATACGGCCGGGGTCTATGACATCACCTATACCGATAAATACCTGCCGTGGCTGTTCGCCGCCTATTACATCATGAACAATGGCCGCACGTCGTCTAATATGGTCATCAACATCGCGGAGCGGTTCGAGGACACGAAATGGAGATCGGCGTTTGAATCCGTCATCAACGTGGTCGTTTCACTGCTTGCGGTGCAATGGCTGGGCATTTACGGCGTGCTGATCGGTACGATCGCCGCCCTTTTGTACCGCACGAATGACATGATCATATACGCCTCGCATATTCTGGAGCGCACGCCCCTTGTGACCTATAAGCGGTGGATCGTCAACATCATTGGGTTTGTCGTCATATCGCTGATATTCTCGCGGTTTACGTTTGACGCCGGAGATTATTTCCAACTGGCGGGATACGGCGTCATACTCACCGTATCGTCCTTCGCCTTTTATCTGATACTCAATTACCTGACCGACCGCCAGTACGTTACCTATGGCATAACGACGGCATGCCGGACGCTGAAAAACGCCCTTCATTCCTTTAAATCCCGCGCCGGAGCCCATTGATACCATTTCAAACAGGGAGACAAATACAGAAATGAGCTACAAAGATCTCACCTTCCCCCCTCCGCCCTCTTCCTCGTCACCGGCGGGGCCGGCTTCATCGGCTCGAACCTGTGTGAGGCCATATTAAGTCTGGGCTATCGCGTCCGTGTCCTGGACGACCTCTCCACCGGCAAGCAGAGCAATGTGGACATGTTCCTGAACGATCCGAATTACACCTTCATCAAGGGCGATATCAAGGATCTGGACACCTGCATGAGGGCCTGTGAGGGCGTGGATTACGTGCTGAATCAGGCGGCCTGGGGTAGCGTGCCGCGCTCCATCGAGATGCCGCTTTACTACTGCGCCAACAACATCACGGGCACGCTTAACATGCTGGAGGCGGCGCGGCAGAACCATGTGAAAAAGTTTGTTTATGCCTCTTCCTCCTCCGTCTACGGCGACGAGCCGAACCTGCCCAAGAAGGAGGGCCGGGAGGGGAACCTCCTCTCGCCCTACGCCGTGTCAAAGCGCGCCGACGAGGAGTGGGCCAAGCAGTACACCCGCCACTACGGGCTGGACACCTATGGTCTGCGCTACTTCAACGTCTTTGGCCGCCGTCAGGATCCGAATGGAGCTTATGCAGCGGTGATTCCGAAGTTCATCAAACAACTCTTGCATGGTGAGACCCCCACCATCAACGGGGACGGTAAGCAGAGCCGCGATTTTACCTACATCGAAAACGTGATCGAAGCTAACCTGAAGGCTTGCCTGGCTCCCCATGAGGCCGCGGGCGAGGCGTTCAATGTGGCTTACGGCGGGCGCGAATTCCTGATCGACATTTATCACGGCCTGACCGAAGCACTGGGCGTGAACGTGGAGCCTGTCTTCGGCCCGGACCGCGCGGGGGACATCAAACACTCCAACGCGGACATCTCCAAGGCCAAAGAGCTGTTGGGCTATGACCCGGACTGGAGCTTTGAGCGCGGCATAAAGGCCGCGATCGAGTGGTATAAGAAGAATCTGTGACGCCGGAGAGACTGATGACGGAAGAAAACAGACAGCTGCTTGAGATCCTCAGATCATCCTTGTGGGAAAACGACAAGAGCGGCGGCGAAATACCGGATTCGATCCGCGCCGAGCTTCAGGCCCAGACCGTTGAGGGCTTGACGGCGATCGCGTATTCGGACACGCAGAACCTGAAATACGAACAGACGGCCAGGTTTGTCAGCATGGCTCACATGCAGACGGAGGCTATTGAACGACTTCGGAGCGCGGGGATTCCCGTCGTGGTCCTCAAGGGCATGGCCGCCGGGATCTACTATCCCAGGCCGCAGCTACGCACATACGGCGATATCGACCTGCTGGTTCAGCCCGAGCGCTATCATGACGCGCTTGCGGCGCTTCGCGACGGCGGGTGGCGTCAACTGGGATCTGAAGAAAGCCATCATACGCAGCTCAAAAAGAACAATGAACTGCTGGAGCTGCACCCCTGTCGCCCAGGCCGCATCGCGGACAGAGAGACCCGATATATCTACGGGTATTTGCTAGACGGCTTTTCCGATATCCGGGAAGGGGAGATTGAGCAGGCGCAGTGCCGCTTTCCCATGCTTCCATGGCGGCAGAATGGCCTGGAGCTGATCTGGCACTTCCGGGTGCATCTGTATAACGGCATCGGCCTGAGGCACGTGGTCGACTGGATGATGTTTGTCGACAGATGCCTGGACGATCGGGCCATCGCGGCGTTTAAACCCGTCCTGGAAGAGGCCGGCCTGCTCAGGCTGGCGAAAGCCGTTACGCGGTTGTGTCAGCTCTATTTGGGCCTCAGGGAGGAGGACATCACCTGGTGCGCCGACGCGGACGCATCCATCTGTGCCGCGCTGATGGACTTTATCCTGGAACAGGGCAACTTTGGATACAAGCGCCCTGAAGACAAAGCGGCCAAGGTCATGACAAGATACCGCCGTCCCCTCGAGTTCCTGATTGGCATGCAGAGAAAGGGCCTGCGCGAGTGGCCTGCTGTGCGGAAGCATCCATATCTCCGGCCGTTGGCCTGGGCTTACGTCGGCGTCCGGAGCGCGAAGACGCTGCTGACGCCCGCCGGCAGGGCGGCGCTTAGGCAGGCAAGAGCCGAGAGCAACCGGAGAAACGGGATTTTTGATCAACTGTTCGGAGAAAAGTCAAAATGACGACGGAGCAGGAATTCTTTCTTCAGATATTGGCCGACCACCTGGCCGGAAAAGACACCGCGCCGCGCGAGGGCATTGACTGGAACACGCTGAAGGAATTTGCCCACACACATCAGGTGGAAGGGATCGTATATTTCCAGTGTCGGGAGCAATTCCCGGAGGCGATGCGGCCCGCTGCCGAGCAGGCCTTCGGAGCCACGCTGTACTACAGCGCAAACCGTAGGCGCATCATGGAGGAGATCGCCGGAGCCCTGCGCGCTCGGGGAATCGGCTTTTTTACGGTCAAGGGGTTCGCGGTGGCGCGGTATTACCCCAAGCCCGCGCTGCGCACCATGGGGGACTGCGACATCGTCGTCCATCGGGCGGACATGCAGGCCGCCGTGGATGTAATGCGCGGCCTGGGCTTTCAGGGGAGCGAGATCAGCGACTGCGTGCAGTGGGGCTGCGACCGCGACGGCCTGCACTTCGAGCTGCATAACGCCCTGGTGCAGGGCGGCGAGTTCACCACCACGGATCAGGAGGACTTTTTCAACGACTTCGACCCCTATGTGGACGGCGAGACGCTGGACCTGAGCTTCCATTTCCTGTTCCTGCTGATGCATCTGCGCAAGCACTTCCTGAATTACGGCGTGGGGCTGCGCCAGTTCATGGACCTGGCCGTCGTCATCCGCGGCGGGGAGGGCCTGAATTGGGACTGGATGCTCGACCGGCTGGATAAGCTGCGCCTTCTTCGGTTCGCCCGCGTCTGTGGCATGCTGCTGAAGCGCTGGTTCGGCGTGGATTCGCCGCTGGCCGCCGCGCCGGAGCCGGATCTGGAAGAGCAGCTGACCGGGATCATCCTCGCGGGCGGGGTGTTCGGCTTCGCGGATAGGGAGAACCTCACCAATTTCTCGAGGACCGCCCTGGCCAAGGCCGGGGGGCCCGCATGGATGAAACCGTTTGTCTATATCTGGCGAAATACTTTCCCGGACTACGCGTTCATGCGGAGCTATCCCGGGTGCTCGTTCCTCAAGGGGCGGCCGTATCTGCTCCCGCTGGCGTGGGCGCGGCGGTTAGGTATCATCCTGACGCGGAAGGACAAGTCCTCTACCGTGCATGCAATGCGCGCCAGCTTCACCCCGGCAGACGAGGTCACCCGGCGAGAGGCGCTGCTGCGGCGAATGGGGCTGTGAACAGGAGCGGGAAATGATTCGATTTATTTTTTAAGATTTTTGAGATTCCGCTGCCACCGCCCTGAGTTATGCGTATATACTGGTGGAAAGGGAAACAGGATATGACGACCGGGGCGAGACGGGGGGGATCGAAAGACGGGGATTGAAAAAACGTGTTTTTGCTCTTGACAGCGCGAGGGAATTGTCCTATAATGTTATGTGTAGTATTGTAGGTACAAGTTCAGGAGCGATGCGATCCTGCCGGCAGGAGAACAACCCGGGGGTGGTGCAAGTCAGTGATTACGATTGTGGAACCGAAGCAGCATATTGATAAGCTTTGGGGCAAGCAGCGAATCAGGGAAGACGCGACCTACCGCATGATGAGGTATGTACTCCGAGTGGATCACGACAGCAAAGTGTTATTGTACAATGTTGTCACTGGTCAACTAGTGATACTGGATGAAGCGGAGGCTGTGACCTTGGACAATTTGCCCATGGCCTACACCACTGAGTTGAGTCATCTGGTGACTGGACACTACTTGGTTCCTGAAGATTGTGATGAGCATCAACTAGTTGTAGGTATTAGAAAGCTACTTCGGATGCTTGAGGACACTAAGAAGACGGTCGGGATTACTCACTATACCATCCTCCCAACTACGGCGTGCAACGCCAGATGTTACTATTGCTTTGAGCAAGGTGTTCGACCCGAAACCATGACAGAGCAAACAGCTATTGATGTTGTGGAGTTTATTCAAAGCCATTGTGGGAATCAGAAGGTGTTTATCAGATGGTTTGGTGGAGAACCAACTATAGCAGCGAATCGAATTGATCAGATTTGCAAAGGGTTGCGTCAACTTGGTGTTGATTTCTCATCGAAGATTACCACAAACGGGTATCTTTTTGACGACGAAATGGTGGCAAAGGCATGTGATCTATGGAATCTTGAGTCGGCCATGGTTTCCCTTGATGGTACTGAAGAAAGGTATAACAAGGTCAAAGCATATGTGAATACTGACGAAAATGCATATCAACGAGTTTTAAGAAATGTTGGTTTTCTTCTAACTCATGGAGTGCGAGTCAGCCTCCGAATGAACTTTGACAGGGATAATTATCGAGAATTTGCAGATTTACTTCTTGAGGCTAAGAAGCGATATCAGGAACATACATTGTTGAATGTATATGTCCATCAGATCAATGATCATTATCCTAATGTTGATGCAGGCAGGATTCATGGAGATGAAGAATGGTTTGGGAAGAAAATTCTTGAGTTAAATCGACTATCTCGTGATTTAGGCTTTCTCCACAAGAAACCTGCTTTACCTTTCTTGGACTATAGGTGGTGCATTGCTGCCAGAGACGATGCTATAACGATTCTGCCACATGGTGAATTGGTAGGATGCCCTGAGCAAATTGGGCCTGATCAATTCAAAGGAACTCTTAAGAAAGGAGTAACTAATACTGATCTTATATGTTCTTGGAAACAATTCGCAGATTATGAAAGATGTTGGGATTGTGTCCTCTTCCCAGGATGCGTGAAAATCATCAACTGTGCGGGCAAGGACCGTTGCTTCTACAAGTTAGAAAGACTCAGCCAAGCCAAAGAGCTCATAGTGCGACTTGTTGATTCTTCAATACGTGAATGACAAAGAAAGGAGTTATACAACATGTTTTTCAAGGAACCGAAAGTAGAGTTCATCTCATTAGAATTGGAGGATGTTATCGCGACATCATCTCCTACAGGACCGGAAATCCACATATGCGGCGGAGAATCATACGACGACGAGTGCGATCCTGGCAATGCTGGAAGCCTGTAAGCTAACTTGAATCAAATAAAATCGATAGGACAAAATGAAAGGAGAATAATTCATGCGTCAAGAAATCAATGATTTCGATATTGAGAAAGTTGCTGGTGGATCTGTGAATATTAGCGAGAAGAAGAACAAGATCGGCTTCGACACGCTCGGTGAAGGATATACACTCAAATGCAGTTATTCCCAGGCTCGTTCGTTTGTTTCTCAGGCTTTCGCTGCACATCAAGATATGACTGAGAAGGAATTTGATACATTTATTCGGGATGAGTTCTTAAGCCGAGGATGGATCTAAGACCAAATAAGCCATAATGCAATGAGCTAAACGGGGCATGTTAGGAAGATTACGAAGCATGCCCCGTTTTCAAATTATTGAAAGGAATCCTATATGAGATGAAGCTGAAATACTCATTTGAAACTGTAGATATGGGCGAAGAGATCATCTCTGTCCCTGTTGGTGAGGGAGTGGAAAAGATTCACGGTATTCTAAAGCATAACAAAGAAGGACAGGAAATCCTGGAACAGCTAGAAGAAGATACTACAGAAGAACAAATTGTTGATGTGCTTGCATCCAAATATGAAAATGATCGGGAAACGCTGGCTGCTTACGTTCACAGAACCGTAGAAACGTTGCGGAATGCCGGATTGATCGAAGAATAACCGGGGAGGAGCGATAGATCATTGATCCAATTCAGTTTCAGTGTCGCACATTGCTCTATTCAGGCGGAGACGAGTTATCAAAGCACACGCGCTTTTTGCCGCAAATTCCTCACGGATGAACCGGCTGATTTTTGCGTACAAACTACCCCGAAGGGCATTCAGCGGGAAATCTCCCGGACGCGGGAGGAATATCCTCTTGCTGTCCCTTCTCTGCACCGCGCCGAAAAAAATGCACTGCTCAGCCTGATCTCCGATCATCTGATCGACTTCGACACCTTCCTCATGCATGGTGCGGTTATCGCTGTGGATGGAGAAGCGTACCTTTTCTCTGCCCCCAGCGGCACCGGGAAAACCACCCACATAATGCAATGGCTGGATCATCTTCCGGGCGCGTTTGTTGTAAATGGAGACAAGCCTTTCATCAAGTTTCAGGAAGATGGAGTGAAGCCTTTGGTCTGTGGCTCCCCCTGGGGAGGCAAAGAAAACCTGTATACAAACACCATGGTGCCGCTGAAATCTATCATCCTGATGGAGCACGCGGAGGGCAACCACATCAAGCAGATCCCCTTCACGGAGGCGTTCCCCATACTCCTGCAACAGACCTACCGCCCGGATGACACAGAGAAGATGCGCAAGACCCTGCGTCTGATGCAGCGTCTTAATCCTACTGTGTCCTTTTGGCGTTTTCAGTGCAACAATTTCAAGGGCGATTGCTTTGAAGTGGCCTACAGCGCCCTGGTGGGCGGTGAAAAATGAATTCAATGAATGAACCGAAGGTGAAACTGACCACCTTTGAAGAGCTCCTGGCCCGGGACGGGTATTTTGTGTATACCAACGTGGGCGGCAGCATGCTGCCTCTCCTCCGCCAGCGCCAGGATATCATCGAGATTCATGCCAAAGGCCCGGAACGGTGCAAAAAGTATGATGTGGCGCTGTATAAGCGCGGAGAAAAGTACATCCTGCACCGGGTTCTGAAGGTGCTGCCGCAGGGCTATCTGATTGCCGGGGATAACAACGCCTTTATCGAACGGGACGTGACCGACGACATGATCCTGGGCGTCATGACCCGAGTGCTCCGGAACGGGAAAAGCATCACGCCGGACAAGTTCTGGTATCGGTGCTATGTGCACCTGTGGTGCGACTGCTACCCGCTCCGTTTTTTCATTTTGCGGGCTTTGAGAATAGCCTGGGCTGTTGGGCACAGGATCAAGGTAGCAGTGAAGAAAAAAGCGCAATGAATAATTATATTCAAAAAGTAAAAGGCGTATTCAGCGGCTCGGCCCTCCGGAGCATCCTGCGGTGGAGCAAGCCCGCCCACGTAGCGGTGTTTGCCGTCAGCGGGTTCGCGGTGCTGGGCTCCCTGATGAGCCTGGGCGTGACGCTGGTAACAAAGGGCCTGATCGACGGGGCCACGTCCGGCAGCGCTCGGGCTCTGTGGCTATACGGCGGGGCGCTGGCGGCGCTCATCGCGGCGGAACGGCTACTTTCCGTTTGGTCGGCCCATATCCGGATGAAGGCCGACGCCAAGCTGCAAATGCACATGCAGGCCCTGGTGACGGACGCCATCATGGGCAAGCAGTACGCGGCCCTGAAGGGCTACCACAGCGGCGAGTTGGTCAACAGGGTGTTTTCCGACTGCGCGGTGGTGAAAAACGGGGTTATGAATCTGCTGCCGTCCTTTTTGCGGATGGCGGTTTCTTTTATTGGCGCGGCGGTGATACTGATCAGCTGGGACTGGCGGCTTGTGCCGGTTATGATCGTGGCTTCGCTGCTGGGTGCGGGCGTGTCGCTGGTGTTCCGCGAGCCCATGAAGGCGCGGCACAAGCGCATGCAGGCGGCGGAGGACGCGCTGCACGCTTCCACTCAGGAGACGTTGGAAAGCATCCGCCTGGTGAAGGCCAGCGTGAGCGAGCAGCGGGCCATGAGCGCCATGGAGGAGCGGCGGGAACGGCTGTCGTCCGAGCAGATTCGCAACGGCAAGCTGTCTATCCTGATGAATAATTCCATGGGGATCATGTTTGATATTTCCTGGCTGGTGTGCAATCTGTGGGGCTGCGTGAAGATTTATCAGGGCACGTTCACCTACGGCTCCCTGGCGGCGATGATCCAGCTGGTGGGGCGCATCCAGGGGCCCATTGCCAACGCCGTCAGCCTGATTTCCCAGATCTACGGCGTTACCGCTTCGGCGGAACGCCTGCAGGACGTGATCGGCCTGCCGGACGAGGAGCAGGGCGTGACCCTGGATCACTTTGACGAAATCCGGCTGGAGCAGATGAGTTTTCAGTACGCCGACGGCTCGGAGGACGTGCTGATCGATGTGAACACCGCCATCCGGCGCGGGGATTTCGTGGCCGTGACGGGGCTGTCCGGTGGGGGGAAAACCAGCCTGTTCCAATTGCTGCTGGGCATCTATCAGCCTACCGGGGGACGGGTCGTTTTTTCGGATGGAGAAAGAGAGGTGACTGCCTGCCGGGGCACCCGGGGGCTGTTCGCCTATGTGCCCCAGGGGAACACGCTCATGTCCGGTACCCTGCGGGAGAACCTGACCATGTTCACGGATGCCGCGTCGGAGGCGGAAATCGCCGCCGCCGTGCACGCGGCCTGCCTGGACGATATCGTGACCGAAATCGGCATGTACGCCAAACTGGGCGAGCGGGGCGTGGGGCTCTCCGAGGGCCAGGCCCAGCGGGTGGCCATCGCCCGGGCGCTGCTGAGCAAAGCGCCCATATTGCTGCTGGACGAATCCACCAGCGCCCTGGACGAGGAAACGGAAGCCAGGCTGCTGCGAAATATCGACGCCATGCGGGATAAAACGGTGATTATCGTGACCCACCGCCGGGCGGCCCTGGCGATCTGCGATTATACCCTGCATATTGCGGGCGGACGTATGACGCGCATAGAAGAAAGCTCGCCCATCACCTGATAAAATGCGTCCAATCTCCCCGGAGCACTTTTGGCGCGCCGTAAATCTCCTTTCCCTTTCGGATGCTCTTGATCATAAAGGCCATGTTCGAAGCCATGTTCCTTATGGTTTGCACGCCCTCCGCGTCGGCCAGGACGTCTTCGCCCTGAAAACCGTGCACATCGTTCCAATACGTGCTTGGCACGGTGGGCATGCCGCTGATGCCGAAGAACTGATTGAGGGCTTCGTATGTCGCGCTGTTCCCGCCCCGGCGGCAGGAGACCAAAGACGCGCCGACCCTCATGTGCAGATCGAAACTGCAGCTGTAGAACAGCCTCTGCAGAAATGACAGCACCGTGCCGTTGGGATTGCCGTAATATACGGGTGACCCGACGATCATGCCGTCCGCTGCCTCGAGCTTTGCCGCGGTCTCGTTGACCTGATCGTCAAACACGCACTTGCCGAGTTGGGCGCACCTGTGGCAGTTGACGCAGCCGCGGATGTCCTTGTTGCCGATGTGGATCTCTTCAGTTTCGATGCCTTCGGCCTGCAGTACCTCCGCGGCGAGTGTCAGCGCGGTGTGGATGCAGCCCTTCGCGTCCGGGCTGCCGTTGATCAATAAAACCTTCATCGCTTTTTCCTCCATCGTCGTTTTATATGCTCGTTTTTGAAGCCTCGTTGCGCAAGTACGTGATCTGTCACCTTTGGCTGTTCAGCGCCCCCGATTCATCTCGCGTTCCACCCGGTTCAGCGTGTCGAAGAAGCGTTGCGTGGCCACAGCCGGCCCCATCAGCGGCAGGCCGAAGATGTTCCAGTAGAACATATGCCGCCATGAGGTGTAGGGTCCTTCGAGCCCCAGCGCGACGGCCTTTGCCTTCAGCTCTTCGGCGATCCGGGCCATCCATACGAGCGGATAGATGAACAGCGTCGGTATGCCCAGTAAATACGCCTTCCAGTAGGACATGGTCCCGTGGCCGAGAACGGCGTCGATCTCGCTCTGCAGGCCGCCGAGAGGCATGTATAAGAGAAAGAAAACGCCCGCCGTGAAAAAATCGATAAAGCCCAGCCAGAATCCGGGGCGGTTCGTGTGTCGGAATCTCATAGCCTTTGTACTGTCGTTGCCCATAATGTCCAGATCACCTTCCGATTTGCCCGGCTATCGGGGACGTATTCCCGAACCGGGCATATTTATTATATACCCTAATGCCCCAAACGACAATCGCATTTTCCGTTTTCTAATTACTGCTTATCAATTATTACCTGGCTATCTCATAAAAAGATTTGACAATTCGGGCAACTTGGCATACCATATTCTCTATGATTACGACGATAACGCGGATCCGTTTACCGCGATGATGAGGCGCCTATGAATATTGATCGAATCCATGAAATGGAATCCCGCCTTGAAAGGACCGAGTCGGCAGTCGCGGCGCTGAACGCGCAGTTACAGCGCCTGGAGGACATGCGCGGGACGGTGACCGCGCTGTTCAACTATTACGGTTCAGAGGCCTGGTACGCGGATCGGGAGAGCCCCCTGCCCGCGGGGACGAAGGCCGGCGTCCTGTCCGAAGATCAGCCTTATGACGCGATCACCGACCTTCGGGACGCGGCCTTCCGGATGCTTACGCTTGGCACGGACATTCTCAAAAACTGGATCTGAGCTTTCAATATGTGAAGGGACGTGTGTTTTGATATGCGGGGAAAGATAGGCCGCCTTCACGCCGCCGGACTGCGGGCGTTTTTGACGCTCATCCTGACAGCGGCCCTGTCGACCGGAGCTGTCTGCGCCGGTGCAGGCGTGACGTCTGTCAACACAAACGGCGGCGTCAACGACGCTTTGGCGGTCAATCCGCTGAATTCGGGCGAGGGATATTCCGTCGTCCTGTATGACAACACGAACGGCCTTCCCACGTCCGAGGCCAATGCGGTGGCTCAGACCGCCGAGGGCTTTATCTGGATCGGCAGCTATTCGGGCCTGATCCGCTATGACGGCACCCATTTCGAACGCGTGGAGGGCTCATCTGTCCTGGCCAGCGTAGAGTGCCTGTACGTCGACAGCCGGGGCTGGCTATGGATCGGGACGAACGATTCCGGCGTCGCGCTGCTCAGGGACGGTCAGATGACCGTCTGGAACCGAAAGGATGGTTTTCCGGGGTCTTCCGTAAAGGCGCTGGCCGAGGACGGCGGAGGGAATGTCTATATCGGGACGACGGCTGGCCTGATGATGTTTGACAGTCAGCTGAACCTGAGCCGCGTCGAGGACGAACGCCTGTCCGACGCCTATATTCACCATATGCGCGTGGGCAACGACGGCGTGATCTACGGCATCGCCGAAATCGGCGAGGTGTTTACTCTGCGCGACGGCAGGGTTCAGCGCTTTTACGACAAGGGCGAGCTGCTTAAGAGCGCCAGCGCCATCCTGCCCGACCCGGAAAACCCGGGCTATGTGTACATCGAGACGGAGGATTCCTATGTTTTTCACGGGAACATGGAGGCGGATTTACAGGAGGGCGAGTTTCACGATCTGTATCCGTTGACGTACGCTCAGCAGATGGAGTACATCGACGGCAGGCTGTGGATATGCGGGCGAAACGGCCTGGGCGTGCTCGAGGAAGACGGCTTCGTCATGCTGAAAGACATCCCCATGAACAACTCCCTGACGAACCTCATGACGGATTATGAGGGGAACATGTGGGTCACGTCGTCGAGACAGGGCCTGATGAAGATCGTCCCCAACCGATTCACGGACATGTTCGACCGCTTTGGCATTGAGGAAGCGGTCGTCAACACGACCTGTTTGCGGGACGGTGTCCTCTTTGTGGGAACGGACACGGGCCTCGTCGCCATGAACCAGAAGAATCGCGTGAATCGGATCCCCCTGACGCGGGCCAGGACGGCCGGCGGTTACGATCTTGGCACGAAGGACCTGATCGAGCTGCTGGACGGGTGCCGCATCCGCTCCATCATCCGCGACAGCCACAACCGCCTGTGGATCTCCACATGGAGGAAATTTGGGCTGTTGTGTTATACGGACGGCCAGCTCATCGCCTATACGGAGGATGACGGCATGCTCTCCGACGTCCTGCGCTCTGTCTGGGAGATGGAAGACGAGTCCATCCTCACGGTGGGCAACGGCGGCGTTTGCGTGATCCGCGGCGGGGCGGTCGTCGAGAGCTACGGCCCCGAGGATGGCATTACGAACACGGAACTTCTGACCGTGGCGGCGAATAGGAAAGGGGACATCCTCCTCGGGTCAAATGGCGGGGGCATCTATGTCATCACCGGGGAAGGGACAAGACACATCACCCTCGACGACGGACTGACCTCCGAGGTGGTCATGCGTCTCAAACCGGATCCGAAGCGCGGCATCTGCTGGTTTGTGACCAGCAATTCCATCGGATATCTCACGGCGGATTACGAGGTCGTCACGATCGAGGACTTCCCCTATTCGAACAATTACGACATGTATGAGAACAGTCGGGGCGAGATGTGGATCATCGCCAGCGACGGCATCTACGTCGTGGAGACCGACCAGCTGATTCGGAATGAGAAAATAGACTATGTGCATTTCGACATGAGCGACGGCATGCCGGGCGTGGCGACGGGCAACTCCTACAGCGAACTGACGTCCGGCGGGGAGCTGTACATCGCCTCGACGAGCGGCGTCATCCGCGTGAACATCGACGAGGAACTGGACGACGTGACGCTCATCAAGGCAGCCGTTCCCTATATCGACGCCGACGGCGCGCGCCTGTATCCGGAGGAGGACGGACAGTTTCATGTCAAGGCCGGTGTGAAAAAGCTGACGATATACGGCTTTGTGTTTAGCAACGCGCTGAACGACCCACAGGTTTCCTATCGGCTCGAGGGCTTCGATGACGCGGATGTAAGCGTCAGCAGCGAGAATCTCCAGCCCGTGGACTATACGAATCTCCCCGGCGGGACGTACCGCTTCGTCATGCGGCTGAAGGATTCCGTGAGCCTGGGCGACAAGACGATCAGCGTGACGATCGTCAAGGACCGGGCGATTTATGAAAGGCCGCTGTTTTACGTATTTCTGGCGCTGGTCGCCGGGACGCTGATCCTGCTGGTGTTCAGACAGTATGTGCACGACCGGATGCACGTGCTGGAGCGCAAGCATCAGGAGCAGGCTGAGAAGGAACGCCTGGTCACGGAACTCGACATGGCGCGAAACATCCAGGGCGCGCTGCTGCCGACGGACTTCGCCGCGCTTGCCGAAAGCGGACAGATCGACATTTTTGCCACAATGGATCCCGCGCGCGAGGTCGGCGGCGATTTCTACGACTTCTTCCACATAGACGAGGATCATCTCTGCCTCGTCATGGCGGACGTCAGCGGCAAGGGCGTGCCGGCCGCGCTGTTCATGGCCATATCCAAGGTGATGCTCAAGGACAGCGCCCAGCTGGGACAATCCGCCGCGGATATCCTGAGGCGGACCAACGAGGCCGTCTGCGCCGAAAACAAGACGGGGATGTTCGTCACCGTGTGGATCGGCATACTCGAACTGAGCACCGGAAAGCTCACCTGCGCCAACGCCGGGCACGAGTATCCGGCGCTCATGAGAGAAGGACGCTTCGATCTTGTCAAGGACAGGCACGGGCTGGTCATCGGGGGCATGTCGGGCGTCCGCTACAGGGAGTATGAACTGCAGCTAGAGCCGGGAGACAAGCTGTTCGTCTATACGGACGGCGTGCCCGAGGCCACGGACGCCCACGAGCAGATGTTCGGAACGGCGCGCATGGTGGATGCCCTGAACATCAATCCCCAGGGCGCGCCCCGGCAGATCCTCACCAACGTGCGCGAGGCCGTCAACCGCTTTGTGGGCGACGTCGAGCCCTTTGACGACCTGACGATGATGTGCGTCGAGTACCGGGGCGCCGGGAACAGGTAAACTAGAAGATGATTATGAACAAGCTGAAACACCTGTTTTTCAAGTACCGCGAAATGATTCTGTACGTCTTTTTCGGCGGATGCACCACGCTCGTGAATATCGCCGTCTACTGGGTGTTCGCCCACCCGCTGGCCGTGTCGGCGGAAGTCAGCGCGGCGGTGGCGTGGATCGCGTCGGTGCTGTTCGCCTACCTGACCAACAGGAAATGGGTCTTCGAAAGCCGCGCGGCCGGTTCGGCCGCCGTCCTCAGGGAAATGGGGGCTTTTTTTGCCTGCCGGATCGGCACGGGCCTTGTGGACGTGGGGATCATGTACCTCTTTGTCACGGTCTGGGGCTTCCCGGACATGCCCGTCAAGATCGCCTCCAACGTCCTTGTGATCGTTCTGAACTACGTGGGCAGCAAACTGCTCGTCTTTCGCGGACGGCGCTGAGGTGGTACGGCCTTATGAGAAACATTATCATCGGAGATGTCCACGGCTGCTGCGACACGCTGAACCGCCTGATCCGCCTCGTCGCGCCGGCGAGTGGAGACAGGCTCATCTTTTTGGGCGATCTGTTCGACCGGGGACCGGATTCCTATGGCGTGCTTGAGACCGTCATGGAGCTTGAGCAGCGCTTTGGCGAGGATTTTATCCTCCTGCGCGGCAATCACGAGGATTACCTGCTGGCGCGCCGGCTGACCCTGCAGCAGAGATGGGTCTGGGACATGGTGGGCCGCGGCGCGACGGTCAGGTCCTTCAAATCACACGGCGCGAAAATGGAGGACGCCCGACCGTGGCTCGAGGCTCACGCTCGGCTTTATTACCGGGGGGAAGGGTTTCAGTGCGTGCACGCGGGGCTGCTCGTTCATCCGCCCGAGGACAACGACCGTGAGACCCTGCTTCACGATCACGACGTCGTGAGGCAAAACGCCTATCGGGGCCCCCTGACGGTGGTGGGGCACATCGCGCTGCCTGTGCCGACGTATTTCCCCGGTGACGGGGAGACGACAGCGCAGCTTGAATACGGTGTGACGGCGCAGCTGCCCGATACAGGCGTCATATGCGTCGATACAGGATGCGGCAAGGGTGGACAGCTGACCGCCATGATCATCGAAGGGCGCCGATACAGACTTGAATGTGTCCTGTGAGGGAACGCTGCTTGACAGAGGGTCGGAATACCGGTGACAGTTTTGTGACAGAACAGGGTGTATACTCGCCTTGTCAGATAGAGAGGAAAGGGGTTCATTGACATGAAAAAGACACTGTTGGCATTGGCGCTCGTTCTGGTCCTGGCCTTCAGCGCGGCGGCGCTGGGTGAGAGCGATTATACATACTTCCCCGAGAGCGAGAACTACTTGGGCGAGTGGATCAGTGGGGACTACTTCCTCAGCGTGGGGCATTCAGATAAGGATGTCAACCTCTTCGTTTGCGCCGTGACGCACCTGACGGATACCGGGAGCGAAGCCTGGTATTACGACGGCATGTCCTATGACGATATCACCGCCGGTCTGTCCTGCGAGAAGATCGGCGTCAAGACCGTCTTCACCGAGGGCGTGGACGATTACAAGACGGAGTTCGACGACGGCGCGGCGGTCTTCGCGATGGACGAGGACGGGAACCTGGTCTGGACGGATTTCTATACCGATCCGGACACCGAGCCTGTCGTGTTCGAGCCGTACGGCCTGTTTGTCGCGAACCTCATCGCGGATGCGTATGAAGGAGACTGGGTGTGCGAAGGCGTTTCGCTGAAAATCGAGTCGCTGGACGACGTGGTCTACGTCACTGTCACAAAGCCGGACGATAACGGCGGCGCGAGCGTCTGGGAATACGCCGGCGTCGAGTACGATTGGGTCTCGAAGGAGCTCAACACGGTTGAGACGGGCGTCAAGACGAACGTCGTCTATGCGGAAGACGGAGAAAAGACGGACGAGCAGGTCGAATACAGCGACGGCGCGGCGTCCTTCGCCCTTGACGGAGAAGGCGGCCTCGTCTGGACGGATTATAAGACCGGAGAGCAGATAACCTTTGAACGGGCGTAAGGCGCTCAGGCTGCGGGTTACATGGAGCGGGCCGGGACGAAAAGTCCCGGCCCGTTGCGCAATTTGGCTTGATCAAGGTGCCGTCTCAGCTGTTGCCTGAGCCGCGCCCTCAAGCCGGCTCAGATGCCTGTAGCAGCAGACGATCAACAGTACAGCCGCCCCGATCCACGCGGCGATTTCGGCGAAATACAGGCCCCAGACGCCGACGAGCGCCGGCAGGAGCAGCGCGCAGCCGATACGCATGCCCAGTTCGACGAAGCCGGAGACCATGGGGATCAGCGTGTTTCCCGAGCCCTGAAGCGTCGATCTGTAGACGAACAGCAGGTAAAGCATGGGCAGGCCGCAGGCCATGACCACCAGGAACTGGTATCCGAAAGTCAAAACTTGCTCGACCAGGGTTTCTTCGTCCCGAATGAAGAGAGAGAGCAGGCCCTTTCCGAAGGCGATGATCAGTCCGCCGATGACCAGCGCCAGCAGAAAGCCGATGCGCGACGACGCCCGCAGGCCGCTGCGGACGCGGTCCAGCCTTCGCGCGCCGACGTTTTGCCCCGTGAAGGCGCTCACGGCGTTGCCGAGCGACGCTCCCGCCATTTCGACCATGCCCTGCAGGCGCGAGGCGGCGTTGTATCCGGCCATGAAGACGAACCCGAACCCGTTGACGACCGTCTGGAGTACCAGTCCGCCCAGCGCGATGATCAGGTTCTGAAACGCCAGGGGGAAGCCCAGCCGCATGAGCGTCAGATCCGTCTTTACGTCAGGCCTGAGGTCGCCCGCTGTGGGATGGATGTCTCTGAATCGGGCGAGGGAAACGAAGCATATGAGCGCGCTGACACCCTGCGCGCAGACCGTGGCCACGGCGCCGCCGTCCGTGCCCATGCCGAAGCCCCGGATCAGCACGACGTCCAGCGCGATGTTTACGAGGGTGGACACCGCCAGCGCGACAAGCGGCGTCTTGCTGTTTCCCAGCGCGTGCAGAAACCCGCTCAGCACGTTCAGCGCCATCGTGAGCGGGAGTCCCGCGTAGATGATCCTCAAATAGCTCTTTACGAGGGGGAAGGTCTCCTCCGGCGTGTTGATGAGGCGCAGCGCCGGGGTCAGGACGGCCTGGCTGGCGGCTTCCAGAACGGCTGTGATCAGCGCGGCGAGCAGAAGGCTCTGTCCGACGCTGCGCCGCAGGGCCGGCCCGTCCTTCGCGCCGAAGGCCTGCGCCACCTGGATGGAGAACCCCTGCGCCAGGCCCATGGGTATGGACAGCACCGCCCAGTCCAGCCATCCCGAGGCGGAAACCGCGGCCAGCGCTGTGACGCCTAAAAGCCGACCCACGATCAGCGAGTCCACGACGTTGTACAGCTGCTGCAGGCCATTCCCCGCCAGCACGGGCAGCGCGAAGGCGAGAATCAGCCGGACGGGGGAGCCCGCCGTCATGTCTTTTGTCCGAGCCATAGAAAAGCCGTCCTCCGGTTATGTGTCGCCGTCATTCGCGGCCGTAGTACCTGTCAAGGACCTCGGAGGCCGTCTTTGCCCAGATGATGAGGTTTTGCGGCCTGTAGTTGACGGTACTGATGTCCTTGAGCGTGATGTCCAGCGGGCAGCCGTATTTGACGGCCAGGCGGACCGTCGCCTCGATTTCATCCCGGACGATGTCGGGATCGGTGCTCAGGGCGACGTTGGCCGGATTGGGCTTGCGCGAGAGGACGTAGCGTCCGCCGAGAGCCTCGGCGCTCTTTTCGACGTCCGCCCAGGGACTGACGCCCACCTTTCTCAGGTTGGGGTAGGCCAGCAGCTTGTCGATCCGGTCGTGGAGCGGCTCGCAGCAGCCGTAGTAGGTGTAGGCGCAGCGCGCGGCGAGAGGCGCGCTGTACTGGATGTCAAACTCCGCGTGCTGTTCGGGCGAAATCGAGGAAAACAGCTGCGCCATGGTCCTGAACCAGATGTCTTTGCAGACATAGTGCCCTTCGTCCGGGGATGTAGGCGGGGTGACGGCGCCGGGCGTGCAGTGCAGGCTGAGGTTTCTCGGGTCGTAGAGGCAGAGCGCTTCCATCTGATCCATCTCGGCGCTCATGCCCCGCGTGAACAGGGCCATGATCTGATGCAGATATTCCGGCCGCTCGTAGATGTCGATGAGGATGGGCTGAGCCCCGCGCAGCATGGCGATCTGGTCCCACGGGGCGTAGTAAATGCCGTGCCCGCGCAGTTGGACGGGCATGATGTCGTGGAAGATCTCCTCGGCCCGGGCGACGTTTTCCCGGTCCTTGTCCGGGAAGGCGGTGATCACGGGGTCGTGGTAGCGCTCAAGACAGCTCTCGTCCTCCATGACGTCGACGTATTCGTGCGAGACGATGTTGTTCTTCTGATCGACGGCCAGGCGCTTTTCCTCGATCTGAAAGCCGTTGCCTGTGGAGGCGTAGGCCTTCGTGACCGGCCAGACGGGCTCGATGTAGTTGTCGCAGTCGAAATGCTTCTCCCGGAAGAGCTGGACGCGGAGCGCGTACTCAACGCCGCGGAAGTACTCGTCCTCGCAGAGGCAGTCGAGCTCGCCGTCCATGTTCATCTCGTGCCACGGGATCTCCTCCATGATGAGGGGCGGGCGCACGATCTTTAGGTCGTTGCTGTCCCGAAAGCGGCGGCGCATGGCCGCGTGCTTGTCGGAGAGCGCGATGTCCATATATTTTCTGGCCAGTTCTCTCAGAAGACGGATCTGTTCCTGGCGTGAAGTCATAGCCGTATGCCTCCTGTCGGTCGTGTTGAATCTGGCTTTACTTTACCGTGAGGCGCTCCGTGTGTCAAGCGTAAATTGACGTGTGACGTTTCTGTGACGGAACATTTGGTATACTGAACGCGTCAAAAGGGAAGACAACTTTGAAGGAGGATGACATCATGAAAAAGAGGATCCTTTCTGCTTTACTGGCTGTCGCGATGCTGTTGACCATGGTTGCCCTGGCCGAGACGCCGACGCAGCCCGCGGAAGAATATATCGGGACATGGGTGTCCGACCGCGTGACCCTGTCCATCAGCCGGGAAGACGACAAGCTGACCGCTTCGGTCTTCTGGGCGAACAGCGCGTTTGAGATGGTCACCTGGTACTATCCCGAGCTCATGTACGACGAAGTGGCCGACGAATACAACACCTTTGAGAACGGCACATCCGAAGTTATAACCTGCGACGAAGAGGGCAAGGAAGTATCCACCGAGGTGCTGTTCGAGGACGGCGCCGCCGCCTTCCGCCTGCGCGACGGGGTACTGACCTGGGTCGATTACAAGAAAGCGCCCGGAGAGAACGAGTGTGTCCTGGAGCCGGCTGTGGAGATCGCGGTCGCGGCGCAGCCTGACGAATTCGCCGAAAGGTTCTTCCGCGTCATCGCGGGTGTGGAGCAGGGTACGGCCGGTTCTTCTCTCAAGCTGTGCGAGGCTGCCCGGGACGCCGCGCTGTTCGCTGTCGATTATGAGATGTGGAATCCGGACGTGGAGGCGATCCGCGCCAACATGCTCGAGGCCTGGAACAGCCTGACTGATGAGCAGAGATCGGCGTTCGATTCGAACTTCATGGACGTCGTCACCCTGATGGACGGCTGCTTCGAGGACTGGGACGCGAACCGTCCTCAGTTCGAGGATGCGGGTGCGGCGGACGACATGGACATGGTGATTTACGATCCCCTGAACCGGCTCGCCTGGGAAAACCTGAAGGCCTACACCCTGACCCTTGGAAACAGCGACGGCATCTGACATAAAAGAGCGGCAGCGGAGCGGCGCAGATCAATTGCGCCGCTCCGCCGCCGTTTTAGTTAGTTTATATTCGCCTTTCGACTCAGGGATCAGAGCAGCATGAGCTTTGAGCCGTCGTGCAGGCTCGTCTCCGCGATGTGCAGCGCGGGGTCGAGGATGCAGCCGTGCTCTAAGTCGCACAGGACCGTCTGATCCTTGTCGAAGCTCAGGTTCTGCTGAGTCGCCTCAAGGATGCGAACGATTTCGTTGACCACGTCGCAGACGCGGCCGGTGGAGGGCAGCTGAAAATCGAACGTGGCGGACGTGGAGGGCAGCGTCAGTTCAACAATGATCGTTTCCATTATCGTCACCTCAGAACAGATTCTCGATGGGTGTCGTGACTTCGGGGGTCAGCGCGTCCGGCGGGGCGAATATCGAGTCCAGGGCGGCGCGCGTCTGGTCGGCAGTGTTTATGACGCCGTCGGGCAGGGGCGCGCTTTTGTCATCCGGTCCATCCAGATAGATGGGCAATTCGAGGCGGTTCAGCGATTCCTCCAGCGCTTCGCGCGCCTCAGCGCCCGTCTCGCAGGGCGTCAGGGAGACCGGACTGATCCGGCTGAACGAGGCGACCACGTACATGTGAGCGCCCGCCCATAAAACGGCCGCCTGACCGTTATCCGAGTCCAGCCGCGTCCACGTGGCGCAGTCGGATATTTCGTTCAGCAGCAGCGCCGTCAGGCTGTCCACGCCCAGCTGATTGTCGCCGGACACGACGCAGCCCGCGCGCTCCATCTCGTCGACGGCGTGATGGAAATCCTCCTCGGTGAGCTGCGGCAGGTCGAGCCCGGGCAGCGTGAGGTTCATGACCATGCCGAGGGCCCGAAGCTCCTGTCTCGTGTAGCGGTAGCTGATCAGTTCCCCACTCATGCCTGCGTCTCCTTTATGCTGTCCAGGGCGGCCTTGAGCTCGCCGCGGCTGGAACGGGAAATGGGGAGCGAGTCCCCGTCAAAGAGGGTCAGCGTCATGTCGGCGTAATCCGTCTGACTGACGTAATTGATGTTGACGACGTAGGAGCGGTGGCACCGCACGAACTGAGGCGGCAGTTGTTCGATCAGCTTGCCCAGGGTGGCGCGCAGGGTGATGGTCTGTCTCTGCGTGTATATGCTGAGCTTTTTATCCAGCGCTTCGATGTAGGTGATCTGATCGAAGGGGATTCTGTAGGTCGAGGTGCCGGAGGAGACGGTCAGGCAGGCCGCGTCGCCCTCCGCTTCGTTCTGGGATTTGTAATCCTCGATCACGCGACCGATGCACGAGGCGATCCGCTCCCGGGTGAACGGCGCCAGCAGCATGCCGGCCGGCCGGTCGCACGACAGAAGGACGCTCTCGATGTCTTTGGCTTCGTGGATCAGGTAGACGGCGTAATTGTCGCGGTTGGCGCGCATGACCTTGTGTCCCAGATCGAGCCCCCGCGTCCTGTTCTTGTACTTGAGCGACAGGCCGAGGATGATCATCGTGATCCCATCCATCAGCGAAAACTGCCTCTCGATGCCTTCGGCCGAGTCGCTGGCCAGGACGATCCTGAGTATGCTGGAGGTATCGACGAGCTTTAACTGCTCGACCACGGCGGCGCGCAGGGATGGATCCGCTTCGAGTATCAGCACCGGGAGCAACCGCCTCACCTCCGTTCAGTAGCGTGTGATCTGTCCTGCGAATCGGGTTGTCAGTCTTCGTCGGAATCGGCCAGCGGGACGCGGATGGACGCGATGCCCGCGTCCGTCACCAGGTAGCCCGAGCCGGCGGGCAGCGCCGCGCTGCGGCTCTGCGAGGGCATGGACGAGCCGACGCCCAGGAAATCGTAATCGTTCAGCTTGCCGCCCAGGGCGACCCCGCGGCCCTGTTCGATGAGGGCTTTGAGCGGCGCTTCGCGCGCGGCGGGTGCGTTGTTGAACGACAGCGCCATGAAGGTGAATATGCCGTAGAGCTCGGCCGTGTTCGTCATCTGGCTCAGGACGTCCATGATGAACTTCTTCGTCGGGATATTGTGGCGTATTGGGTGCTTGGCCAGGGCGTAGATCTCGTCGGAGGGCTTGGCCGGCATGGCGCCCTTGCCCTCTTCGGCGGCCTTGACGGCGGCTTCGTAGTCGGCGATGGCCTGATCCGCGCTGGTCGTGTAGACGGGCGCGTTGAACCCGCCGGATATGCGCTCGGCGTTGTCGATGATCAGCACGCAGGGCTTGAAGCTCTGCGCCACCTTGCGCGCCTGAGCGCGGCCTTGCGCGAGGGCCTTGGCGCGGGGTTCGCGCCGCTTGCCGGGGTACTCGCGGATGAACATGTCCATAAACGCCACGAATTCGGCCTCTGTGGTGTAAAGGTGCGCGCCGGTCTCGTCGGCCACCTTTTTCCAGTTGGTGTCGCCGTAGATGTAGACGTCCGCGTTCCGCTCCGCGAACAGGCGCGCCACCATCTTGAGGAAGTTGGTCTTGCCGCTCTTTTTGGGGCCGGTGACGATCATGGAGTAGTTCTTCTCCATGTCCATGGCGGCCAGGGAACCCTTGGCCACGTCGTAACCGACGGGCAGGCGGTAAGCCGTGTTCTGGATCTCGGCGTAGTCCTGCGCCTTCGTGAACTGCGCGAAGTCCGGCTTTTCGGGGATGCGGGGCACCTGCGCCGGGCGGCGGCCCTTCCAGGCCTGATTGAGCGACTCGGCGTACGCGGCGATGGCGCGGTTTCGGTCGACGTCGGACAGGGCCGGCAGCGGCTTCGGCTGCGAATCGATGGCGTAGGCGGCGTAATTCTCCAGGGGCGCGAAATCCTCGCGCGACGGAGCACCCGCCGGGTGCCCGCCCAGGGCGAAGTGGATCTCGTAGGGCGTGGATGTGTCTCCGTTGACGACCACGCCCATGGCGCGTCCGGAAACGCTGGCGATGGGCGGCATGTCGTAGGGGACGCGCTGGCCGATGACGTCGGAGTAGTCGGCGCGCTCGTGCTGCTGCAGGGCTATGCCGCCGAAGAAGGCGTGCAGCCTCGGCTGGATCTCGTTCTTTCCCAGCGCCGTCACGACGAAGTAAATGCCGCGGCCGCTGCCCTCGCGCAGCAGCGCCTGAATGCGGGCGGTATAGAACTCGTCGTTTTCGAACATCGTCCTGATCTGCTCGTAGCGGTCGATGAAAACGACGATAGCGGGCACGATGTCGCGTCCCTCGTTCTCACAGGCCCTGTTATACTCAATGAAGCTGTCTGTGGACAGCTCGGCGAAGAGCTGGCTGCGGCGGTTTTCCTCCTCATACAGCATGTTGATGAGGCGCTTGATTTCCACAGTGTCGCTTTCGTATACAATGTCGCCCACGTGCGGGAAGGCCTTGAGCGTGCCCAGCGTCTGGCTCGTGAGGGACATGATGTAGATATTCAGGTGTTCGGGATCGTACTGTCCGCACAGCGAGGTCACCATGCTCTGCACGGCGGTGGTCTTGCCCGTGCCGGCCAGGCCCACGATCATCAGGTTGCGCGTCAGCGCCATGTCCACGACGAAGGGCACGTACCGCTGGGCGGCCACGTCGTCGGCCAGGCCCAGGAGCGCGGTCAGGCGCTCCGGCGCGTTGGCGTAACGCCCGTCGCGGACGGTGACGTCGTTGTAGATCTGCATCTGGCTGAAGTACAGCTGATTCGGCATGGGCGGGAGCCACAACTGCCGCTGATGATCCAGGTGGTGTTCCTGGGCGATCTGGCCGATGCGGTCCAGCACCGCGTCCATCTGCGTGGTCTCCTTCTCGCGGGCGTTGCGCTTTTTCTTGGCGCGGGGGACGCGCACGGTCTGGCCGGCGTCGTTGAGCAGATGGGGCATCTCTTCGGCGCGGGGCTCGTTGGGGTTGTATTCGAGGCCGGAATAGCTGGTCTGCACCTGCTCGAACAGCTCGTCGTTGCCGATCTGGATAAAGCACCGGCCCATGCCCTTGATGAAGGCGGCGTCCGGGCGCTTGAGCATTTCCATGGAGTCGCTGCGGGTCTGCACGCGCAGGCACAGGTGGAAGCGGGAGTTGGCCCAGATTTCGTCGCTGACGGAGTTGCTGGGCTTCTGTGTGGCCAGGATCAGGTGGACGCCCAGGGAGCGGCCGACGCGCGAGGCCGATACCAGCTCGGCCATGAATTCGGGCTGTTCGCTCTTCAGTTCGGCGAATTCGTCCACAATGATGATCAGATGCGGCAGCGTCGGCTCGTTGGGATCGGCGCCGTAAATGCGGTTGTAGTCGTCGATCTTGTCGACGCCGTGTTCCTTGAAGATGTGCTCGCGGCGATGGATCTCGCCGTTGAGGGAGGCGAGCGCGCGGCTGATGATCAGCTCGCCCTGCAGGTTGTCGATGATGCCGGCGACGTGGGGCAGCGTGCGGAAGGCGTCCGCCATGCCGCCGCCCTTGTAGTCGATCAGCACGAACTGCACCTCGGCGGGGCTGTAGTTGAGCGCCAGGGAGAGGATATAAGTCTGCAGCATGACGGACTTGCCGGAACCTGTGGTCCCGGCGATCAGTCCGTGCGGACCGTGGTATTTGTCGGAGATGTCGAGCACGAACGGCTGAGATCCGGCGGCGTAGCCGATGGTGGAGCGCAGGCCGTCGTAGGTGTGGTTTTCAGTCCACATGCGCCACACGTCCAGCTCGGTCACGCGGCGCACGCCGTAGATGTCCAGGAAGGACACCAGCGTGGGTATGGCGGCGTTTTCGGCCGCGTCCTTGACGCGCAGCGGCGCGATCTGGTTGGCGAAGGTTGTCAGCAGGTTCCCGTTGGGATACTCGAAGTCGACGGCGCGGGTCTCGCCGTCAGACGTGTGCAGCAGGCCGGGCTTGGCCGCGACGTTGAGGATGACGCGGCACTCCTTCGGCAGAAGCTCCATGCTGGGCGCCAGCATGATCAGCGTCATGCCGACTTTGTTCGTCAGCAGCTGGCGCATGATGGGCTCGTTTTCGAGCAATCTGTAGTCCGTGCAGAATATGACGTAGTGCGGCAGCGGCATGAGGGCGATGCGGTCCTCCTCGGACATGCTGTCCTGGGCCTTCTGCTTCTCCTCATCCTCCGGGCGGCGCATGTTCAGCACGTCGCTCAGGCTGTTCATAACCTCATGGATGGCCTTGGGCGTGGAGACGACCATGCGCATCTGACGGTCCTCGGAGGCAAACACATGAGGCAGCCAGCGCGCCCACGACCACTGGGTGGCCGTGTTTTCGCCGGTGAAGACGACGATGCGCACGTCGTGGTAGCTGTGCAGCGCCGCGATCTGCATGAGCATGCCCTGGGCGAACTGGACGGCCTCGTCCTGTCCCAGGATGCCGACGACGGATTCGCCGCGCAGGGCGGCCAGGACGGGCGCGTTGTTTATATTCGAATAGGTGTTTTTCAGGCGCTCGGGCTCGGAGCGGAGCGGGTCGTCGATGATGGAGAGCTTGACCTTTTGCGTGGTGATCTCGCTGGGCAGGGGCACGTCCCCGAGACCCAGGCGGACGTTGAGGAAATCCGAATGCGTGGGCATGCGGCTCCACAGGCGGGACGTGCCGTCCGTGGGCAGGGTGACGCATTCGCCGACGTTGGGATAGGTGCTCACCAGGCGGTTGAACTCCTGTTCGGAGAGGTCGGAGAGCGTCTTTTCCATCTCGGCGATATACTGCTGATACAGCGACACGCGGGCGTTCTCGGCCAGGGCCTCCTGTTTGCGGCGGTAGCGCCGGTTGACGAGCGCCCAGCTTACCGCCAGGATGGCGGACGTCGACACCATGACGAGGCCGGCGGAGCGCATGCCGCTCTGCCCGGCGAAGACCGAGCCCATCAGCATGGGCAGGATCATCGTGGCGGAGGGGCCGACCTGCAAGAGCAGCGGCTGATTGTTGCCCACGCTCTTGGACAGGGGCGGTTCGATTTCGATGGTTTCGGTGACGGCTTTCTGCAGCATGCGCGGCGCGCGGTGGTACTGTACGTACAGGCTGGGGAGGTGCTTTTCTTCCTCCTCGGACATGGGGACCTGCGTTTTGAAGTAGGCGCGGTGCAGGTTCACGTGCTCCAGGGAGACCAGCTGATTAATGGCCAGCACGGTTCCGAGATAGACGATCTTCAGCCCGGAGGGGAAGGTCAGCATGTCGCCGAACTGCAGGAGCACGGAGTTGGCGCTGACGCGGCGGCCGTTCAGATATGTGCCGTTTGAAGAGGCGTTGTCCGTGTACGTGCCCTGACCGCTTGCGTCGTATGACAGCCAGCCGTGGGCGCTTGACAGGCGCGTGTCGTTGTCGGTGACCGTGTTCTGACTGTCGCGGCCGATGGTGACGGGAGCGCTGTCCGCCATGTACTTCACAAAGGCGAGCTGGGACGGGTCGAGCCATTTGAGGATGACGGTGATCTCGCCTTCACGGCTCATAAACGCGTTCGGCCGTTCGAGGTCGATGACGCGCTCGCCGCCCGTATGGTCGTTTTTCCACACAAAGCCGGACGCGGGCGTCAGGTACACCTTTCCGTCGAGGGCGCGCGCCCCGAAGATCGAGTCGGCGCTGAAGCCGCTCTCCGCCTGCGTGACGACGATCTGACTCGTCCAGTTTTCCAGATTGGGAAAGAATATATCCTTGAAATGATCCCCGAAGAAAAGCCAGGCTGCGTACATAACATGAACTCCCTATCGTTTGTCGTAGGTGACGGGGTGTCAGAAGTGTGCGTATTCCACGGAGAAGATGACGCCGGAGATCTGCAGCGTATCGCGCTGGTGCAGGGCCGTGCGGTTCCCGCGCAGCAGCCGCCTCCCGTTCAGGAAGGTGCCGTTGCTCGACTGATCCTGCACGTAGCAAAGCTGCGCGCTTTCGTCATAGGTGATGGTGATGTGTATGCGGCTGACCTGGCTGTAGTCCAGGACGTGATCGCATCCCGCGTCGCGCCCGACGGTGAACGGCGTCTTGTTGACGAGGATGATCTGCTGGTTGGCCGCGTTGATGCTGACGAGGGACATGTACGACTTCTTTTGCCGGTCGCGGATGCTGTTCGACAGGGGAGCGCTGGGCGTGGGCGCCGAGGGAGCCGCCGCTTTCTTCCTTTTAAGGAAGGCGAAAAGCTCGGGCTTTTTCCGATAGAGAAGGCCCGCCCCGACGACCAGAAGCAGCACGACAAGCAGCCCTGCCAGCGGTGAGAAGATGAACAGTATCAACAGCAGAAACAGAAGAGGTATCCCCGCTGCGAGGTAATACAGAGGAAAGGCGGGTTTTCCGCTGTCCGGCTTGTTTTCGGGTGTCTGCACGGCGTGATTACCTTCCTTTCGGCGTGAAGTTGAGGACGATGTAGTGATCGCCGATGCGAATGCGGTCGCCGGGGTTCAGGCGGCACTCGGTGTTGTTGACCATCCGGTCGTTGACGAGGGTGCCCAGCGTCGAATAGTCCTTCAGCATGAGCTGCCCGCTCTGGTAGAAGATCTCGCAGTGCTTGCGGGAGACGGACGTGTCGTCCAAAAACAGGGGGAACACGCCGACGCCGCGGCCGATGTTCAGCACTTTGGTCACGATGCAGTCGAAGTGCTTCTGCTGACCGTTGTACATGATGTCGAAGGAGAGCACGTTTCCCTTGCCGGGCGTGACAGAAGAGCCGGTCTTGACGCCCGGACCGAAGAAGTGCGCCACGGCGAAGATGATCAGCACGATCAGCACGATTCCGATGAGCCACAGCGCCAGGTTGGGGATGCCGATGCCGCCGATCTTCGTATGGGCGAGGAAGTAGTTGCGCACCTTCTGCACCGCGCCGACGGCGGCGGTGGGTTCGGGTGTGGCCTCGACGGGCACGGGCGAGGGGGAAGGTGTCGCGATGGCGTTGCCGTTTTCGAGAATGTAGCGCTGCAGCTCGGCGCTCAGGCCCTGCAGTTCTCTCTGCGTGTCGACGATGTTGTTAAAGGCGAAGCACGCGCTCAGCGCGTTGTAGGTCGACTCCTCATAGTTGCCGGGGGTGTAGGCGTCCTGAAGGAAGCCCCAGTTGCTCAGCGCGCCTTGAATGGAGGAGATGGTCTCGCTGCCCGTGGTGCCGTAGGGGATGAAGGCGTACTGAGCGGCCGGCTGCGCCTGCTGCGCGACAAGGTTGACGACGGTGTTTTTTCCCTTGCGGTCGAGCATGTCGTACCAGGTCTGCAGGAGCAGGCCGTACTGATCGTATTCCATGCCGTTTGTGCGGCAGAACATTTCAAGGGCCACCATGTCGTTGTCGATCAGGGTGTTGTTTGAATAAATGTAGTTATTGTCGATGTCGGTGTCATAGTAGCCGTAGTCGCGGAGGATCTCACGGCAGGTGACGAGATCGTTCTTGCGCTCTTCGTCCTCATGATAGAGCCTGAGGATGTACTCCTCGGAAGAATGCGCGTGACCCTCCGGCGGATAGTCCGGCACGGGGGTTGGCGCCTGGGTGGCCAGGGCGGCGCTCCCCAGGACGAGCGTCATGGCGATCAGAAAGGTCAGGATCTTGCAGACAGGGCGCATATACTCTCCTCCAATGACTAGGCGCGGCCCCCGGCGCCGCTGAGGCCGGATTGCCGCATATGTATAAACTAAAATAATTATATCATAAACGGGTACTTCAAGTGTTTTAAGTATGTATCGTAAAAATGTTTCTACGATGTTACGTAATCGTAACAAAAAAAGGAAAAAAACATTTGACAATCGTACCATTATGTTTTATTATATATGGCATGGAAATATGGGCGGGGATACCTATATCCTTCGTTCGGTAGATTTCAGGTTAAAAACGCGTTGGAGGCGGAAAGACATGAAACAGACAGCGTATCGTCTTCGCAGATTCCTGGCCTGGATGTTGGCCATGGTCATGCTGCTCGGC
>JAFRLF010000069.1 GCA_017431365.1 Clostridia bacterium | reverse complement strand
CTGACTGACTTTCATACGAGCGAGATGCTCTTGGAGGCACCCGTCAGGCCATTGCCTCTCCATTGTACAACTTAGGCAATGAGATGTCCCTCGCCTGTGGCTGGCTGCCACAAACATGGGGCAAATATATAGTAACAGGAGGATGTCAATCATGACGGAGAGCGTCCTGACCGCGCTGATCACTGGTGGGCTCGCCCTGCTGGGCGCGGTGTACTCCGCAAAGAAGGGGCAGTCGCGCCTGATGGCCGAGATCGAGCGCAGCTCGGCCCTGAACGACGCGCGCCTGGAGGGGCGGATCGCCCTTCTGAGCCAGCGGCTGGATGATCTGACCCGCGAGGTGCGCCGGCACAACGGCTTCGCCGAGAGGATCCCCGCGCTGGAGGAGAGGGTGAAGCGCGCCTGCGGACGGGGAGGAGAGAGAAGTGAGGAGTTAGGAGTGAGGAGTTAGGAGTGAGGAGTTAGGAGGGGTTTTTACTGACCTGGCAATGCGCGTGAGATGAGTGAAGAGGTTTGATGAAAGGAGCGAAATGATGATTAATTGGAAGCGGAAGCTGACTTCGCGCAAGTTTTGGGCCGCGGCGGTCGACTTTATCGGCATGCTGCTTGTCGCCCTCAACGTGAGCGAGAACGAAGCCGCCCAGATCGCGGCGCTCGTCATGGCCGGAGCGGGCGTGATCGCCTACATCGTCGGGGAGGGGCTGGTCGATTCGGCGGACAGCGCAAACTTCGGGTAATGCGGTGAAGAGGGGCTTGGGCTCCGCGCTCTTTGCGCGGAGCGCCATGCCGTTTGTCGTAAGACTATAGGAGATCGCCCGATTCCCGCCAGTTTTCAAGGGCAAGCCCGGGTATGTCGATAAAGTCCTTTGTATTGTCTGTGACGAGAACGTCATTTCTGCTGCGCGCGTGCGCCGCGATCATCTTATCGCGGTCCTGATTCTGCCTGTCCTTATGGCGCTGTTTGAGATCCGCCAGAATAGCGCCGTAGTGAACGGCGGCCCGGCGGTCAAAATCCTCGATGATGATGCCGGCGAGGATGCGGTCGACGGCGAAGCGGCTCTGCTGCGGCATTCTGCTGTTGTGGATGCCGAATTCCAGTTCCGCATACGTGACGACGGAGATGCAGACGTCGACGCCCAGATGCGAAGCGACGCGCTGCGCGCACAGGCTGTCCGGATGCCGCATGCAGAATACCAGGATACTTGTATCCAGCATATACATTAGAAACTTACCCTTTCGTTTTCCGCTTCGTCCGGACGCCCGTCGGCGAGGAAGTCGTCCGGGAGCATGGCGATGCCCTCAAAAAACGCCTGCTTCAGGGAAGCTCTGGGTGTTATGACGATGGAATCACCGATCCGGTTGACGACAAGTTCCGTATCGTCAAGGCGGTATTCCCTGGGGATGCGGACGGCCTGACTCCGGCCGGACATGAAGGGCCTCGTCGTGTGCAGGGAAGGTTGAGACATGGCTGACGGCTCCTTTCTCTGAGATAATCACATAATATACCATGAGATATGACGGTGTCAAGGATGAATTCTAGGTTCTCAGGCAGACGACAGACATCCTCTGCGCTTTAACAGAAATTTACAAAAATCCTTCAAATTGTGTCGGCCCTGGGATTGATTCGTAAATGCAAATGGGTGTAGAATAAATCGTTACCGTTTCAGAAACGGAAATTTTGAAAGGGGGACCCATTCCTATGAAAAAGCTACTGGCTCTTGCGCTGGCGGTTTGCATGATGCTCGGCGTCGTTGCTTCCGCTGAGGGCTTTACCCCCGCTGCGTCCTATGACGTGGGCGAGCGCAGTTTCAACGCCGGCTCCGTGACCCTGGAGCCCATCGGCGACAAGGGCGCCGGTGAAGTGACCACCGACATCTACGCCGGTGAAGAGGGCAAAGACTACACCGACGAAAAATACTACACCTACAATAACTATATTTCCTCCATCGTCGCCAGCATGGACTGGAACGTTCAGACGTGGGAAACCAACGATGACTCCAACATCATGGGTTACATCACCACGCCCTTCTACGCCTTTAAGATGAACAGCGACAAGACCGGCTACTCCATCGTGCCGGAGCTCGCCGCTGAGCTGCCCGTCGACGTGACCGCTGAATATGTCGGCCGCTTCGGCGTCAAGGAAGGCGAGACCGCCAAGGCCTGGCGTATCGCGCTGAACCAGAATGTCACCTTCAACGACGGCACGCCCGTCAACGCCGACGACTTCATCTATTCGATGCAGCAGCAGCTGAATCCGAAGATGCTGAACCGCCGCGCGGACTCCTGGTACGACGGACAGTTCTCCATCGTCAACG
The DNA here is from genome assembly GCA_017431365.1 of Clostridia bacterium. Lineage (GTDB taxonomy): Bacteria > Bacillota > Clostridia > Christensenellales > Aristaeellaceae > Firm-10. The sequence continues at coordinate 1,284 of JAFRLF010000069.1, read as the reverse complement.
CGAAGAACTATCTGTACGCCGGCAAGACCACCTATGACGCCATCACCGACACCGCCGAGGCCCTGATCGAGGCCGGCACCGAAGTCTACCTGGATCTGGACTTCTGGGGCATCATCGGCGCGCCCGACAAGGACGGCAACCCCGCGCCTCAGTACGTCTCCATCAACGATGAGACCGAGTACCGCGACGAGGCCGTCGAAGAGGGCGAGGACGAAGCCTGGGTTTCCGCCAAGTACCTGTTCGACAACTACCTGGCCGCCGGCATGCCCTATGAGGACTATCAGGCCGATTACCTGAAGGTCGCTTCCGTTGCCAAGGAAGTCACCTGGGACGACGTTGGCCTCGTCAAGGTCGACGATTACACCATCGACTTCATCATCGAAGCGCCCATCTCCGATCCCGCCTTCTACGTGCCCTACAACCTGAGCGACTTCCTGGTTGAGAAGGACGTCTTCGAAGCCTGCAAGTCCTTCTTCGACGCCGAGGGCAAGCCCGTGGAGACCGAGGAAGAGGCCGACAGCGTGACCACCACCTACTGCCGCACCGTCGACACCACCGTCTCCTACGGCCCCTACATGCTGACCAGCTTCCAGCTGGACAAGGAGTACGTCCTGACCCGCAACGAGAACTGGTACGGCTACTCTGACGGCAAGCATCTGGGCCAGTACCAGACCGACGCCATCAAGGTTTCCGTCATCGCCGACCACGCTACCGCCATGCTGGCCTTCGAGTCCGGCGAGATCGACGGCATCGCCCTGCAGAGCGAGGACATGGACAAGTACGCGGCTTCCGATTACATCAGCTACGAGCCCCAGTCCTACACCACGAAGCTGTCCTTCAACACCAACTACGAGAAGCTCCTCGAGCACGGCACGAACAGCCAGATCCTCGTGATCGACGAGTTCCGCAAGGGCTTCGCCTTCGCGCTGGACGCCAACACCTTCGCCACCAGCTACACCGCGGCCGGCACCGCCGGTTACGGCATCCTGAACTACATGTACTGCTACGATCCCTTCACCGGCGCCCTGTACCGCGACAGCGAGCCCGCCAAGAAGGCCCTGGTCGAGCTGTTCGACATGACCTACGGCGAGGGCGGCGAGTACGCCACCCTGGACGAGGCCTATGAGGCCATGACCGGCTACGACATGGCCAAGGCTCAGGAGCTCATGGCCATCGCCGCCGACAAGGCGATCGAGGCTGGCATCTGGGACGGCGAGAGCGACATCACCCTGGAGATCCGCCTGTACAACTCCGACACCATCTATGTCCAGATGTACAACTACT
>JAFRLF010000068.1 GCA_017431365.1 Clostridia bacterium | reverse complement strand
GTCGTCATCGTCGTCTTCGTCATCATCGTCGTCGAAATCGTCGTCTACGTCTTCATCATCGTCGTCGTCATAGACGCGGCGCTTCTTTTCCGCTTTTTTAGCGGCCTTTTGGGCCTTCTTTTCCGCCTTGCGGCGATCAATCTCGTCTTCCTCGTCCTCTTCGTCATCGTCGTCATCGTCGTCCAGAGATACGACAGGCTTCTTCAGAGCGGTTTTATGGACGGGCGTATACTCTACTGTGGGCTGCTCGTCCACGGCGGGGTCCGTCACCGGCGTCTGAGGCGCGGGGACAACTTTTTCCGCAACCGGCGCTTCCGGTTTGGCGCTTCCGGCCGCTTCAGCCAGCATCCTGCGCTCGCGGCGGGACTGGTAGGGCGTATCGCTCATGCCCTCCGCCATCAGCTCGGTCATCGTCTTTCTGGTTTCATCCATGTCATCCACCGCTCCTTCCGGTTGCTCGTTTGTCGGGTCTTCAGACGTCGTTTGCGGGGCAAACAGATCGTCCCAATCGCCTGTCACATCTTCGTAATCGTCGCCGCCGCCCATGTCGTCGTCAAACAGATCGTCAACGTCTTCGTATTCGTCATCGTCCAGGTCGAACGGATCGTCGGAAGCCGGGCGCCGGACGACGCTTGAGCTTTGCGTTTCATCTTCGTCGTCCTCGTCCTGGTCGTCGTCCTCGTCCTCTTCGTCCGTTTCCTCTTCCTCGTCGGGCTTTTCCCGCTTGAAGAGGGACTTCAGCCGTCCAAGCACCCGGCTGACGGGGGATTCGGTCTCGTCCTCTTCGGCGTCGTCCTCATCCTCTTCGTCATCGTCCTCGTCGTCTTCATCCTCTTCTTCTGTCTCACCGGCGTCGCCGTCCCCATCTTCGGCTTCGACCGCGTCGGTCACTTCGCCGCCGATACCCTCGGGTTCTTCTTCCCCTGAGAGGTCGTCCCCGCTCTCAGTCGCGGCCTCATTCTGTTCGGTCGCATCGTCGGCTGAAAGCGATTCTTCTTCAGGCGCGTCCTCCGTGTCAGGTTCGGACTCACCGTCTTCATCCGTGACTTCGTATTCGGGCTCTTCGGCCTCTTCATCGCCGTCACGGGCACGGCCGGTGATCTTTCCCAGCAGGCCCTTGAACGCGCTGCCCACACTGCCTAATCCAGCCGCGACAGTGGAAAGGAAGCCGCCTTCCTCTTCGTCGTCGTCGCTGTCTTCGTCTTCGTCGTCTTCTTCGTCATCCTCGCCGTCGTCGTCGTCTCCGGCTTCTCCGCCGTCCTCAGTTTCCCCTTCATCCTCGGCCTCTTCGTCGGCTTCGGAAGTCTCGGGTCCCTGATACTCGCTGTCTTCGACGGCGGCGCTCTCCGGCTCGGAAGATCCGTTATCTTCAACGATGACGTCAACTGATTCCCCGCCTACCGCGTCATCGGCCTCAGCCTTGATCGGCTGCTCTTCGATCACAGGTTCTTCCGAAGGCTGCGGCTGCGCCGGTTCCGCGACCTCCGTGGGGCGCTCCTCCGGCCGCGGAGTCATAACGGGCGCCGCGCTCTGAACGGGCGCAGGCTCAGCATAGACCTCAGCGGGCGTTTCAATCGGCTGAACCTCGGGCTTTTCAACCGGTTCATCGACAGGCCGCGCGTACAGAGAGACCCTGGATACCGGTTCCTCCTGACGCTTCGGCGCGGGAGTTTCACCCGACTTTACGGTCTTCACGCGCTTTTCAGAAGCCGCCGGGCTGGCCTTTACGACTGGAGCGTCCGGATCCTCGCCCCTGCGCAGAGCGCGCTTCCTGCGCCGCTCCGCCAGCTGTCTTTTAAACTCGTCATATTCCCGCTCGACGTCCCGGACATCGCGGATATTACTGCCATCTTTTCGTGCCATATCAGCAGCACCCCATTTGTTTTGTGATCGACAGAACAACTCTTACGTCAATACAGAATAAACCACATTCCCAGATATTATAACACATTTGTGACAGATTTCAAGATATAGCGCTGATTTTTGCAAAATTTACGAAATATTTTTGCCTCAAAAGCGCTTTAATCCCGATTGTTTTTCTCAATTACGCCATACCAAAGATCGTTTTCGGGCAGAGACCGCTCTTCCCCTTCGAAAGTCCAGCCCGCGAATGTCGACTCAAGCCTCGAATCAGGAAAGCGTTCGTCAAAAAACGCCTCCAGACGGGTCGCAGGCGGTTGCCCATCGACGCGGTTTTTCCATCTGAGGATCACGGCGCTCGTGAGCAGACCGTCAAAGGCCAGGAACACGACCAGCAGAACTGTCACCGTCTTGCCCAGGCGATTGGGTATCTTCAGGATCAGCGCGGAAAGGCGCGGATAGATGTCCTTGATCCACAGCACGCCCAGCGCGCCCCAGAACATGGAATACAGAAGGCATACGCGCCCCTGTATGTTGAACGGCAGGTGCGAGTAATCCCAGGACGTCGCGCCGAATACCTTTTCCAGCAGCCACGAGCACGCAAACTCGACGACCGTCCCGACCACGAAGCCGCCCGCAAAACTGAAGACCCGGCTGAAGTTGCGCACGCGGTAGAGCGTTATGCTGAGCACCACAGCGCCAAAGCCGTACAGCAGATTAAAAGGACCAAGCACCAACCCCGCCCGGGTCTCGAACCGGCCATGGATAACGATGCACCATAGCATCTCCAGCACCACGCCGGCAAAAGACCCGATACAGAACAGGAGTAGCGCTTTCCACAGGGTCATGCCCTGAGCGAAATGATTGCTGCGCCTTTCCATGATGTCAATCTGCGCGTTGGGGGGAGAAGGCGGAATCATCGGCACTTTGAGCTTTTTGTTCCTCGTATCAAGCGTGCGATACCGGTCGATCTCCTTGATCTGAGTTTCCATGGCGTCGATTGACAGAGCTGACGCCGTTTCCTGCCGTCGAATCTCCCTGTTCGTCGACTTCAGACAACCAAGTCCCTGAAGGGCCTCAGACCTGAGCGCCTGATATTGCTCGTCCGGCATATTGCCGTCACCCGCCATCCGATCGATGCGGTCGTTGACATAGGTCCGGCATTCCCCGACGACATCCTGCAGTTCAGCCGTCAGCCGCGCGGTTCGGGTCTTGTAGTCCATATCATACCCCGGCAATCCACCAAAATCTCATTTTAATGCACAGTAATAAAGAGAATAACACATTTATTAGTAGATTTCAACGCCATACGCGTTACTTTTCACCTTTCTCCAGGGAATTAACGCGGCTGTGTGCGTCTGTCATGCCGCAATTGTGCTATACTCTGCCTTGGCATCAATTGAAAACGGAGGAATTGTCGTATGAATCAAAACCGCTCTGGACTGAACACAAGGGATCTGGCGCTCATTGGACTGTTTGCCGCGCTGATGGCAATATGCTCCTGGATCAGCATCCCCGCCAGCGTGCCCTTTACGCTTCAGACCTTCGGCGTTTTTATAGCGGTTGGCCTTCTCGGTGGTAAGCGCGGAACGCTGACCATTCTCGTATACCTGCTTCTGGGATGTATAGGACTGCCTGTATTCGCCAATTTCACGGGCGGCGTCGGTATCCTGCTGGGGAATACCGGCGGATACCTCTTCGGTTTCCTGTTCTCGGCCGCGCTGATGTGGATCATGGAAAAACTCCCCCTGCCCGAAACGCCCCGTCTCGGCCTGTCGATGACGGCCGGTCTCCTGGTCTGCTACCTGATCGGCACGCTTTGGTTTTACAGGGTCTATACCGCCGCGAACGGCGCCGTATCCATCGGAATGATCCTGAGCTGGTGCGTTCTCCCCTACATTCCCTTTGACGCCGCCAAGATCGCCCTGGCGCTGATCCTGACGAACAGGCTTAAAAAACGCATTCCCGCCTGAAGCTTCCGCATCTCACCTGCGCACGACACCCGAGGAGTGATGACGCATGTCTGCAAACGTCGTTGAACGCCGAAGCGAAAGGCGCGCCTTTTACCGCATGACGTTTCGCCTGACGATGCCCATCGTCCTGCAGAACGTCCTTGACACCGCCGTCAACATGGCCGACGTGCTCATGCTCACGCTGGTCAGCCAGACGGCGCTGTCCGCGTCGTCTCTGGCGGGGCAGGTGCAGTTCGTCCTGTCCATGATATTCTATGGACTGACGGGCGGCACCGCCATCATGACCGCGCAGTACTGGGGCAAGGGCGACACGCGCACCATAGAAAAGGTCATGGCCATCGGCGTGCGCATGACCTTCGGCATATCGCTCGTATTCGCCCTCGCCGCGTGGCTGGCGCCGGACGGACTGATGATGATCTTCACCGACAAGCCCGACCTCATCGCCGAAGGCGCGCGTTACCTCAGGGCCGTAGCCGCGTCATACGTGCTGAACGGGTTCTGCGCGATCTATCTTTGCTCCATGCGCAGCATCGAGCGCGTGGGCATGAGCGCCGCCGTTCACGCGCTCGCCGTCGCCATCAACGTCGCGCTGAACGCCTGCTTCATCTTCGGCTGGGGTCCTTTCCCCGCGATGGGCATCGTCGGCGTTGCGCTGGCGACGTCGATCACGCGCGCCGTCGAGGCGCTGATATGCGTCCTCTACAACGCGCGCCTGCGCGTCGTCCGCCTGCGGTTCAACGATATGTGGGGAAAGTTTCCCGTCCTGAGGCGCGACTTCCTGCACTATGCACTGCCGTCCATGGGCAACGACATGGTCTGGGGCATGGCGTTTACCATGTACTCCGTGATCCTGGGGCACCTGTCCAGCGACATCGTGGCGGCGAATTCCCTGAACACCATGATCAGGAACATGGCGACGGTGGTCTGTTTCGGCTGCTCCTCGAGCGCGGCCGTCATCCTGGGAAAGACGATGGGCGAAAACCGCCTGGACGACGCGCGCGTCTACGCCGGACGGTTCGTGCGGATGAGTATTTACACCGCCCTGGCCGGCGGACTGGTCGTGCTCATGCTGCGGCCGGCCATCATGAGTTTGTCCGATCTGGAGGCCTTCCGGCTCACATCGGAGGCAAAGGCGTATTTTTCCACGATGCTGCTCATCACCAGCTATTACATCATCGGGCAGTCCGTCAACACGATGCTCATATGCGGGGTCTACAGATCCGGCGGAGACGTGCGCTTCGGCCTGCTCATGGACGCCGTCAGCATGTGGTGCTATGCCGTTCCCGTGGGCTTTATTAGCGCTTTCGTGCTGAAGCTGCCCCCGATGTGGGTCTATTTCATCCTCTGTCTGGACGAATTTGTGAAAATGCCCGTAGCCGTCAGGCATTATTTCGGATATAAGTGGCTGAAAAACATCACGCGCAGCGACATGAACTGAACGCGCGCGCAAGAGAGGCGGACCGGCAAAGCGCCGAGTCCGCCTCTCTTTTGGGATAACAAAAAGGGGATTGCGACCACAATCCCCCCTGCTTTACATGAGCGTCAGTCCGCCAGCGTGCCCATGGGATCCCACGGTGCGAGGACGATGGGCTCCTGTTTGGCCAGATTGGCCAGGTCGCCAAGGTACTCGGCCTCGACCGCCGCCTGGAACACATACTCATCGAACCAGGTGTCGGAGCAAACGTAGTAGCCCTTGTCGCCGTTCTTGTCGCCCCAGCTGTTTTCGATCTTCCAGCGGTCGGGCTTTCCGTCCACCAGATTCACGCCGGTGATGACCATGGCGTGGTTCATGGCGGAGAAGCCGTAGTCCAGCGCGTCCTTTTTGCTGATGTCCAGATCGAGCCCGGTCATCAGCGGGAGATCAAAGGACTTGTCGTCCCAGACGCCCTTGGCGCGGTCGCCGAACTTGCCCACATCGCTGCCGAACCAGACGACCTTGCCCGCCTCCAGCTGGCGGATGATGGCGGTCTTGAACTCATCCATGGGCAGGTTCAGGTGCTTGACGGCCTTGCCGCCGACCACATTCCCCAGGTATTTGATGGT
>JAFRLF010000067.1 GCA_017431365.1 Clostridia bacterium | reverse complement strand
TGGGCAAGGAGATCGTGCGCTTCCACACGATCTACTGGCCGATCATGCTGCACGCGCTGGGCCTCCCACTGCCGAAGCAGGTCTTCGGGCACGGGTGGCTGCTCTTCGGCTCCGACCGCATGAGCAAGTCCAAGGGGAACGTCGTGTACCCCGGACCCATCGTCGCGCGGTACGGCGTTGACACCCTGCGCTACTACCTGATGCGGGAGATGCCCTTCGGCGCGGACGGCAACTACACCAACGAGGCCCTTCTCACCCGGACGAACGCCGACCTGGCCAATGACCTCGGCAATCTCGTCAGCCGCACGGTGGCGATGATCGAGAAGTACTTCGGAGGCGAGGTGCCCGCGCCTCAGCTCGAGGACGAGGCGGCCGACGCGCCCCTGAAGGCGCGCTTCGCCGAGATGCCCGCGCTGGTGGAAAAGGCGATGGACGAGCTGCAGTTCTCCGTCGCGCTTTCGGAGATCTGGAAGCTCATCGGCGACTGCAACCGCTATATCGATCTGACCCAGCCCTGGGTCCTCGGCCGCTCGGAAGAGGGCAAGCCGAGGCTCTCGAGCGTCATGTACAACCTGGCCGAGTGCGTGCGCGCCGTGGCCGTGGCCATCGGCCCGGTGATGCCCAACACGCCGGTGCGCATCTTCGAACAGCTGGGCGTCGAGGACGACGCGCTCAAGACCTGGGACTCCATCCTGACCTTCGGGGGAATTCGGCCCGGCACCCGCGTCAAGAAGGGTGAGGCGCTGTTCCCGCGGCTGGACGTGCAGAAGGAGCTGGAGATCCTGGCGGGCGGCGACCCGGCCAAAAAGGACGCCGCCGAACCCAAATCTGACAAGAAAAATGAGAAAAAGGCCGAAAAGAAGGCCGAGAACAAGCCCGCGCCCGAAGCGGCGCAGCCCGGAGACGGCCTGATCGAGATCGGCGACTTCGGCAAGGTGAAACTCGTGACGGCGAAGGTCGTCGCCTGCGAACGCGTCGAGGGCAGCGACAAGCTCCTGAAGGAGACCCTCGAGGTCGGCTCTGAGACGCGCACCGTCCTAAGCGGCATCGCGAAGTACTACGCCCCCGAGGACATGGTAGGGAAGACGGTCGTCCTCGTGGCGAACCTCAAACCCCGGAAGATGCGCGGCATCCTCTCCGAGGGCATGCTCCTCTGCGCCGAAGGCGAGAACGGCGAGCTGAAGCTCGTCACCGTGGAGGGCGGCGCGTTCCCCTCCGGCATGGAGATCGGATGATGAGACTTTTCGACACGCACTGCCACATCACGGACGAGCGTTTTGACGAGGACCGTGACGCCGTCATCGCCCGCATGAGAGAGGCCGGCGTCGAACTGGCCCTGGTGGTGGGGGACGCCCAGACGGCGGATCAGCCGGCCTTTGAGCTGGCGGAGGCGCATTCATGGATGTACGCCGCCACGGGGCTGCACCCGCACGACGCCTCGAAGTGGACACCGGAGATCTCCGATCGGATCAGGGCTTACATGGCCCGCCCGAAGGCCGTCGCGCTCGGGGAGATCGGCCTGGACTACCACTACGACCTCTCCCCGCGCGAGGCGCAGAGGGACGTCTTCGACGCGCAGATGGACATGGCGTATGAGCTCGACAAGCCCGTGATCCTGCACATCCGCGAGGCCCACGGCGACGCCACGGACATGATGCTGCAGAGGCATCGCGCGGGGCGCATGCCACGGGGCGTGATGCACTGCTACACCGGCAGCTGGGAGAGCTGCAAGACCTACCTCGACATGGGGCTTTACGTCTCCTTCTCCGGCACGGTGACGTTTAAAAACGCGCCGAAGCTCTGGGAGGTGGCCAAAAATCTGCCCGCCGACCGGATCCTCGTGGAGACGGACTGCCCGTACATGGCGCCCGTGCCCATGCGCGGCCAGCGCAACGAGCCGGCCTTCGTGGCGTACACCGCCCGGCGCGTGGCCGAGCTCCGCGGTGAGAACGAGGACGCCTTCGCATGGCAGGCGCTCCTGAACGGGTGTCGCCTGTTCAGCATTCCCGCGCCGGAGAGCGCCCTCTGACGGGAAACGACTGTAAGAAACGCAAACGATAAAAAAGGGAAAGTCTTCCAGCCCGCGTTAAGGCGAGGGTGGAGGGCTTTCTCTTTTGTCAAAACGCTGTGTTGAGAAAAAGTCCCTTGAAAAAGTTGCGCATGAGGCCAAAAAGTCCCTTGAAAAAGTTGCGCATGAGGCCAAAAAGTCCCTTGAAAAAGTTGCGCATGAGGTCCAAAAGTCCCTTGAAAAAATTTTCCCGAGCGTGTATACTTAATGGCGGACAAGGGGGTGAAACCGCATGCTGAAGAGAAAGATCGAAACGCTTTTGAAAGAGTGGAAGAACGCGCCGGGGCACAAACCGTTGATTCTCAAGGGCTGCCGCCAGTGCGGGAAGACATTTTCCGTCCGTCGGTTCGCCCGGGAGCACTACGCCCACGAGGTCTATCTCAATTTCTATGAGAACAGGGATTACGCATCCGTTTTTTCCGGATCGCTGGAGGTAGACCATCTGACGATGCTCCTGACGGCTCTTCTCGGGTCGAAGGCGGTCTTCGAACCGGGGAAGACGGTTCTCATTCTTGACGAGATTCAGGAGTGCCCCGAAGCGCGGACGGCGCTGAAGTTCTTCGCCCTCGACGGCCGGTATGACGTGATCGGCACGGGATCGCTGCTGGGCGTCAAAGGCTATGGGAATAGGCCGGCCTCCATACCCGTGGGATATGAGCAGATCGAAGAAATGTATCCCCTGGATTTTGAGGAATTTCTGTGGGCCAACGGGGTCGACGAATCGGTGACGGGCTATCTCAGGGAATGCCTGACACGGGAAATCCCCGTGGCCGATGCCCTTCACGCCCGGCTGCGCCAGCTGCTTTTGCAGTATGCCGTCGTGGGCGGCATGCCCGCCGTTGTGCAGACCTTTCTGGACACGCACCAGATGAACGATGTTCTTCGCCTGCAGCGTGGCATCCTCTCCGACTACGAAGACGACATGATCAAGTACGCGGACGACCGGGACAAACCGCTCATTCGAGAATGTTTCCGGTCGATACCGCGCCAACTCAGCAAAGAGAACAAGAAATTCCAGTATTCGCTCGTGAAAAAGGGCGCGTCGTCGTCCAAATTCGCGGGGAGCCTGCAGTGGATCGAGGACGCGGGCATCATCAGGCGCTGCTACAATCTCACGCTGCCGGAGCTGCCTCTGGACTGGAACGCCGTTCAGGACGCCTTTAAGGTGTACATGACGGATGGCGGACTTCTGACGGCCATGCTGGAGGACGGTACGCAGTATGACGTACTGCAGGGCAATCTGTACGGTTACAAGGGCGCGCTGTTTGAAAACCTCGCCGCCGATATCCTGGCCAAGATGGGGCGCAGGCTGTATTATTACCATAAGGATTCGGGCCTGGAGATCGACTTTGTGATGCGCTATGCCGGTCAATGTATTCTTTTGGAGGTCAAGGCCTCTACGGGCAACGCGAAGAGCGTGAAGACGATTCTCAATCACCCGGAGAAATACCACGTGGGCGGCGCGATCAAGCTGGGAGATTATAACGTCGGCCGCGAAGGCCGCGTCCTGACGCTGCCGTTTTATATGGCGTTTCTTTTGACGGGTTATTAGGGCCGGAGGCCTTGGCGCTTATTCGGGTATGTTGACGCTTGTCAAGGTGCGGTACGAGGCGAATGCGTTTCGTCGGATCTCAGTCACAGTGTCGAGCCTTGGTCATAAAGCTCGTTAAGGGGCATTGACCTGTGATGTTGATCGGCAAATTAAAGCATTATGTAGGTATAAATGTCTTGACAAAGAACCAATTCTGATTGAGCTTTGTACAATTAATATAGCCTTTTCCGGTTACGCCAAGCCCGTTTACACAAGCAGAGTCAGCGAAAGAATAACCTGAGATTTCAAGAATGCCATTACTCGTATAATACAAAAAACTGTCATCCGGTAAATCAAAAGACCATGGGAAGATAAAACGGGTAAAAGCGCTATTTCGTGTATCTATGGCATATATACCAAGGAGGCCGTTCAGCTCTTTATACTGGTCTGGATAGTTCGTTATAAGCTCCATGAGCGAAGACTCATGCTTATCGATGTAGTTTGAAAGACTTGTTGAATTCCTCGATGGTTTATATAATAAACTGATCGATAAAACAACCGCTACAACGCAAACAACAATCACTGAAATGAGCCAAATATGCTTCTTTGACAGTTTCATACGTTGCCTCCAATTTTTGATCTGTTTTTCAATTTCTGCTGATTGATTTGAAGATTCAGGTAGCAGACACTTGTTTTGCTTGAGGTGAACAAGGATGGCTCATGTCCGCCGCTTATGATGAAGAGACAGAGAGGCGACCGCGTTCATTATAACACGAATTAGTACCAAAATGGAGAAAAGTCCCTTGAAAAAGTTGCGCATGAGGCCAAAAAGTCCCTTGAAAAAGTTTCAAATGACAATCCTGCGCGCCGTGTGCTACAATAGGCGCGGGTGGAAACGCCTGAATCATTCAAATTGCGACGATAATGAACGGAGGTTTCGAAAATGATCAAAATTTATGGCATGCCCACGTGCCCGTACTGCGACTACGTTCACGAGCAGATCGCGGGACGGGAGGACGAATTCCAGTACATCAACATCGGGGAGAACATCCGCAACCTGAGCGCCTTCATGCGCATGCGCGACACGAGCCCGGTCTTTGACCACTGCAAGGAGATCGGCGACGTCGGCGTTCCGGCGTTCGTGTTTGAGGACGGAAGGATTTCCATCGACCCGGCGGACGCGGGGCTCATCGAGTACGGCTCCCCGGCGGCCTGCTCCGTCGAGGATCACAGGAGCGGCCGCAAAGGCTGCTGAGCGCCGTCCCGGTTATTTGACTTGGTGAGTCGGCCTTTTCTGAACGGCTGACAGCATGGAAAAAGCCTGTCTGAAATCTCTCAGACAGGCTTTGGCCAGAAACCGTTAAATTGATACCATGTGACTATCCCAAAGCTCGTTCGTTTTTTTGTTTGATGCTTTTACAGGTGGCAATATTTCCACCCACAGTATTCGTTGACCAATTCTTCCAGACTCTTCGTCATGTCCAGATCATCATCAGAAAAAGCTATATATGCGATCTGATGCTTTGTGTCATTCGTCATGATCAGAAAACATCCTTTATAGAAATAAGAAATGTCCCCGTCTCCGGGATCAAGCATCCTGAAACGTTCATTCCCAATCACCGTATACGGGTCATCTACGATTTCTACATGATTATCGTCATAATAACCGGTACCGAGTGGTTCGGTCCTGAAGTGGAAGCGCTCTTCCAAGGACGCGAAGGCTCTTTCATATTCATCTTCATTGTACTGACATAACAGAATCCATGACCTGCTCTCGAAGATCAGAGCTGACATGGAAACAGTGTGGTACTCGATGGATTCTGTGGTTCCGACTTCTATAGGAGCAGAAACGGATTCCAGAAATAGATGAGGGATGTCAGCTTCAAATCTGCTTTGGGCGTCCGCTTTGATAACGCGATGGATTGTTCTTGGCATAAAGAGGCCGAAAAAACCTACAACGAGAAATATCACGATCCAAACTATAAACAGTGCGGCTTTATTGCCGGCTTTACTCTGTGATCGAAGCAGGAAGATGATTCTCGTGACGATAAGCCCTGTCATGGTGATCGCCAAGAAGGAAGGAAGTGAGTCGCGATTTGGAAGGATGCCGATCCAGAGAATACTGATCAACAGCAGTATCAGCGATGGCATGCACCAGATAATCAGCTTTACCACAGGTTCAAAACGACATTTGTCCTTCTTCTCGCTGGATTGATTTGCTTCAAACATATCCTTTCACCCTCCCAGATGCAGGATTTTTCACTTGATTATACCATAGAAATCTGCATGGTACAAGAAGCTGACATGATGTTAAACGAATATATAGTATTCGTTAATTGGTATACGATGCGGGGTTACTGCCATACGATACCAGGCTGCTGGCATACGATTCTCATTTCATCGTATACTAGTAACCCTGGGGAACAGAGGATTTGGGACTGCGGCCGCATCTGAAAGGGTCTACTCGCATACGATGCTTGCTCGGAGATGCCGTGAAATCAGGGGTTAAAGCCAAAAAAGTCACGACCCCAATCTCGTATCAAGATTAGGGTCGTAATGTGGACAGAAAACATTGCCTTGATACATGTGACCATGGTCACAGCAGAGCAAGCCCGGATCATCCGCCGTCTCTGCTTTCCTCATTGCCTAACGTTTCTTCACTTGCAGGCGATGTAGACATCCATGCTTTCTCCAGCTGTTTCAAAACATGGTATGACTTCATCCTCCACATGTACCAATCCGTTTGTTCTCATATAATCCCCAAGCGTATGATATGCTCCCGGAATGGTGGAAAAGGGATTGTCAAAGGGCTGTTCGATGTGGATCGCCGCATACCTGTGTGCGGCCTGTTCTTTGACTTCCAGACCTTCAGGGTTCATGTCTTCCGGCAGGATCCAAGCGGCAGTGTATCCATGCATTCTGAACACATTGATCTGCTCGACGGACAACCGGGGAAAATCCCAGCCGATGACTTTTGGGTTTTCATCTCCGTGATCTATTGCGTATTTGTACACTCTTTCCAACGCGTCGCCCTCGGGTTCCGTGCTGATGACGGTATGCTCTACATATCGGAATCCTGTGACCTCTTCGACCCGAAGGTTTGTGTAAGCGTTGCTGCGCTGATCCATCTCATCCCTGAAGAGATTATCCAGAGAGCAGTTGAACACCCTGCAGAGTTCAAGCGCTTTATCCATCTCGGGGATTGACGCGTCCATCTCCCATTTTGAGATAGTCTGGCGGCTCACATTCAGTCTTTCCGCCAACGATTCCTGCGTCATGCCAACGCTGAGCTGGCGCAGATACTGAAGGTTTTTCCCAAAGCTCATGATGATCCTCCTTGAATCAATTCTTACTGTTTTACAAAGGCTGTATGCTCCGCGGTGCATAAACAGATTATCAGAAACCGTCTGTATTCTCTACCAAGCTGTGATTGCGTTTTTTTCAGACTGCGCAACCTGTGGTTGCAACGACAACAGTTCCAAAAGCAATGCGGCAGGGGCGCTTAACTCTTTCCCTTGTTATTTGGGTTGTAAAGCATACAGAAAGAAAACTTGCTCACATACGATGCTCACCCGGAAACGCCATGAAATCAGGGCATAATGCCAAAAAAACACAACCCCGATGACTGGGATGAACAGGCATGGAACCTTCTGGTCTCTCGGGTGATCATTCAAAGGAATGGATGTGTTGAGTTTGTTTTCAGGGGCGAAATCACAATCACGGTCAGAGCAATATGATGCCCTGGCCGTGATGCTTTTTTGCGGCGGTAGAAAGCCGCCATTTTTTCTGGCAAAACGCACGGGTATACGATGCCCGGCTACAGTATGCTGTGTCCAGGTGCCATTATAAGCATATGCCGAAACCAGCTGGCAAGAGATACCTTTTTCGCTATCTCTATAATGATAAGATAAGCAACAATACTGCCGCAACCGTTTCGGGCACCGTAATCGTATCATATTCACTCGGCGTAAAGAGTTCCGCCACAGTTCCAAATAAAGCTGCTGTTGCTGCATAATACAAAGCCTGGGGCGGTGTCATTTTCTGAACAAGCAGTAATGTGCCAAAACCGCATAAAAAGGAAACCAGTAGCATGGCCGCGCTGCCTTCCCAGGATTTCTTGCCGTCTGTCAGCCTGCATTTCACTTTGTGTTTTCCAAAGGGAATGCCGACCAAGGCAGCCGCCGCATCGCCCGTGCCCCACATGAGAATCGCAACCGCTGCAATATTCTGCTGCCCGAAGATTCCCCAGACGATGCCTACGATTGCCGCAATTACCGAGAAAATCATGATCATGCTGCGCTTGACTTCGCCGGGACTTTTCTGGACAAGAAGGTTGGCGTACCATGCCTGCTTCTCACAGACCGCCAGCACGGGGTAGATTAGTATACCCGCAATCATAGCGCTCAGGGCCGAAGCCTGCCAGCTTTGCGCGGTAAGAATCATCAAGGATGCGAACGTGAAGGCAACGATGTGCAGCAGCTTCCGGAAAACAAATGACGGTATCTTTGTCAGAAAACGGATGGGAACAAGGATCGCCAAAGATGGGATGACATATATGAGAAAGACTCCGAAACAGGAGAGCGTCTGAGTGAACAGCGGATACCGCGGCAGAAAATTCCAGTAATTCAGAATCAGCATAGCCGCGCCAAGAACAGTCAGCACAGCACCAGTTAGAAGTCCTACTGTACGGTTTTTCACCCTGTTCGCAAACTGCGCTGAAATCAAACTTGCCGATGTGGCGACGGTAATGCAGATCATCATCACATCCCACTTTTCCAGTACGATGGCCGGATGGATCAGTATGTGGCTGACAGAAGCGATAAGCGCTGTGAAGGTCATGATGAAGGTGCTGGTGCCTACTGCTGTTTTCAGTTCCATGCCGAGGAAAACTGTGAAAACAATCAACATCATCATGCCGCCGCCTGTCCCGACAAAACCTGTGCCGAAACCGATGCTGAGTCCCCAAAACAGTGACCAGGCTACGCTCTTCCAGTCAAGCGTTTCTCCCTTCGCCGCCTGTTCCTTCCGGCTGGTATCCGGTTTGACAAGAAAGCGGATGCCTATGCAGAAGGTCAGAAACAACGTAAAGCCGCCAAGCACAACATTCCCGACGATGAACGCGACATAACTTCCGACCGTACACATCGTCAGAATGCAGATCATCATGATTCTGCTGCGTTTCAGGTCAATGTTTTTGTGTTTCGCGTAAGTATAAGTCGTGACAGCGGAGCCAAGGATATCTGACGCAAGCGCGATGGCGGTAGCCTGGTACGCTCCGGTTTCACCGGAAAACGAAGGGCACAGGACGATCAGGATCGGGACCATGACGGTCGCGGCGGATAATCCGGCAAAACCCGTTCCGATTCCAGCGCCAAGCGCGGCAATGATATACCAGAAGTATTCCAAAAGCTCTACCTGCCTCTCCTTTTAAATTGATATCAGTTACTATGTGAATTGTTCCGCCTGAATCATATGAATGTGTTCTTTCGTATAGTTTCTACCAGATGCTTATTCCGCGATAAGAGCATAAACAAAATGGCTATAACAGCTAACGGTATCACAGCGTAAACAGACCAGAACAGATGTATTTCATTGCAGACATACTGATCTGTCAGCGCTTCGACAGCGATCAATGACAATACAAGACATGTCAGGCATAAAGCAATACGATGCAGGAGGCGCAGTTTTTTTCTGAGCGCCAGACGCAGACATATCAGCAAATAAGCTGTAATGATGCTGCTGAATGGAAGCGCCAGAAAGCAATACCAGCGAAAACCGTCATTTCGCCAGGCGATGATCAGCAGCATCAATTCTATGCCGGTATAAGCGCATACAGATCTCGACCACGAATGATGAAGATTGGGAATGGCGGCGAATCCGCCAGCGGAAAGCGCTGCGCCAACTACATACCAGGACCAGCTGATGTGGCCCGTTGTGATCAGATCACACAGCATCACCGCGCAAGAAGACACCGCCAGCCCCAGCAGAACCAGGCAGGAAAGATAAGGCCAGTTCAAAGCGCGTTTCTGAAAATGATCTTCCCGTTCCGGCCATAAAGCCTCTGGGATGCTTTTCTCCGCCAAAGGGTCATTTACGGGCGTACCGCAAAGCGGGCAGACGGAGGCACCCACGCCGAGTTTGACACCGCAGTGTACACAGTATGACATGACGCTACCTCCCGTAATTGCTTTCGATCTCCACAGGGACGCCCAATTCCACCAGCCGGGAGAAAAACAGACGCTCAAACTCCGCTTCCCGGATTTTCCTGGTGAAAGACAGAAACAGCGTTCCATTCAGGCTGATACAGCTTCCCGATCCCGCTTTTCCTCTCGATCGACCCAGGATGAACCGCAGTCCACGCACATAAGACTGCATGGCTTCTGAAAGCGTGATGCTGCCCAGGTTGGACAGGGATTGGGAGCAGCAGGCGTCACCCAGCATCCGGTCGCCTATGTTCAAAACAACCTGCTTGGCAGGCGAAGGCAGAATACGGAAGGCCGGATGCCTCGCCGCCCGCATGGTTCCGCTCATCTTTGCCTGCAGAGACTTGGCATTCATGCACAGCCTCATCTGAGCCTGCAAAATGTCGATCAATTCCTTCAAAGTGTAGCGTCCCATCCGGGTATCAACACCGATGTTCATCCAGGAGGAAAAATTGCGCAGGGTTTTTGATGGAAAAAAAGGGCGGAGATTGACTGGTACAGCAACCATTACGGGCTTTTTCGTATGGATCTTTGACTGCTGTTCCTGCAGAGCCTCTATCATCACAGCAACCAGGAAAGTGGTCAGGGTACATCCATGCTCTTTGCATTTATCTTTCAGAACAGAAACGGGTATCTTCCCTGTCAGGATGTATAACTGATGGGGAGGCAGCAGATGTCCGCACGCGTGAAAAGCCGGTTTCTCAGCCTTAACGGCCCCCCATGCGCCGATAAAGCGAAGAAAACTGTCCTCCATTTCATCCATGCATGGTGATTCATTCAGCGGCAGGATATATCCTCCGGATGGGATGTTGGCCTGATACCTGATATGCAGATAGGCAGCCAGCAGTGTCAGCAGGAATGTCAACGCCCCTGTGCCGTCCGTCAGCGCGTGGAAGGTTTCCAGCGCGATGGTGTTTGTGTAATAGCGGACGCGGAACAGAAAATGCCCCTCGTCCCGTGCTTTGATACTGATCAGAGGATTGACAGCATCGGGCTGAACAATAGGGAGGCTCTCCTGCTTTTCAAAGTAAAACCAGAATACGCCCTGCTTCAGTCGATACTGAAATGACGGTATACGGCGGATTGTCTTTTCAAGTGCTATTTGCAGACAAGATTGATCAACCTGGTCATTCAAAGTGACGGACAGCCGGAACATAGCCGCCAGACGCCTCGACATCGTCGCTGGATATACATTGGCAGAATGGTCTAACTTCATCCATCGGGGCGGTTGAAACCTACTCGTGTTCATGATCAATACGCTGCCTTGATTATGATAGACAAATAAGCCACAATCAGCCCGCCGCGTTCTGCATAGTAGCTGCACAGGCCTCTTGTTGGCACGACCTTGACTATAATGTTATGCCACAGCTTTTCTATAGCTTCTTTCAGGGTTTCCGCAAGCTCCGGATTCTGGCAATGGCTGATGACGACTGCGGTAGGCTCCGCCATGCGTTCCTTCATGTCATCGATGATCGCTTCCAACGCCATTCTTTTCCCGCGGACCTTCTGCTTGATGCGAATTGCTCCTTGATCGTCGCCGATCCCAATCCCCCAAAGATTGAACTTCCCTGCGATAAAGCCGGCGATTCTGCTCATGCGCCCGTTTTTGATCAGGTTGTTGAATGATGACAGCGCGAAGACAACGTGCGTGCGTCTTGCGAACTCGTCAGCGCTTTGGACTACAGCGTCAAAATCGGCCACAGTTCGGATCAGCTCACACAGCTTGCGGACAATCAGAATCAGCTCCGGGCCTGTTGATTTGGAATCAATCACGGCAATTTTCTTCCCAGGGCATGTTTCCAGGACCATGTTCATTGCGGCGTTTGCGCTGTTATAACTACCAGACAGCATGCTCGATATAGTCACGGCAATCGTATGCCCAGGCTTTACGAATTGTTCATACCAGGCTTGTGGAGAAGGACAGGATGTGTGGCTTGAATTCCTGCTTTCTTCCATCGCCGAGACCATTTGAGATGTGTCCATCGTCTCATCATCCACAAAATCATATGTGTCTACATTGATGATGAACGGAACGCTTGAAAAGGATATATCAGCATACTTCCCTTCAAGCTCAAATGAATCGCAGCTTGAATCAACAATGATATTCCACTTCAAAATGTCTCCTCCTTTCTCTGCCCGGATAAGGCGGCCAGACCTGCTCATGGTGTCAGGATGAATTCCTTGACAAAACCGGTATTGTCATTTACAATTATAGTCAACACATGTTGATGATACAACCGACAGATTTTTGAGAATGGAATCTTTGTCAACGTCGGACGCCAAAGTGTTGATTATGCAGGAAAGAAAGTGTGGTAAACATGGAAAAGAAAGAAGACCGCCGGGTCGCCATGACAAAACGGATGTTAAAAGAAGCGCTGACTGAAATGCTCCGGGAGACAGATATCTATCACGTTTCCATCCGGGAGCTTTGCCAGCGCGCTGATGTGAACCGTACCACCTTTTATAAATACTATGGAAGCCAGTTTGATCTTCTTTCAGACATGGAAAACGACATGCTGACTTTTCTTTCACAAACAATCACGGAACATGAAGCCGAACCGGTCAAGATCATCGAAACAGCCTGCGTCTACATGGAGAATCATCTTGAATTCGGAAGACTGATCATCAACAATAATGTCGATCCGGTTTTTCCGCAAAAGCTGTTTTCACTTGCGGCGGTAAGAGCCGCAGCGCTCAATAAATACGCTGGCAAGATGGATGAGGCGATGATGGAATATCTGTATAATTATATTACCTATGGTGCGTACAGAATCATATGTGTTTGGCTGAACAAAGAACAGCGAGAGCCGCCAGAACAGATTGCTCAGTTTCTGATTGAGCTGATCCAGCGTGACTAAACATGGTGCTCGAGCAAAAATGCAGGCTTATTCGTGAACAGGCATGAAACCTTCGTGTTTCTCAGGTGATCATCCGGAGGAACGGATGCATTGAGTTCGTTTTCAGGGGAGAAATCACAATCACGGTCCGAGCGCAGTGATGCTCAGACCGTGATTTTTCCGGCGGTAGAAAGCCGCCATTTTTCCGGCAAAACGCACGGGTATACGATGCCCGGCTACAAGTATACGATTCTCGGCTACGGGTATACGATACTGGCCACAGGTATACGATACCGGGTCATGGGTATACGATACTGGGCCACAGGCATACGATTCAAATTCATCGTATACCCGTAACCCCTTGGGGACAGAGGATTTGAGGCTGTAGAGCGCTGCAATAAGGGTCTACTCGTATACGATGCTTTCCCGGAAACGCCATGAAATCAGGGCATAATGCCAAAAAAACACAACCCCGATTCCGTATCAGAATCAGGGTTGCGCTTTGGTGGAGCATAGGAGATTCGAACTCCTGACCCCAACACTGCCAGTGTTGTGCGCTACCAACTGCGCTAATGCCCCTCAACAGGAAATATAATACCACAAACCAGCCGGGTTGTAAAGTAAAACAAAGGTAAATTCATGCCCCGGCTGTGAGCGGGTCAGACCGGGGAGAGCGCTCTTCGGAAGAACCGAATACGAGAATCGCCGGACCTTTTTTTGATCCGGCGATTCGGCGTTTTGCGTTTACTTTCTGCGGCCGCGCAGGAACGGCGGGATGTCGGAGGTGAACCCGCGGCGCGCCGGGGCCTTGTCCTCCTTGGGCTCGGGCTGAGGCTCGGCGGGTTTCTCTTCTTCCGCGCCGCCGATCTCGCCGCCGAAGCGGTCGCCGTACAGGCTGCGCTGGCGGGCTCCGCCGCGCTCAGAGCGGTTGGGCAGGACGTAGCGGTCCTCCTTGACGAAGGAGGGCAGCTCCACGCCGTCGTCCACGGGCTCCATGACGGGGCGCTCGCTGGCCGGGGCGGGGGCAGGCGCGGCGGCGGGAGCGACCGCAGTCGCCGGAGCGGGCGTGGGACGGGCGGCATAGCCGGCCGAACGGGGCGCTTCCTTCACGAAGGGCTCCTTCTCGAACCCGGTGGCGATCACGGTGATGTGCACCTCGTCGGTCAGGCTCTCGTCGATGCCCGCGCCGAAGATGATGTTCGCCTCGGGGTCCGCCGCCTGCGCGATGAGCGTCGCGGCCTCGTTGATGTCCAGGATCGAGGTGTCCGTGCCGCCTGTGATGTTGATCAGCACGGCGCGCGCGCCGTTGATGGAGGTCTCCAGCATCTGGCTCTCGACGGCCTGCTTGGCGGCGTCCACCATGCGGTTTTCGCCCGTGCCGATGCCGATGCCCATGTGCGCCAGACCGCCGGACTGCATGACCGTCCTGACGTCCGCGAAGTCCAGGTTGATGAGGGAGGGCACGGCGATCAGGTCGGAGATGCCCTGAATGCCCTGGCGCAGCGTGTCGTCCGACATGCGGAAGGCCTCGGTCATCGTGGTGGCCTTGGTGACGACCTGCATCAGCTTGTCGTTGGGCACCACGACCAGCGTGTCCACGCACGCCTTCAGCCGCTCGATGCCGGCCTCGGCGTTGCGCATGCGGGGCTTGCCCTCGAACATGAACGGCTTAGACACCACGCCGATGGTCAGAACGCCCATGTCCCGGGCGATCCCGGCGATGACAGGCGCCGCGCCGGTGCCCGTGCCGCCGCCCATTCCGCACGTGATGAAGACAAGGTCGGCCCCCTTGCAGATTTCAGCGATTTCCTCACGGCTCTCCTCGGCGGCCTGCTGGCCGATTTCCGGCTTCGCGCCCGCGCCCAGACCCTTGGTGATCTTTTCACCGATCTGCAGCTTGATGGCCGCCTTAGAGGTGTTCAGGGACTGAAGATCCGTGTTGATGGCAATAAACTCCACGCCCTGGATCCCCGCGTCCACCATGCGGTTGACGGCGTTTGTGCCCGCTCCGCCCACGCCGATGACTTTGATCGACGCAAAGGTGTTCATTTCAGTGTTGTCAAATTCCAGCACAGGACATCCTCCTCGCTCCACGTGTTATCAATGTTTGAATATGTTCTTAATGCCGCTCAGCGCGCCGCCGCCCGGCTGGGCCGTCTGCTGTCCGTCGATCTCGTCGAACACCAGATCCATCAGCCCCAGGGCGCTGGCATAGCTGGGATTGTTGAGGCGCGCCGCCTTGGCCACGGGAACGCGCACCGTGCGGTTGAGCTTTTCGGCCATGTACTCCTTCGCGCCGCGCATGTTGACGAGGCCGCCCCCCGTCAGGTAGATGACGGACTTCTCCGTCAGGTAGTCGCGGCAGTAGTCCAGCGTCTGCCTGACGTCGTCGGCCAGCTCGTCTGTCACGGACTCGATCGTCCGCCTGACCAGATTCCGCGGGAAGCGCACCGTCGTGCCGTCTTCCATCTGGACGGCCGGATCGCTCTGCTCGTCGAACTCGTCGGGCGTGAAGACGTGGTTGCGCTTGAGCTCCTCCGCCTGTCCCATGCTGATCTCCAGGCCCTCGGCCAGGGCCGTGGTGACGTCGCCGCCGCCGATGGGCAGCACGGCGTGGAAGGTGATCGCGTCGCCCTGAATGACGCTCAGCTCCGTGTTGAGGTATCCCACGTCGAGCAGCACGGGCGTCTTGTCGCGCTCGTCGTAGTGCATGAGCCAGAGCGCCGTCCCCAGCGTGGGGGACAGAAACGCGGTGATCTGTATGCCCAGCTGCGCCAGACAGTGCCTGACATCCTCGATGAAGCCGGGATCCGCCTGGATGAAGGAGACTTCGGCCTTCAGGACCTTGCCCTTGACGTTGAGCGGCGCCATCGTGCGCCTGCCGTTGTCGACCTGGAACCAGGCCGGGCTGCGGTGAAGGACGTTCCCGCCGTTGTCCGCAAGGTCCAGCGCGTCGGCGGCGCTGTCCATCACGTCGACGATCGTGTCCTCGTTGACGCGCCCATCCGCGGAGGTGATGTCCGCCTCGCCCTCGGCCGAGGTGATGTGCACGTACTCGCTCGGCACGCCCACGAAGATTTCGCTGATGGTGCGCTTGGCCTCGCTCTCGGCGGCGCGGATGGAGTCCTCGATCGCCTGGAGCAGGCCGTCCGGGTCGTTCCAGCCGCCGTTCATAAATCCGTCGTAGGACACAGTGCCGGAGCCGATGATGTCGCATCGCGTAAAGGATCCGCTTTCGGCGATCAGGGTCACGATCTTTGACGTGCCGAATTCGATCGCAGCGGCCGCTGTTTTCATAGGTTCATTCGCCTGCCTTTTTACACTGACACTTCTTGTACCCGACTATTATACAGGCAATCCGTCAATTTGAAAAGACTTTGAAATAAATTTTTAACAAACTGGGATCGGTTTTGCCACAAATTTACAATTATCTTTCGGCATAAATGGCATTTTTGCCCGTTGAGACGTCGATCAGCCCGCTCGTGACGCCCTTTTTCTGCAGATCCTCGAGGACGGTCTTCATCCAGAGGACCTTAATATCGACTTCGGTCGCTTCTCCGATGATGACCTGGATGCCGCTGCGTGTGAACAGGTAGATGTTGAACCGGTCCAGAAGGTTCATCTCCTCGACCGACCCGATGACGCCGCCCTCCTCCAGCGCGGTCAGGAGGTCGAGCATCGCGCTCTGCTGCCACGGCTTCGTGGGCTCGACGCGCTTGCCCGAGGCGCTGATCGTCACGTCCATGCCCCGGATGAGCACGAGGCCGCCCTCCGGCATGGCGTTCATCCGGTCGAGGATGACGCCGTCCTCGTCAATCACCAGGACGATCCCCGCGCTGTTGACGGCGGCCTTGGCCGAACGCCTGGACACGGTCAGCTCGACGCCCTGTTCACCGGTGAAGGCGGCGCTCTCCAGGCGCACGGCGCTGTTCACGGAAAAGGCGCTCCTCACGCTGTCGAGGCTGACAGCGGACATCGGCATGCCGATCCGCAGCCCCGCCATTGACGCGATCTCTGCGTCGGTGTAGCCCGCGCCGCCGTAGACCACGACCTGGGTCAGCTTGGGCGAATTGTCTCTGAAGAGCATGAATCCGACGGCCAACGCCACCAACAGCGCCAATACGGCGCCCATCGTCACGCCGGTGGAGCGGGTGATATGCGGTTTGCGCACTGGAGCCGGGCGGCTGAGCGCGGGTTTTGCGTCGCGGGGCTTCAGATCTTTGCCGTCTATGATGGGGCGAGTCGATGGCCTGACAGCCTTCCCGGGCGCGGTCGTCTGTACGCGCGGGCGACTCTTCGGCGCCTGAACGCCGGGCGTCCGCATACGAGGTCCGTCGGCGCGCCCCGTATCGGAAGGCCGTCGGGCGGATGGCGACGCGCCGCGCTGCCTGTCTGCCGGCGGACGAGAGCCCGACGCGCCGGATCTGTACGCGCTGACCCACTCGTTGGAGATCAAAGGTCTCGGGCGGCGGCTCTGCTGGGCGTCTGACGTGCCGCCGGATGGATAGCGACTCCGGTACGCGCGTTCGCTCTCGCGCGCAGGCGCGCGTGACGGCCCTGCGGCCTTCGGGGCATGGCTTGAACCGGCATCCCGGGGGATGCCGGTGCGGCGCGGTGCCGTATTCAGGCGCGTGGTGTCGTCTGCCATTTGACCTCACCTTCGATGGCGGATAACGGACGGGATCGCGCGCCGGCGCGTAAGCCGGGCACGGTTCATAAAACAGACTGTGGTATTATTTGCTGGCTGCGGGGCTCAAAGAGCGGACGATGTCCTGGAAGATGTCGCCGCGCTCGTCCGCGTTGTGGAACATGTCGAAGCTGGCGCAGGCCGGGGAGAGCAGCACGTTCCCGCCCGGAGATGCGAGGCTTCTGGCGGCCTCAATCGCGGCCCTGAAGTCGGTGCCCAGGTGGTGGATGCGCTCTTTGGGGTATCCGACCTTCCGAAGCGTCTCGTCAAACTGCCGCGCCGTCTGGCCGATCAGCACGGTGTGGGCGATGCGCCCGGAGTCGCGGATGGCCTCGCACAGCTCGGTAAAGTCGTTATCCTTGAGCGATCCGCCCAGGATGATCACGGTGTCGGCCTTCATCGCGCGGACGGCCTGTACGGTGGAGTCGGCGTTTGTGCCCTCCGTGTCGTCGATGTAGGACACGCCGTCCAGGACGCGCACGAGCTCCATCCGGTGGCCGATGCCCTTGAACGAGCGCATGGCGCGCGCGCAGGCCTCGGCGTTCGCGCCGGCGCAGATCGCCGCGGCGGCGGCGCCCAGGGCGTTGTCCAGGTTGTGCTGCCCCGGGATCAGCAGATCCTCAGCGGGGCAGACAGGCGTATGCGTCTCGCCGTCCGTGTACGTGATGACGCCGTCCCGGACGTACGTCCCGACGGGCACCTCCCGCTCGCTCGAGAACCATACGACCCGCGCGCGGGTGGTATCCGCCAGGCGGCGCAGGCCCTTGTCCTCGTAGTTGAGGACGAGGAAGTCGTCCTCCGTCTGCCGGGCGAAGATGCGCGCCTTCATCGCGTGATAGCACGCCATCGTGTGATGCCGGTTCAGGTGATCCTCGCGCAGGTTTGTGATGACCGCCACGTGCGGGCGGAAATCCTTCACCGATTCGAGCTGGAACGAGGACACTTCGCAGACGACCCTGTCCTCGGGGCGGGTGTCGCCCGCCACCGCGGCGAACGGGTAGCCGATATTGCCCACGACGTGGGTCGTAAAGCCCGCTTCCTTCAGGATCTCGCCCGTCAGGGCGGTGGTGGTGGTCTTTCCGTTGGTGCCGGTGATGCCGATCAGCATGCCCCGGTTGACCCGCGCGCTCAGCTCGATCTCGCCGATGACCTCGACCCCCGCGGCGAGCGCCGACTGCACCATCGGGCTCTCCCAGGGGATGCCCGGGCTGATCACCATGGTCGACACCCGGTCAAGCAGGGCGAGCGGATCCTCGCCCAGGCGCTGCTCTATGTTTTCATACCCGTTCAGAGACTCCAGCGCGCCGCCGAGCTGCTCCTTCGTCTTGACGTCGTTGACGATGACGCTCATGCCCTTCTCGGCCAGCATTTTCGCCGCGGCGACGCCGCTGCGCGCCATCCCCACGATCAGATAGGCCTTCTTCCCGTTCATTTCACCCATACCCCAAACTCCTGACTCCTGACTCCTGACTCCTAACTCTTCTCTCCGCTCTACTTAATGAAGGTTCCGAGCGACAGCGCGCAGAGGAGGACGGTCGCCGCCGTGTACATCCACACGATGCGGGTCTCCTCCATGCCGCCCAGCTCGAAGTGGTGGTGCAAAGGCGCCATGCGGAAAACGCGCTTCCCCGCGCCGGTCTTCTTCTTCGTGTACTTGAAATAGCCGACCTGGATGATGTCCGACAGGGACGAGACGAACATGGCCAGCGCGATGACGGGCAGGAACAGGCTCGTGCCGCTGATCATGCACACGGCCGCCAGCGCGCCGCCGATGGTGAAGGAGCCGCCGTCGCCCATGAAGACGCGCGCGGGATGTGTGTTGAAGCGCAGAAAGCCCAGCACCGCGCCGAAGGCCGCCGCACAGAAGAACGAAAGCTTGCGCATGCTGTCGGCATTGATCACGCCGTACAGCGGCCCCCAGCTCTCCGGCGGCGTGTCGCCACCGCCCGCGGCCGACGCGGCCAGCGCGAGGCATATGGCGCCCATGGTCAGGTAATCGACGACGGCACAGCTGCTCAGAAGGCCGTCCACGCCGTCCAGCAGGTTCGCGCTGTTGACCGTACCTACCAGGATGAAGGTCATCAGCGGGATATAGAAGACGCCGATATCCCACCGGTTACCGGTGAAGGGCACGATCAGCGTCGGCCCGATCTCCGGCGTCAGGTAAGCCCACAGCGACAGAAGAAACGAGAAGACGAGCATCGGGATCATCTTCTGCTTCGGCGTCAGGCCGACCGAGCGCTTTTTGCTCAACTTGATGTAGTCGTCCGCGAAGCCGACGGCCGCGAAGCAGAGCGTCGTCGCCAGCGCCATGGCCAGGCAGACCTCCCTTTCGACGATCAGCAGGATCAGCCCGATGAGGGCGATCGGCACGAAGAAGATGACGCCGCCCATGACCGGCGTGCCCTGCTTCGATTTATGGGACTCGGGACCGAGCTCGTTCTCCGTGCTGCCGAATTTCAGCTTCTTGAGCCATTTCAGGCAGGACGGGCCGATGGCCAGGGCGACGGCAAAGGAAAGGATGGCGGTCAGCGCGAATGATGTCATGTGATCCAACTCCTCATAAAGATGATGCCGCGCTGCATCGGGCGCGGCATGGTTGCCTGACGTAATGGGAAGGATCCGGGCAGGGACCTCGACCTCACAGCTCCTTCAGCAGCTCGCTGACGACGATCTTCTCGTCGAAGGGGTGCTTGACGCCCTTGATTTCCTGATAGGTCTCGTGGCCCTTTCCGGCGAGGACGACCACGTCGTCCGGCTTGGCGTTTTTCAGGGCGTAGCGGATGGCCTCGCGGCGGTTTTCGATCACGGTGTAGGACCCGTCGGTCTGCCTGATGCCCTCTTCGATCTCCGCGAGGATGGCGTTGGGATCCTCGCTGCGGGGGTTGTCGCTCGTCAGTATGCAGAAGTCGGCCAGCCGCCCGCCGATCTCGCCCATGATCGGGCGCTTTTCGTGGTCGCGGTCGCCGCCGCAGCCGAACAGGGCGATCAGGCGGCCGCGCGTGGTCTGCCTGAGGGTCCCCAGGATGTTCTCCAGCGCGTCCGGCGAGTGGGCGTAGTCCAGGATCACGCGATAGGGCGTGTCCGTGTCCAAAAGCTCCACGCGCCCGGCCACGTTTTTCACGGCTTCGAGACCGGCGCGGATGGCGTTGCCCTTAATGCCCACGGCGTCGCACAGCGCGGCGGCGGTGAGGCTGTTGTACACGTTGAACAGGCCCGCCAGGTGCAGGTTGACGTCGATGCCGTAGCGCTTGTGGAACACCAGGCGGAAGAAGCACCCCCGCTCGGTGAGGTCTATGTCCTTGGCGTAGATCTGCGCCGGCGTGCTGATGGCGTACCCCGTGACGGGGACGCCCGCGTCCTTCATGCCGGTCCTGACGCGCTCGTCGTCCGCGTTGAAGTAGCCCTTTTTGCACATGTCGGGCTGGAAGAGGCGCATTTTCGCCGCGAGATAGTGATCGTAATCCCCGAACATGTCGAAGTGATCCTGCGAGAGGTTGGTGAAGGCGGCCGCCTCGTACACGGTGCCGCTCAGGCGGCGCAGCGCCAGCGCGTGCGCCGACACCTCCATCACCACGTACTGCACCCCGCTGTCGGCCATGCGCCGCAGAAGCGCCTGAAACTCCAGCGGATCGGGCGTGGTCAGGTTCGCGGAGATCTGTTCGTCCCCGATGATGGAGCACACCGTGCCGATGAGCCCGGTCTTGTAGCCCGCGGCCTCGAGGATGCTCTTGACCAGGAAGGACGTGGTCGTCTTTCCCTTGGTGCCCGTGATGCCGATGAGCTTCATCTCGCGGGCGGGATAGCCGTAATAGGCCGCGGCAATCAGCGAAATCGCCTCGCGCGTGTCCGGCACGACCAGCTGGGGGCAGCTGACGGGCTGCTTCTGCTCGACTACGATGGCGCAGGCCCCCTTTTCGGAGACCTGGGCGGCGAATCTGTGTCCGTCGGAGCGGAATCCGCGAATGCAGAAAAACAGCGCGCCGGGCTTGACGAGCCTCGAGTCGGCGCAGAGGGCGCTGATCTCGACGGCGTCGTCGCCGACGACGTACGCACTGTCGTTTTTGAGAGCCAGTAAGGCGTCATGTAAGGTCATGTTCATATCCCCCAGGTTATCTTCGTGAGACGCGCGCCGCGCTTTCAGGGGAGCGGCTGCTGCGCCGGCTCGTACACGGTCACCACGTCGGAGGGCGTCAGCTCGGGCAGGGCGACGACCTGCGTCACGGCGGATTCAGGCTCGCTCATGCCGAGGCGGTAGATGGCCGCGTCTCGGATCATGTCGATGTTGCTGCGCTCGTTCAGGGCGATTTCGAGCTGCTGGCGGCGGCTGCGCTCGGCGGTGATCATCTGATTGAGGGTGTCTATGCGCCGGGCGTTGCGGGAGATCGCGCCCATGCGCGCGCCGATCACGCCCAGCCCCACGGCGAGGCAGACGAGGCACGCGACGAGCAGGCACAGCGTCCCGCGCGGCAGAGTAAAGCGGGACTGCGCCCTTGATTCAGCGTTTGCGGAAACAGTCACGCTCAGACACCTCTTTTCATCATAATATCTGTTGTGGCCTTTTCAGCCTGATGCGATCGAATGGATCAGGCGTCTCCGGATCGGAAATACCTCTCGTCCACGTAGTTCATCAGATCCTCGAACGAGGACTGCGTCAGGTCGTACTCGGCCAGGTACCTGTCTTCGTCCCAGATCTCCAGATAGCTGTCCATCCCGACGAAGCGGATTGCCTTGCTGATGCCGATCTGAGCGCGCAGCGTCTGCGGCAGCAGCACGCGCCCCTGGCTGTCCAGCTCCATGTCCGGGAATGAGTTGCCCATGACCCAGCGCCGGTACTTCATGCCGCGGACGTCCGTGTCGGGGATGCGCCGCAGCTGGGCGCACTTTTCCGCCCACATGGCCTTGGGGTACAGGGCCAGGGCGGTGGACTGGTTATTGAGGCCGATGGTGAACCCGCCGCCCAGCGCCTCGCGGAAGGCCATGGGGATCGTCACGCGGCCCTTGGGGTCGATGCTGTGCGCAAAATTGCCCGAAAAAGACAGGTCCGCCACAGACACCACCCCTTTCATATCATTTTCATCCAAATAATACCACATCCATCCCCAAATTACCACATGTCTCCACGATTTTTTTGAAATTTTTCAATTTTTCTCCACGGCGCGTCGGCGGACGGGCGGCGGGGAATCCCCTCAGTCGGCTTCGCCGACAGCTCCCATTCACATGGGGAGGTTGGAGACCTCTTCCGTTAGCCGCCTGACAGCGTCTGCCATCTTTGCACGAAGACCTCTTCCGTCTGGCCTTGCGGCCAGCCACCTTTCCCGATCGCACCGAAGGTGCCTAGCGAAGCGTCAAGGGGAAGGCTTTTGGTGCCCCGTGCATAACCCGGCCCATGCCTTCTCCTCTGGAGAAGGTGGCACGTGAGCGCCGGAAGAGGT
>JAFRLF010000006.1 GCA_017431365.1 Clostridia bacterium | reverse complement strand
CTTGACGACCGACAGATCGGATACGACAAATACGCAATCGCCGATGCGCTCAAGGCGCTTGCGCAGGCGGTTGACGTCCGCATTGGTAAGGTCTTCCTTGGGGCGGCTGACGATGAATTCCGTGCAGTAGCCGAAGGTGATCTCGCCATCCAGTTCATGGTCATCAACGAAGCCTTCCGGCTGCGCGAGCGCGGGCGTTTCCTCCTCGCTCTCGGCGTAGTTGCCCGTCAGGGCGGCATAGCAGCCGGAGTAGATGATCATGAGGCCTTTTCCGCCGGAGTCCACGACGCCCGCCTGCTTGAGCACAGGGAGCATTTCCGGCGTGCGTTTGAGGATTTCCTCACCGCTGCGGATGACCAGGGCAAAGAGCTCCTCCACGTCGTCCGTGTTCTTGATGAAGCGCTCGGCGTCCTCCGCCATGACGCGCGCGACAGTGAGGATCGTGCCCTCTTTGGGCTTCATGACCGCTTTATAGGCCGTGTTTGCGCCGGTTCTTAAGGCCGTCACCAGCAGCTGCGCGTCGATTTCATCGTGCTCCGCCATCGCTGAGGCAAAGCCTCTCAGAATCTGGCTCAAGATGACGCCCGAGTTTCCCCTTGCGCCGCGCAGGGCGCCCTTGGCCGCCTTGGCCGCAATTTCGGCTACATTCGGCGCATCCTGTCCGCCAAGATCCTTGACGGCTGCGTTCATGGTCTGGGACATATTGGTGCCCGTGTCGCCGTCCGGTACGGGAAACACATTCAACGAATCGACCAGATCGCGGTTTTTATTTAAGCTGGCACAGCCATTTATCAGCATATCTCTGAACAGGCTGCCATCAATTGTCTTTCGGCTCATTCCATAACTCCTTCACGCTTCACGATACGCAAAGCGTTTTATCTCAAACGCGGATATCCTCCACGGTAACATTCACATTCTTTACATGCGCGCCCGTCAGATATTCGATTTTGTACTTTACGGTATCGATCAGCGTCTCAGCTACGGCCGAAATGGAAATGCCGTACTCCACGACGATATACAAATCGACGTCGACCGAATTGTCGTTATCCATGTGTATGATAACGCCTCTGCCCAGATTATCGAGGCCGAGCAGCTGCACGATTCCATCCTTGGTGCGCTTTGCAGCCATACCGACGATGCCGTAGCATTCAAGTGCGGCACAGCCCGCCACCTTCAGAACAACGTCCTCGCTGACAGTGATCGTTCCTAACTCGTTGGTAAACTTGCAGTCCATATTCGCGCTCCTTTCTTCGGAGTCAAAAATTTGACAGTTTGATTATAGCATATCAGTGCCAATATTGCAAGTGAGCAAACGTTTACGCTCTAATTCTTAAGACTTTGCAGCGGCGCGGGGATGCGTCCGCCCCTGGCGACAAACTCCCTGGAGGAGAAAGGATGCACCTCCATGACGGGAGCCTTGCCGAAAAGTCCGCCGAATTCCAGCATGTCGCCCACCTTTGCGCCGGGCGACGGGATGAGGCGCACAGCCACGGTCTTGTTGTTTACCATGCCGATGGCGGCTTCATCCGCGATGATCGCGGAGATGGTTTCCGCGGGCGTGTCGCCAGGAACGGCGATCATATCG
>JAFRLF010000066.1 GCA_017431365.1 Clostridia bacterium | reverse complement strand
CAGGTATACGTGCTGACGAAGGAAGAAGGCGGCCGTCACACGCCGTTCTTCAACGGCTATCGTCCGCAGTTCTACTTCCGCACGACGGACGTGACCGGCAACATCAAGCTGCCCGAGGGCGTCGAGATGGTCATGCCTGGTGACAACATCGACATGGAGATCACCCTGATCACCCCCATTGCCTGTGAAGAGGGCCTGCGCTTCGCTATCCGCGAGGGCGGCCGTACCGTGGGCTCCGGCGTCGTCACCAAGATCATGGAATAATTTACACATAGATTTTCCGCCGTCTCACTATGAGACGGCGGTTTTTCTTTCCCAGTATAAACCAGTCAAAGGAAATACGCCATGCAGAAGAGGAAATTCCTTGAAAAACTGCGCGAGTCCGCCGCCTCGGTGCTGCCCATCGTGCTGATCGTGGGGGTTTTGTGCCTGCTGCTCGTTCCCATGCAGAACGACCTGATGCTCGCCTTCCTGATCGGGGCGCTGTTCCTGATCGTCGGGATGGGGCTGTTCACCCTGGGGTCGGAGCTGTCGATGACGCAGATCGGCATGCACATGGGCGCGAAGCTGACCCGCTCGCGCAACACGTGGCTGATCCTGGCGGTCAGCTTCCTGCTGGGAGCCGCCATCACCATGTCCGAACCCGACCTGCAGGTCCTGGCCAGGAACGTCCCCACCATCGACACGACGGTGCTCGTCCTCATCGTATCGCTGGGGGTGGGCCTGTTCCTGATGACGAGCATGGAGAGGATCCTGCGCGCGATACCGCTCAGGTGGCTGCTCATCGGGTTTTACGGGCTGCTGTTCGTCCTGGCGCTGCTGTCCGACAGGGACTTTCTGGCCGTGGCGTTCGACGCCGGCGGCGTGACCACCGGCCCGATGACCGTGCCGTTCATCATGGCGCTGGGCGTGGGCGTGTCCTCGATCCGCAGCGACAGAAAGGCCCAGGAGGACTCGTTCGGCCTGGTCGGGCTGTGCTCCATCGGGCCGATTCTGGCGGTATTGGCGCTGGGCTTTTTCTATCGGACGCCGGATCAGGCCGACGCGGAGCAGGTCATCGCCTCGTACGCCGACACGGTCGCCCTGGGGCACGGCTACCTGCGCGCCCTGCCCGAAACGCTCAAAGAGGAGCTGCTGGCGCTTCTGCCGATCGTGGCGTTCTTCCTGGTGTTTCAGGTGGTTTCCCTGAGGCTGAAGCGGCTGCCCTTTTTGCGCATCGTCATCGGCATCGTCATGACGGCCGGGGGGCTCATGCTGTTCCTGACCGGGGTCAACGTGGGGTTCTCCTCGCTCGGCTACATGCTGGGCAGCAGCCTCGCCGACCCGAAGTGGCGCTTCCTGCTCGTGCCCCTGAGCATGCTGATGGGCTGGTTCATCATCAACGCGGAGCCGGCCGTGCAGGTGCTCAACCGCCAGGTCGAGGAGCTGAGCGCCGGCGCCATATCCGCCCGCGCCATGGGCCTGAGCCTGTCCATCGCCGTGGCCGCGGCCATGGGCCTGAGCATGCTGAGGGCGATGCTCGGGCTGTCCATACTCTGGGTCGTCGTGCCCGGATACCTGCTGGCGCTGGGTCTGTCGTTCTTCGTGCCGAACACATTCACCGCCATCGCCTTCGACTCGGGCGGCGTGGCGTCCGGCCCTCTGACGGCGGCGTTCATGCTGCGCTTCGCGATGGGCGCCGTCACCGCCATGGGCGGCAACGTCATGACGGACGCCTTCGGGCTCGTGGCGCTCGTCGCCATGATGCCTCTGATCACCGTCCAGGTGATGGGCGTGATCTATGTGTTCACGACGCGCAGGAAGGGCGAGCCTCAGCCCGCCCCCGCCCCGACCGACAGCGACGTCATCGAACTGTGGGAGATTTGATATGCAGCTGTACTATGTGGTGACGATCCTCGACCGCAGCCGGCGCGAGGAGATGGAAAAGCTCTACCAGGAGATGGGGCTTCGGGTCGCGATGACCTGGCTCGGCCGCGGAACGGCCTGGCCCGAACTCCTGAGCATGAAGGGGCTGAGCCCGACGCAAAAGGCCGTCATGGCCACCGTAGCCGACGATGAGACGGCGCACAAGCTGTTTCTGCAGACGAAGATCCGCCTCTACATCGACATACCCGGCAACGGCATCATGATCAGCATACCCATTAAAGCGATAGGAGGCGCGCAGACCTTGGCACACTTTATCGGCGACAGGCCCCTCGACAGCACAAAGCCCGACATGACATTCCGCAACGAGCTGATCTACATCGTCCTCAACGAAGGGCATTCCGACGAGGTCATGGCGGCGGCCCGCGCCGCCGGCGCGACGGGCGGAACCGTCATCGCCGCCAAGGGCACGGGCGTAGCCCAGAGCGAGAAGTTCCACGGCCTGTCCCTGGCCAACGAGAGAGAAGTCGTGCTCATCGTCGCGGGGGCGGAGATCAAAGCCGCCATCATGAAAAACGTCATCGAGCAGGCCGGCCCCCAGACAGAGGCCGGGGCGATCTGCTTCTCCGTGCCGGTGAGCCACGTGGCCGGCATCCGGCGCATCGACCGGGAGGACTGACGCAAACGCGCGAAAACCGCCGCCCACTGACCGTGGAACGGCGGTTTTTGTATGCTGTCTGTTCGCTTGTCTTTCGCTCGCTTACTTGTGGATCCAGCCGGACGCGCCGCGCAGGCTGACGACGAGCCAGTCGCCCTCTTCCTTCAGGATGGGCACGGTGGTGTCCTTTTCCAGAAGCGCGACTTTGGGCGCCGACGTATCGCCCCAGGCGTAAACGCGGGTCCTTCCTTCCGTCCTGTACCAGGCCGGATCGATGGCGATGTAGTCCGTATTGACATAGCCCACTCTGGTCGCGTCAATAGAGTCGGAAAGCAGGACCTCAGCCCAGCCGTCCTTCTCGCCATCCGGCAGGAGCAGGAGGGAGCCATACGGCACCGTCATGACGACGTTGCCGCTCGTTGAGGGCCTGTCACGCACGGAAAGGGTCTCGCACAGGGCGACAGCCTCGTAGCCGATCTGGCCCAGGCCGTGGGCGGGAATAATCTCAGCCTGCGCGACGCCCAGGGCCGCAAAGGCCAGGATCAGCGCGGTCAGAATCATCAGTCGAACGGTTCTCTTCATTGTTCATTGCCTCCTATGTTGCCTTCATTTGAGTTCTGATTATAAGACGTCGGAAATCGCCGATTCGTTGCCGCTTCGACGTTAATTCAGCGTTTTCAATCCGGTCGATTCTCGTAAAACACACGGCGCAGACATCGGGCGCATGATGATTATAATGACAGGCTGATCGTCCCTTTGCGTTTTTTCACAGGAGTTTTGACATAGCTCCATTTTTCTTGACAGGAAACGCTCCGATAGATATACTGAAACCAAACACGCCGCGAACAGCGCGCGAACAGGAGGAATTCAGTCATGAGAAGATGCATTGCCGTATTCCTGGTGTTCATGATGATGACGCTGCCCGGCACGGGGGCGCTGGCCCTATTGAGCGGGAAAAGCGCGCCGACCGCCGCGCCGGTGTCCGGCGGAGAGCCGTCCGCTTCGCTTGACGCCGCGTTTGAAAGCGGCCGGTTGACGCTCGTCAGGGCCGAGCTACCCGCCGTGACCGCGGAAGCCTTTGATCTGCCCGACGTCTTATGGTCAACCTATGGCATGGAAAAGCCCGCCGATCCGAAGGCTGAGCTGGCGGCGGCGCTTGAGGAGACAAGCCTCACCTGGATATCCCTTTCGCCGAACGGCACAAGCGGCATCCTGACCGACGGCGGGCTCGGCATCGCGTATTACGACGGGGCGTTCCGCCTGCTGTACCCCTCTTCGGCACGCGGCGTCGAGGATACCTACGGCAATCTGGCCAAATACGCGCAGGCGTTTACTCACATGCTGGGCAACGAGCGCGTCGTATATTCGCCCGACGGGCGTTACGCGGTCGTGCTGAGCACCAGAATGTCTTTGATAAACGCGCAATTCTTCATCGATCCGATCGTCATCGACCTGTCGACGGGCGAAATGATCCTGACGTCGACGTATGGCAACAAACCTATGGACGACAGTATGGGCTGCGCCACCTCCGCGACGTTCTCCGCAGACGGACGGTACATGTATTACATGCTGTACGGCAACGCCTTTAAAAGCGATGCGGCACCGTACCGCACATGCCTTTGCAGGTATGACCTGCAAACGGGCGAAACGATGTTCTGCCACAGCTGGGACGACTGCACCTATTACCCCGGCCTGAGCGAAACGCCCTCCGGCGCGCTGATCATACTGCGCGATACGTACCAGAATTCCTTGCAGACAGGCGTCAGCCGTGTCGCGTTCGAAAACGGCGCGTGGACAAACGCGGAGTACACGTTCGACCTGCCCTCGATGTACTGGAACAGCAACAAAATGCTGTATTCCGCTGAAAGCGGCAACGCCGTCATTCCCGGACGGGTGCTGTCATATGGCGGCGTATATTACGCCTTTCAGTGCGTGAAGCCCGACGAGGATTTCGCGAGCCTCAACCGTTACCTCACAATTTCAAAGGAAAGCGGGATCGTCGAGGCGCATACGGGCGAGGAGATAAAGAGTATGCTCGACAGCGCGGTCGTCGAAGAAACGTTCGTTCCCGACGCGCTGCCCTGCCAGATGATCACTTACATGGACATGTCTTCCGACGGGCGGTATCTGCTGGCGCTCACGCAGACGATGGGGACGCGCCACATCTACATGATCCGGCTCAGCGACCTTGCCGTCCGCGAGGTGGCGGGCGTCGATCCGGCCGCCATCCTCATGGGCGACCTGGCGACGGCCAAGGGCTACATGCAGGTACTCGAGTGGGATGGCGACACGCTGTTCCTGTGCATGGAGGACGTCGTACAGGCCTTTACGTTCGCGGAGTGACCTGAAATTTCGCGCCGCAGCGGCGAGTACCAGTTCACACGTATATTCATGGCGGCGGCAGG
The DNA here is from genome assembly GCA_017431365.1 of Clostridia bacterium. Lineage (GTDB taxonomy): Bacteria > Bacillota > Clostridia > Christensenellales > Aristaeellaceae > Firm-10. The sequence goes on along the minus strand of JAFRLF010000066.1, from coordinate 292 downwards.
CTGTATAAAGCGCCTGCCGCCGCCGTTATTCCGAAAAACTGCAATCCTAAGCTCAGATATCTGCCTAACCTGTATTTAGTTTCAATATGGTCTCACATATTGTCCACCACCGTAACTAAACATAAGAGAAAAGGAAAAAGACAATAGTGACTTATATACCTTTTTCCCATTATCGTACAGCCCATCAAGTGAAGAATCCAAATTCAACCCTATTCCATATTCTTCACTGCCAATTATAAGAATCACATTGGGATGAGACCAGTAGCTTTGCTTTTGCGCTGAACTTGCGTTT
>JAFRLF010000065.1 GCA_017431365.1 Clostridia bacterium | reverse complement strand
GCCAGGATCAAACTCTTTTGTTCAATCCTTTTCGTCTACAACAGGCGCCAACATGCCGTAAACGCGTTTAACTCATTCCTGAATCTGACTGTCTCTTTCTTCGTCTCTCTCTATATCGTTTTCAAGGATCGCTGACCGTTCGGGCGGTCGGCTCAGTGGCTTCCCTCGCGCGAACAAATGGTATTCTATCAGCTTTGAGGCCAAATGTCAAGCATTTTTTTCGGCGAGTCAAAATTGACTTTCTTCCAATATATGCCTCAAAATATGTCACTTTTTCGATCTTTAATTCAATGTAAACTCGGCGTCTTTCACATGAAATCGAACAGGCTCACCTGACTCGTTTCCGGCAAATCGCCCAGCGCGCCGATGCCCGCAAGCGTCTCGACGACGGACTTCGGCACCTTGCGCCTGATCATCTCCTCGCGCGACGTGAAGGGGCCCTGTTCCCGTGCCCGGATGAGCTGCTGCGCCGCGCTGAGTCCGAGCCCCGGCATCGCGGCGAAGGGCGCTCGAATGCTCTTTTCCCCCTCGATGGTAAAGGTGTCGGCGCTGGAGGCATAGAGTTCCGGCGGCAGGAGCGTGATGCCCCGTTCGGTCATCTCGACGATCATCTCCAGCATGGTGATGGTGTCGTCCTCCTTGTCGCGCTGCTCTTTTGGCATCTCGGAGATCTCCGCGAGCCAGTTCCGCGCGAAGGCCGACGTACAGACCATGCGTGTCGCGTCGAACTTCTCGATATTGCGCTTGAGCCAGCAGGCATAGTACTCCGTCGGATAGTATATCTTGAAATAGGCGATGCGCAGCGCCATCGTCACATAGGCCACGGCATGCGCCTTGGGGAACATGTAGGCGATCTTGCGGCAGGCCTCGATGAACCAGGAAGGCACGTCATGCTCCTTCATGGCCTCCTCCATGCCGTCCTTGAACACGCCGCCCGCCTTTGCCGCCTTGCCCTTTCGCACGAACTCCATGATGTCAAAGCTCATCTTGTTGGGGACGCCCCACGCGATCAGCTGGTTCATGATGTCGTCGCGCGTGCAGGGCGCGGTGCGCAGCTCCGCCTCGCCGCGGCGCAGAATTTCCTGAATGTTTCCAAGCCACACATCCGTGCCGTGCGAAAGGCCCGATATCCGGATCAGCTCCTCCATGGAGGAGGGTTTCGTCTCGCTCAGCATGCCGCGGACAAAGCTGGTCCCGAATTCCGGAATGCCCAGCGTCCCCGTGGGGCAGCCGATCTGCTCGGCCGTCACGCCCAGCGCTTCGGGCCCCCGGAAAAGGGAGATGATGTTTTTGTAGACCTCCGGGTCGTTCAGCGGCACCTGCTGAGGCGCGATGCCCGTCAGCTCCTGCAGCGCGCGCAGCATCGTCGGATCGTCGTGGCCGAGGATGTCCAGCTTGACCAGGACGTCGTGCATGGAGTTAAAGTCGTAATGGGTGGTGACGATATCGCTCTTCTGGTCGTCCGCGGGATGCTGTATGGCCGTGAACTGATAGATCTCGTATTCCTCCGGCACGACGACCATGCCCGCCGGATGCTGCCCACTCGTGCGCTTGACGCCGGTGCAGCCGGCGGCGAGGCGCTCCTTCTCCGCGTTGGAGGCGGTCAGACCGTGCTGTTCAAGGTACTTGAGGACGTAGCCGTAGGCCGTCTTCTCTGCGACGGTGCCAATGGTCCCGGCGCGGTAGACCTGCTTCGCGCCGAAGAGCTCCTTGACGTAGTTGTGGGCCGTGGGCTGATAGTCTCCGGAGAAGTTCAAATCGATGTCGGGGACCTTGTCGCCCTTGAAGCCGAGGAAGACCTCGAACGGGATGTTGAACCCGTCCTTCATCATCAGCGTGCCGCACTCGGGGCAAACCTTGGGCGGCAGGTCCAGTCCGCAGGTGTACTCCGCCGGAACGTCAAACTCCACGTGATGGCAGTTCTGGCAGGCATAATGGGGCGGCAGGGCGTTCACCTCGGTGATGCCCGTGGCAAACGCCACGAACGACGAGCCGACCGAGCCGCGCGAGCCGACGATATATCCGTCGCCCAGGGACTTTTTCACCAGCTTGACGGCGATGTTGTACAGCGTGGAGAACCCGTACCCGCATATGGCGCCGAGCTCCTTGTCCAGGCGCGCCTGAACGATGGCGGGCAGCGGATCCCCGTACAGTTCCCTCGCACGGCGCAGGCTCTCCGTTCGGATGAAGTTCTCCGCGTCGGGCCAGAAAGGCTGAAAGGTCTCCTTCCCCTCCGGATGCTTGGGGAATATGGTCAGCGGCTGAACCATGTCCGCGATGCGCTGAGGGTTGTCGACCACGACCTCCATCGCCTTCGCCGGGCCGAGGTAGGCGAACTCCTCCAGCATCTCGTCCGTCGTGCGGAAGTACAGCGGCGCCTGCTCGTCGGCGTCCTCGAAGCCCTTGGCGTTCATGATGATGGCGCGGAAAATGCTGTCCGACGGCTCCATGAAGTGGACGTCCCCCGTAGCGCACACGGGCTTGTTAAGCTTTTCGCCCAGGGCCACGATGCGGCGGTTGAAGTCCCGCAGCTGTTCCTCGTCCCTCGCCGTGCCGTTCTTCAGCATAAAGGCGTTGTTCCCGATGGGCTGGATCTCCAGATAGTCGTAAAACGAGGCGATCCGCTCGAGGGTCTTTTCGTCCTTACCCTCCGTGACTGCGCGGAACAGCTCGCCCGCCTCGCACGCGCTGCCGACGATGAGCCCCTCACGATAGCGCCGGATGAGCCCGCGGGGTATGCGGGGCGTCCGGAAGAAATAATTCAGATGTCCTTCGCTCACCAGACGGTTCAGGTTGACCAGGCCCTGCTGGGTCGCCGCCAGCAGCACGATGTGCCAGGCCTTGCCGCCTGCGTCGCCCATAAAGGCCCTGTTGAGGCTCTCCAGGGTCTGGGGGCCCTTTTCCGTCTGAAGCTTCTCGAAGGCGACGAGCATCATCTCCCCGGTGGCCCGGGCGTCGTGCACGGCTCTGTGCGCCTTGCTCAGGTCCACGCCCAGCGCCTTGCAGACCGCGCCGAGCTTGTGTGACTTCATTTCCGGGTAGAGATTGCGCACCAGGGCCAGCGTGTCGAGCTTGGGGTGCTCAAACGGCAGCCGCGCCGCGCGGAACGCCCTGTCAAAAAACGCCATGTCGAACGAAGCGTTGTGCGCGCAGAGCACCGCCCCCTCGCAGAAGGCCGCGAAATCGCCGATCACGTCGCCGATCGACGGCTGTCCCGCCACCATGGCGTCCGTGATGCCCGTCAGCTCGACCACCTTCTGCGGTATGGGGCGGCCGGGGTTTATCAGCTGCGAGAACGACGCCGTCTCAACGCCGTTCTCGAGACGCACCGCACCGATCTCGATGATTTTGTCCGTGCCCGTGGACAGGCCTGTGGTCTCCACGTCGAGGACGACATACACCCCGCCCTCCAGCGGCCTGTCGTCAGCCCGCTCCACGATCGTCGCGGCGTCTTCGATGAGGTATCCCTCGCAGCCGGGCAGGAGCTTGATGCCGTTCTTTTTTGCCGCGCCGAAGGCCTCCGGAAAGGCCTGCAGGACGCCGTGATCTGTGATCGCCACCGCCGGGTGCCCCCACTTGGCAGCGCGCGCGATCAGATCCCCGGCTGAGGCGAGGCCGTCCATCGCGCTCATCTGCGTGTGCATGTGCAGTTCGACGCGCTTGCGGGGCGCCTTGTCCACGCGGACGGGCTTGTCCGCGCGGCTGATGTCCCTGAGCATGACCACCATTTCCCTCTGCCTGGTGTCCATCTGGTAATCTCCGCGCACTCTGACGTAAGCGCCCGGTTTGATAGCGTCGTTAAAGGCGGCGAACGGATCGGCCGGCTCATCGCCGCCGCGTCGCCTCGGAAAGGCCTTGCAGTAGACGGTGTTCGTCGAGTCCGTCAGGGTAAAGGACACCACGAGCATCGTATCGTTCTTGACGGGTCTGATCTCCGCCGTGATGATCTCGCCCTCCAGGATCACTTCGCCCGCGTCCTCGGTCAGCTCAGACATGGGGATGGGATTTCCCGTGATGCTCCGTCCGTAGATCACGCGGTTCTGCGGCTTGTCGGCGGGCTTTTTCTCCTGCGCGGCCTTGGCCGCCTCCTGAGCCAGCCTCTGATCCTCCTCGACCTGCTTTGCCACGATCTCCCGAAGGCGCGCGTCCGCGTCGGCGGTCGACACGCACCTGACGGCGACGCCGAGGCCGAATTCGTCCTTCAGCAGCGCGGAGATGACGCCTTCGGCGCCCCTCTCCCTGGCCATGTCCGCGATCGCCTGATCCCTGAAGTCCACGCTGAGGACCGTCCCCTCGAGCGACCAGGCCGCTCCTTCCAGCGGCGCCTTGAGGGAGGGCATCTGCCGGCCCACGCGCCTCGATATGTATTCGCGGAACGCGGACACGTCGCGGGTCAGGGCCTCACCCAGGGCAGGATAGCGCAGCACCAGCTCCAGGGCCGTTCCCTCGAACAGACCCTGGAGGCCGTTTTTCAGCCTGACGCGCTCGGTGTCCGTGAGGATGCGGCTGGCGTCCAGTATCACGGTCATGTATGTGCCGGCGCGGTTCGTCTTCACCCGTTCAAGGGTCAGCAGCTGCGCCACGTCCTTCATGGTCTTAGACAGGGCGTCTCTCCAGATTTCGGACATAAAAACCTCCACAGAGCACAGAGAAAAAACCACACGGCGCGTTTGTGCCATCGCGCCGCATGTCATCATTCAAATAATCAGCCCTTCGCCGCCAGGATCCCGTCGATCGCCGCGAGCAGCGCGGTCTTCAGATCCCCGTGCACGGGGCGCGGCTTTTCACTGCGGACGAAGAGCACGCCGCCGTCCTTTCCACCGGCGATGCCCAGGTCGGCCTCGGCCGCCTCGCCGGGACCGTTGACCACACAGCCCATGACCGCGACGGTCAGGGGGGTTTTCAAGCGCTTGGTCGCCTCTCTCACCGCCCGGGCGATGCCCTCGACGTCGATGCACGTCCGTCCGCAGGTCGGGCAGGAGACGACGTTCACCCCCGCGCGCAGATCCAGCGCCCTGAGGATGTCGAGCCCCGCCTCCACTTCAGGCAGGGGATCGCCGGACAGGGACACGCGTATCGTATCTCCGATGCCATCCAACAGCAGCGCTCCGATGCCGATGGCGCTCTTCACATGGCCGACGCCCACGGTGCCCGCTTCCGTCACGCCCAGGTGCAAGGGATAATCGCACGCCCGGCTGACGAGGCGATACGCCTCGACCGTGCGCCGCACGTCCGAGGCCTTCAGCGAGAGGACGATGTCGTCGAAGCCGTACTTTTCCAGCAGCCGGACGTGCCCGAGCGCGCTTTCTACCATGCCCTGCGCCGTCACGCCGCCGTGTTTATTGAGGATATCCTTCTCAAGCGACCCGCTGTTCACGCCGATGCGCACAGGCGCGTGATGCCGCTTCAGGCAGTCGCACAGGGCGCGGACCTTGTCCTCGCCCCCGATGTTGCCGGGATTGATGCGCACTTTGGCGATGCCGTTTTCCAGCGCGCCGATGGCGAGCCGGTGATCAAAGTGAATGTCCGCCACCAGGGGGACGGGACTGGCGTCGCACAGGGCGCGCACCTGAGCAACACACGCCTGATCGTACACCGACATGCGCACGATGTCGCAGCCCGCTTCCGCAAGCCGCCTGATCTGCGCGATGGTGGCGTCAAAGTCGCGCGTGTCGGTATTGGTCATGGACTGAACGGTCACGGGGCTGCCCCCGCCCATCGGCACCTCGCCGACAAAGACTCTCTTCGTCACAGGACTCGCCTCCCTCAGCTGTGAATGATGCGCATGATGTCATGCCATGTGAGCACGACGAACAACCCCAGGAAAGCGATGAGTCCGATGGCGTGAACCCAGCCCTCCTTGTCGCGGGGAAAGGGCTTGCGCCGGATGGCCTCTACGATGAGGAAAACCAGCCGCCCGCCGTCCAGCGCCGGCAGGGGCAGAAGGTTCATGATGCCCAGGTTCAGGGAAATGAACATGATCCACACAAGGGCCATATACAGCCCCTCGTTCAACGTGACGGCGATCTCTCTGACGATGCCGACGGTGCCGCTGACGTCTTCCACGCCCTCGCCGCGGAAGATCAGGTTTTTGAGCGCCTTGATCATCTCGACGGTGAGTTCGCGCATCTGGGTAAAGGAGAGGGAAACCGCTTCCCCCAGGGGATAATGCCGCCGCTCGCCGACGCTGACGCCGATCTTATACGTTCCGTCCTCGTCCAGATACGCGCCCGACTGTACGGAAAGCGTCTCTCCGTCTCTCAAGACGGACAGGGTGACGGATCCGTCCCCGGCGCTGGCGTTGATCAGATCTTTCATCAGATAGAAGCCCTCTTCGTCAGCCGTGAGATCCGTACCGTCCACCGCGGTGATGCGGTCTCCGGGCAGAAGGCCCGCCTCGGCCGCCGGCGACTCGGGCACGACCTTGTCCACGTAGGGCGCGGTGACGGTATACCCAAAGCCAACGAGTATCGCCAGCGACACGACCCACGCCAGGACAAAGTTCATCCCCGGCCCGGCAAACACCGTGAGGAAGCGCTTCCACACCGGCGCGTTGTTGAAAGCCCTGGGATCCGCGCTGTCCTCGTCCTCGCCCGTAAAGCGGACGTATCCCCCCACGATGATGGGGCGCAGGGCGTATTTGATGCCGCTCTTCCCCGTTTTGGAAAGGATGGCCGGGCCGAAACCGACGGAGAATTCCTCGATGCCCACGCCACAGAGCCTGCCGACCGTATAATGCCCCAGCTCGTGGATGATAATGATAAAACTCAGGATCAGTATCGCTATAATGATATTCATACGTATGTCCTTTTTTGTTTTTTCAGGCGGTCAGAGGCGTTTCAGAAGCTCGGCTGCGACGGCTCTGGCCTGCCTGTCGTATTCAAAGACGTCCTCCGCCGAATAAATGTTCCCGCCCGGGCAGGCGCTCAGAGTCGCCTCCACAAGCCGGGCTATCCCCCCGAAGAGGATCCGCCCGTTCAGGAAGGCTCCGACGGCGATCTCATTGGCCGCGTTGAGGACGACCGGCGTCGAGCCGCCCGCCCGCTGCGCCTCAAGCGCCAGGCGCAGGCATGGAAAGCGCGCCGTATCCGGCTCCTCGAAGGTCAGAGACGCGATCCGGGCCAGGTCGAGCCGCTCGCCCCGGAAGGGCACGCGGTCAGGATAACCCATGGCGTAACCGATGGGCACGCGCATATCCGGCACGCCCAGCTGTGCGAGAACCGCTCCGTCCTCAAATTCCACCATGGAATGTATCACGGACTGCGGGTGCACGAGAATGCGGATCTGGTCAAGCGGCATGCCGAACAGGTGATGCGCCTCGATGACCTCAAGCCCTTTGTTCATCATGCCGGCGCAGTCGACGGTGATCTTCGGTCCCATGCGCCAGGTAGGATGCCCCAGCGCCATCTCGGGCGTAGCGTTTTCGATCTCCCGCGCCGTCCATGTGCGGAAGGGGCCCCCCGAAGCCGTCAGCCACAGGGCTGCGGGGGCGTTGTCTCCCCGGCCCTGAAGGCACTGAAATATCGCCGAGTGCTCGCTGTCCACGGGGACGATGGGCTTGCCCAGATCCCGCGCCATGTTCATAACCAGAGACCCGCCCGTCACCAGGGCCTCCTTGTTGGCGAGGAGCAGGCGGTCCGACACCTTCAGGCTCTCAAGCGCCGCCGGCAGACCGGCGATGCCCACGACGGCGGACAGCACGTCCGCCGGTGCGGCGGCCCGCACGGCCTGCACTGTCGCGTCAGGACCGAAATACCAGTCCACGCCCTTCAGGTCGTCCGGTATGACATCGGGCCGCACGCACAGCGCGGCGACGGACGGACGGAATTCCCGAATCAAAGCAAACAGCGCATCCGCGTTGGAATGCGCCGTCAACGCCCTGACACGAAACCGATCCGGCGCGGCGCGGACGATGTCCAGCGCCTGCCGTCCGATGGAGCCTGTCGCTCCGAGCAGAGCCAGCTCTCTCACAGAATCAACACCCTCATTCCATTGACAAAGAAGATATACAGTATCACCCCAGAGAACACGACGCTGTCGATCCTGTCCATGATCCCGCCGTGTCCGGGGAGAAAGTTGCCGTAATCCTTCATGCCGAGAGCCCGCTTTATGACGGAAGCCGCGAGATCCCCGCACTGGGAGAACGCGCCTGCCAGCACCGAGGCCGCGAGCAGCCATATAACGTTCGGCATGCCAACGCCGGCGCCCGTCCTGTGCGTGACCGCTACGATGAGCCGCCCCAGCAGCAGGCATACGGGCACCGCCGCAGCCGCGCCGAACAGGCCTGCGACAGCGCCTTCGACCGTCTTTTTCGGACTGATGGCGTGGCACAGCGGATGACGACCCATGGTCTTGCCCACGGCCCAGGCGAACACGTCGCACAGCAGCGCGGACATAAACACGAGTCCTATCACCACGGTGGCGACATAGGGATCGGCGATATCCTGCAGCGGATACACGAGCGTGAACATCGCTCCGGGATAGAGGATCGGCAGCACGGTGGAAAACAACGCGTTGAGATCCGGCGCGCCGCGCAGAACGACGCACGTCATTCCCAGCATGACGAACAGCAGAAGCAGAGGGAACATCATGTTCCAGCCCATCATTATGTAAACCGGCATGCTGACCGCCGCGTAGAGCATGGG
>JAFRLF010000064.1 GCA_017431365.1 Clostridia bacterium | reverse complement strand
CACTCGCACATCTTGTCCAGGATGAAGAGCCGACCGCGGCGGGCCTGGGCCAAAGCGCGGGTCAAGATCTCCTCGTCGATGCCCTTGATCTTGATATCCATCTGGATGGCGGTGATGCCCTCCCGGGTACCGGCCACCTTGAAGTCCATGTCGCCCAGGAAGTCCTCGAGGCCCTGGATGTCGGTGAGCACGGCGATGTTGCCGGTGTCCACGTCCTTGATGAGGCCCATGGCCACGCCCGCCACCATCTTCTTGATGGGAACGCCGGCGTCCATGAGGGCCAGGGTGCTGGCGCAGATGCTGGCCTGGGAGGTGGAGCCGTTGCTGGAGATGACCTCGGACACGAGGCGCATGCAGTAGGGGAACTCCTCCTCAGAGGGGAGCACGGGGAGCAACGCCCGCTCCGCCAGGGCGCCGTGACCGATCTCGCGGCGGCCGGGGCTGCGCACGGGACGGGTTTCACCGGTGCTGTAGGGGGGCATGTTGTACTGATGCATGTACCGCTTGGAGTCCTCGAGGCCGATGCCGTCCAGGATCTGGGCTTCGGCGATGGTGCCCAGGGTGGCGATGGTCATGACCTGGGTCTGGCCGCGGGTGAACACGCCGGAGCCGTGGGCGCGGGGCAGAACGCCGGTCTCGCACCAGATGGGGCGGATCTCAGTCAGCTTGCGGCCGTCGGGGCGGATGCCCTGATCGATGATCTTGCGGCGCATGACTTCCTTGTTCAGGGCGTACAGCGCGTCGCCGATCTCGGTCTCGCGGCCGGGGAAGGTCTCGGCGAAGTGGGCGTAGGTGTCGGCGTTTATCTCGTCCTCGCGGGCCTGACGCTCGTGGCGGTCGGTGGTCTCGAAGCACCAGCGGACCTTCTCGAGGGCGTACTCGCGCACGGCGGCCTTGACATCGTCGCCGGGCAGCTCCAGCGGGAACTCCTTCTTGGCCACGCCGATCTCGGCCACGATCTGCTCCTGGAAGGCGACCAGGCGCTTGACCTCTTCGTGGGCGAAGAGGATGGCCTTGAGCATGACCTCTTCGGAAACTTCCTTCGCGCCGGCTTCGACCATGAGAACGGCCTCTGAGGTGCCGGCCACGGTCAGATCCATCAGGCTCTTCTCGCGCTGCTCGACGGTGGGGTTGATGACGTACTCGCCGTCAACATAGCCCACCTTCACCGCGCCGATGGGGCCGGCGAACGGGATGCAGGAGATGCACAGGGCGATGGAGGCGCCGTTCATCGCGGCGACTTCGGGGGAGTTGTCCTGCTCGACGCTCATGACCGTGGCCACCACGGACACGTCGTGCCGCATGCCCTTGGGGAACAGCGGGCGCAGGGGGCGGTCGATCAGGCGGCTGGTCAGGATGGCCTTTTCGCCGGGACGGCCTTCGCGGCGGTTCCAGCTGCCGGGGATATGGCCCACGGAGTAGAGCTTTTCCTCGTAGTCGACGCTCAGCGGGAAGAAGTCGATGCCCGGGCGCGGGGTATCGGCGACGGTGGCGTTCACCAGGACGGCCGTGTCGCCATAGCGGACGAAGGTGGAACCGGAGGCCTGCTCGGCGTACTTGCCGAATTCAAAGGTCAGTGTCCGTCCACCCAGTTCGATGGAATACGATTTGAACATGATTGTTCCTCCTCTGGATTGATGTCGGTAGTTGCACGCCCATCCGTCCGGAGCAATGGAACTTGGCCCGCGGCCCGCCATATTTGCCGGCTGAAGGCCAAGTTTCACTGCCAAACGGAGCGGCGTTAGTACGGCAGACATGAAAAGCGCCATCGCGCGGGAGTAAACTCCCTGCGACGGCGCGATCAGACGCTGCCGATGCAGGTGTGCCAGTTGAGCTTACTTGCGCAGACCCAGCTTGGCGATCAGGGCACGGTACGCCTCGATGTCGGTGGAGCGGAGATAGGCCAGCAGGCCGCGCCGCTTACCGACCATCAGCAGAAGGCCGCGGTTGGAATGGTGGTCGTTCTTGTTGGCCTTCAGGTGCTCGTTGAGGTGATTGATGCGCGCGGTCAGCAGCGCGATCTGAACCTCGGGAGAACCGGTGTCGCCCACATGGCGGCCGTACTCGTTGATGATCTCGGACTTGTCGATGGTCATTGGGATGTCTCTCCTTTATTCATGAATTCCCGCGGACTCAGCAGGCCGTTGGAGCAGCGGCGAACCGAGCGGGCGGATCTTGTGAGCACAAACTCACAGATGGCATTATAGCACATGAGGCAAGGGCTGTCACGTTAAATTACTCGCCCGGACACGGCTACAACGTCATATTACAAAAGTATTAGTCAACAGCGGAGCGAGATAATCAAGGTCAATCATAGGCGCCGACAACAGTCCTTCAATCCACAGAGGCGGCCTGTACGCCGCGAGGACACCAGAATGATTCAAAGAAAACGAAGATGTGACGATCAGTCCTCCTTGTCAGCCAATTCGATAACGGCCGTGCCGATAAGCTCCTGTTCGCCGCCTTCATAGCGCACGATTTTCAATTCGAGCGCGTCCGGCGTGTCGCGCATGGGCGAGGCTTGGATGTGGCATATGGCATGCAAACGGCCGTCCTCCTCCTGAACGGGCTCATCGAACGCAGTATTGCAGCCGTAGCTCTGCGTCTCGTGCGGACTGCGCACAAAGATGCAAAGTCCGTGTTCCGCGTCGTCGAAGCGCTGTGGCTGAGATGTGATGTATTCGGCCTCGATTTTCGCGATCATGGGCGTAACGCTCAAACTGTTCACGCGAATGCTGTCGCCGTTCTCAAAGGTAAATTCCGCTGGCCCGGCCATGACCTTTTCAACGGGAAGGGACATCGCGCCGATGTCCACCTCCAATGCAAGCTCTTCGACCCGCTCAAGCAGGCCGGCACGTACGAGGGTTTCTTCGAAGCTCCCGCCTGCCTCTTTATCCCACCAGATAGGCGTCAGCACGCCGTCGCCCTCCATGTTCAGCCTGCCCTCAGCGACGATCGATCTGAACCACGTCTCAAAGGCCATATTGATCTCTTCATCCGTCATGCCAGGCTTGGCGAAATCGTCCACGTTTTTGTGCTCGATTTCGCCCTTGACGCGGTATACGCTGAAGGTCATAGCGGCCAGCGTGCCGCCGTTTTCGGGAAGGTGCCCGAATGTGGAACAGCCGACGGGACCGGTCAGGAGGCATTCACAATCATTCATTCCCATAATGGTATCGGTAAATTCGCCGCCGAAGGTCGGACTCGAGCAAACGACGTACAGCGTATCGCCTTCGAACAGGGGTTCATAACGCCATGCGAGGGAATACGTGCCGCCGTCCGGGTCATAAAGCGCCTCGGTGACGACGCAGCGCAGGGCACTCCCCTCCACGCTCCTGTCCAGGTACTGGATGGCGCCGGCCAGCGAGCCGTCCGGATCGATTTCGCCTGTTTTTGCATTGTACACGCCCAACCAAGAGGCCAGAAGTCCCGTCTGGCTCACAGCCAGCGCCGCCCCGATCAGCAGCAGAGCGGCCAGCGCCGCCGCAATCAGCGAAATGCTCAGTTTCTTTTTCATTATCGTTCTGCTCCTTTCCTGTGCGCGCAGCGAGCGCGCCACACAGTTCTTGACGCGCTGCGGCGTTTCGCCGAACGCGTATTTCAGGTCATTGGGGGTCATCACCCATTCGCCTCCTCTTCCAGTTCCAGTTTGAGCTTTTTCCGTGCGCGATTCATTCGGCTCTTGACTGTGCCCGCGGGCACCCTCAGGACGCGGGCGATTTCTTCCACTGAATAACCTTCCACGTAATGGAGCACAAGCGGCAGCCTCAGGTCACGCCCAAGTGAAAACAGCGCGCGGAACACATCTTCGTTTGCGCCCGGATCGGGGCGCGGCTGCGCCTCCGGCAGCTCGTCCGAAAGGCATTCCCGCTTGGCACGGCGCAGGATGGCGTAGCATTCGTTGATCAGGATGCGTATCACCCATCCCCGCATGGCATCGTCGCTTTTCAGGCTGGCCCGCTTTCTGAGTGCACGATAAACGCATTCCTGTATCGCGTCCTCTCGGTCGCAGGACCGATTCAGGATGGTGGAAGCCACCCGGTACATCGTGTCCTGCATGTCAATCAAACGGCGCTCAAACTCCTCTTTCGTCATGGCGCTTGCTCCTCGCTGTTTTTGATCGATCGTACACACTTAAGATGTGCGGAACGGACGTTTGGTTCGCTTCGTGCGCATATTTTGTCACCGCAAAGCCCTCGTCTGAACGATATGCGCGGCGTTGGGATGACAATTCCCGGTCACCCTCAATGGTTGCCGCTCATTTCCTCCGTAACGCCGGCTCCACCTTCATACCTCATCCGCAGGCTGAACGACAGCAAAAAAAGTGGCCATGCGAAAGAATCTCACTTCCGTATGGCCGCTTATTGATATGCCGTTATCGCTCAGACGGCGGCTGAACGACAGCACGAAATCAGCTGTCTTTCTTTTCGATGAACCGCTCGAGGGTCATCATGCCCTTGGACAGCACGAAGAACCTGTCGTTGTACTTGACGTTGGTCTGGCAGGCGATGGCTAGCGTGTATTCAATTATCTCGTCGGAAATAACGAGGCCTCACCCGCGACTGCTGCCTTGTATCTGCCAATTTGCTGAAGCTTTCCTTCTTCACATCGATCCCCTCGATGTTTCGGCTGTGCCCGCCCGGATGGTACACAGCGTCCCTTTCAATTCATAGCCTATCTTTTTGTAGCAGCTGTTTGAAGGCGCGTAGTCCGCGTCTGTGTACAGAACGGGCATGAGCCCCCGGTCGACGATGAGCCGCGTGACGTAATATACCAGATGCTGCGCATAATGCCTTCTCCGGGCCTCGGGAGGCGTATACACCGGGCCTACGCTGCAAAGGCCGTCGGCCATCGCCGTGTGATGTCCGCACACGCAGACGATGCGGCCCGCGTCCTCCCAGATATGCAGCTGTCCGCTCCCGATCTTTTCGGCGGTCGATCTCCGGGTTTCTTCTGCCGAGCGCCGGTCTTGCGCGATCTCGTCATGAAAGGCCGTCATATACCCTGTCAGGACGTTAAGATCCTCCATGACGGCGAGCCGGGGCGCTCCGCTGATCCTGTCCTCAGGCGCGATCGGCGCGGGACAGTCATACGTCATCATGTTGAGCTCCAGGCTGTGTCCCCTTGCGATGAAATACGAGGCCGTTTCGTACTTCATATTATAGCGATATTCCGAACCCGGCCACTGCTCAACTGTGATCCGATAGACGGCTTCAAGCGTCTCTTCCAGAGCGCCGTCTCTCGTCCAAACCCATACGGGAAAAGGCTTCTCCGAGCGGCACAGGATGAAATCATGATCGTCCGTGATGATCTTGTCACATGGCGCGTCCAGTATCCTCCTGAGGACTGAAAAGGTGTATCTTTCCGCCATAAGCAGACTCTTGTCGTAGTATAGCGGCGCGCCTGTGACGACGCGCAAAGCCTTCTTCGTCACGTTCTGTCACCCTCTCTGGAAATCTCTGGCGTGTTTATCCGGATTCTATCACGGAAAATAACGAAACGCAAGCGCGGGCGCATGAGCAAATCACTGAAGGCGGATTCTCACGGACGCAGAATATGGCAAAAATGAGAGTTTTCTGAACTTTCGCATATCCCGGTTGAAAACCCGACCCGAACGGTGATATGATAGGCTCATCGCGTGGAATAAAGGAGATTGTCGACATGCAAAAATGGCAGCAGATCAAGGCGCGGCTCACGGCCGGACTGGCGCGCTTCATGCAGGGGCGCTACGGCGCGGACGAGTTCGGGCTCTTTCTGATCTGGACTTCGCTGATCCTGGTGATCGTTGGCGGATCCATACTCTACGGCGTACCCGCGCTGCTGGGCACGGCGGGGTGGATCTACTCGCTGTTCCGGGTGCTTTCCCGGAATAAGTCCAGGCGTCTGGCGGAAAACCGCAAGTACCTGGAGTTCACAGCCAAAGTCCGCAAACCCATCCAGCCCCACTTCAATCGGTTCAGGCAGTACGTCAACCGGCTCAGGTCGCGCAACAAGTACGTATACTTCACCTGCCCCAAGTGCGGGATGAAGCTGCGCCTCCCCCGCGGGGTCGGGAACGTTACCGTGACGTGCAAGTCATGCGGCAGCAAGTTCGAGAAAAAGGCCTGAACCTACGCCGTTCGCCAAAACAGCCTACCGGAAATACGGATTCCGGCAGGCTGTTTTTTATCGGGCCGACACCAGACCGTTTCAGTGTAATAATCATATTAAATCGGTGAAAGGCGCTTGACGTCCCGCCGCGCGCGATGTAGTATATTTATAGTCAAATTGACCACAAAGAAAAGAGGAGGCGACGCCGATGCCCCTTGCGCTCAATGACGGAGCCACATACGTCACGGTGGACGCGCTGATCCTCACCATCCTGGAGGGGAAGATGCACGTCCTGCTCTCCCCGCGAACGGCGCCGCCCTACGCGGGCCAGTGGGCGCTGCCGGGCCGCTTCATCGGCACGGCGGAGAGCGCGGAAGACGCCGTCTCCGCTCTGATCGGCGAGATGACGCCCCTTCTCTCCCCGTACACGGAACAGCTGTACACCTTTACGGACGTCGGGCGCGACCCGCGCGGACGGGTGATATCGCTCTCCTACCTGGTCATCATCCCACAGCGGGAGATCGGCGATCTGACGCGCGTCTCCCCCCTCCGCCCCTGGCGGCCGGAGCAAACGCCCGGAGGCATCGTCTTTACAAGCGGAGAAGACCGCCTCGACGCTTCCGCCCTGGCCTTCGATCACGCCGAGATCATCGAAACGGGCCTCAGGCGCCTCCGGGGCAAGATCGAATACACGGAGATCGGGTTCCGCTTTCTCAACGACGTCAGCGCCTTTACGCTCAGCGATCTGAAAGCGGTATACGAAGCCATCCTGGGCACGACGCTTGACAAGAGCAACTTCCGCCGGTTCATTCTGAACCGATTTGAGGCCACCGGCCAGCTGAAGCCCTCGGCTGAAGAAGCCCCAAGAAAGCGCGGACGCCCTGCCGTCACGTATCAGTTCACCTACCGAAGGGAGGATAACACATGAAAAAGAGTTTTCTCATCGTCGTCGACATGCAGAACGACTTCATCGACGGCAGCCTCGGCAGCGCCGAGGCGCAGGCCATCGTCTCCCCGGCGGCCGACCTCATCCGCAAAAAGCGCGCAGAGGGGTACGAGGTCATCGCCACGCTGGACACCCACACAGACGAGTACCTGTCCACGAGGGAAGGAAAATACCTGCCCGTTGAGCACTGCATTAAGGGCTCCGAAGGCTGGCAGCTGAACCCGGAAATCAAAGACGCGCTCGAGGAGGCCCTGACTCTCGAAAAGCCGACCTTCGGCAGCGTCAAACTCCCCGGCATCGTCGCCGAAAGGGCCGGCGGCGACCCGGCTCCCGTCATTGAACTACTGGGTCTGTGCACAGACATCTGCGTCGTGTCGAACGCGATGCTGCTCAAGGCGGCCTTCCCGGAGGCCGACCTGCGCGTTCACGCCGCCTGCTGCGCCGGCGTGACGCCTCAGAAACATGAAGCCGCGCTCGAAACCATGCGCAGCTGCCAGATCGACATCATTTGATCATCGAGGAGGAAACAATGATGAGCGCATATCAGTTCGATGCTGTCCAGGCACGCGACGGCCTGGTGAAAGCCATCCGAACGCTGTCCGAAAAGCAGGGCTTCAGCAGGGTGGTGCTGGGCATATCCGGCGGGAAGGACTCGACGGTCGTCGCGGCGCTCTGCGCGAGAGCTCTGGGCGCGGACAACGTCTACGGCGTCATGCTCCCGGACGGCGTACAGGCCGATCTGGACGACAGCAAACGCGTCTGCGAGGCTCTGGGCATACAGAAGCGCGTCGTCAATATCGGCGGCCTGCACGAAGCGCTCAATCGCGTGACGGATCAGGCCGAGGATACGGCGGAAGAAGGCGAATTCAGCATACCGCGGAGCCGTCAGAGCGCCGTCAACGTGCCGCCCCGGCTGCGCATGACCACGCTAAGGTATATCGCGCAGGCGCTGGACGCGCGCCTGGCGGGAACGGGCAACCTGAGCGAAGCCACGGTCGGCTACTGCACCAAGGACGGCGACACCTCCTGCGACTTCAACGTCCTCGGCCGGCTGACCAGCGTCGAGGTCGTTAAGATCGGCCTGACGATGAGAGAACTTCCAAAAGACCTGGTCGAAAAGACGCCTTCAGACGGGCTGACCGGCCGCAGCGACGAGGAAAACCTCGGCCTCAGATACCGCGACATCCACCTGTATCTGCGCGAGGGCACGTGCGGCGACCCAACTGTCGACGAAAAGATCCGCCGCAAAGAGCAGGCCAACATGCACAAGCGCCGCATGCCGCTGATCCTCGATCCCTTCGAAAAGGCCGGTGAATAGGATGAACCTCGCTTTTTTCGGCGCGTTCAACCCGCCGACCCGCGCGCATCTGGAACTGGCCCAGTTTGCCATGAAAAAAACGGGCGCTGAGAAAGTCGTCTTTGTGCCTTCCAAAGAGACGTACATCAGCGGCGAACAGGGCAAGGACTTCGCCTACGCGGACGACGAGCGCCTTGCCATGCTGAGAGCGTGCGCCGCCTCGCGCCCCTGGATGGCCGTGACGGACTGGGAAATCAGCCAGCCTAACCAGCCCTATACCTACGAGACGCTGAGCCACCTGCGGCGGGACGAGGGCATGACCTGTGCGCTGCTGATCGGATCGGACAAACTGGATATGCTGGACAGATGGTGGCACATCAACGACCTCGCCAGGGAATTCGGCATCGTGTGCCTGGTCCGGGGGACTGACGACTGCAAAAAGGCGATTGAATCCAGCGAAGGGCTCAGCGCTCTCGCGCCCTGGATCCGCGTCGTCGAGACGCCGGCCGAGACCCGAAGCATATCGTCCACGGCGGCGCGCCAGACCGTCGACCGGATCAGGGATTTCGCCGCCGAGCTGACACTGATCGTCCCCGAGGAGGTCGCGCGAACGCTGCTGAACACCCTGATCCAGGATCTGTAAAACACATGTGAGGTGTATCGTATGAGGCTTAAACCCATCGTAGAATCCCTTCTGGATACGGACTTATACAAATTCAATATGGACCAGGTGATCTTTCACAAACACACGGATCTGAGCGGCGAATACGACTTCCTCTGCCGGAACAGGGACGTGCGCTTTACGCCGGAAATGTTCGAGGAGATCAACGCCCAGATCGACCACCTGTGCGGCCTGCGGTACACGAAGGATGAACTGGACTACCTTCGCTCCATTCGCTTCATCAAAAACGACTATGTGGAGTTTCTTCGGCTGTGGCACCCCATCCGCGACTATGTCAGCACGTCGTTGGGCGCCGACGGCGCCCTGAAGATCACCGTGCGCGGGCCGCTGTTCTCCGCGATGCAGTTTGAGATTTACCTTCTCGAAATCGTCAACGAAGTATACTTCCGCATGAAGTATGACTACGACCTGCT
>JAFRLF010000063.1 GCA_017431365.1 Clostridia bacterium | reverse complement strand
AGCCCTTCGGGCACCGGCTGATCTTCCGGAACGATGAGATAGGTTTCGTGCTCCTTCACGTCGATCAGCGCGTATCCGCCTTCGTAAAAGTCGACGCTGAACCCCCTCGCGTACGAAAGATCCATGCTCCCCTCATACGCAAGCCCCGGCAGCCCCGTTTCGTTCCACCCGATGTACAGATCATACGCGATTTCATGCGGCGCGCTCATGGCCATCGTCGTCGCGTAAAGGGTAAACGACCGGTTCAGCGCGACGGGCAGCGTGAACACCGCGCAGCTATCGACGACCTCCGGATGATAAACCTGATCACCCAGACGGGCCTGCGTGTACTTGTCGCTCGAAAAGACGATCTTTGCCGTTACCGCGCCGTCATTCAGGGTGAACTCTGGACAGGTGATCGTCACTTTGCCGGACCCGCCGCTGAAGACAAACTGATCGGGGACGCAGATTTCTCCCTGAGCCGCCTGCTCCGCCAGACCGCATGACGCCAACAAGACGCAGGCGCACACCAGCGCGACAAACCGTTTTTTGACCACTGCGCGCAATACAGCCACCGCCCTTACTGCAAACCTTCCGAGGAGAAGATGATCGTGTAGGGTACCTCCGTCGCCGGCGTGATGGCCGTCGAATCCACGATCAGGGCAATACCGCGGTCAAAAGCGATGACCGGAATATCAAACGTCGCGCCATTTTCCGTACTGACGGGGTAAAACGTCTCACCGGCCAGTTTAATATAGTCGATCTTTGACGTTCCAAAGACGATGCGCGCCGTGCAGACGCCGTCGCTGACTTCGATTTCAGACGGCGTGGCAACGCTAGCCTTTCCCTGACCTGTCAATGCCGTTTCGCTCATATAACTGCCATCGGCAAGACCCAGCGATACAGCGGTGACGAGGCACTCAGGTTTCACAGCTTCAAGCGGCAGAGAATCAGCCCGGAATACGAGCGTGCGCGGATACCAGACTTCCTTTCTCGCGCTGTAGGCCGCGCAGATATACGCGGTGTCGAGCGCGTCGACCGGGAGCTCAAAGTACGCGCCCGCGTCGTCCTCCTTGAGCGGGACAAGGCTCTGCACCGGCGTCTGGGCCGCCTGTTCGGCTTCTCCCGGATACATGTAAGAATAGGCCGCGCTCTTCATATACAGCTTGGCAGTCATTTGACCGCCGCTGACAGTCAGCGAGCATCCCGTCACCTTGAACATGGAAGACGAAACATCGACGTCGATGGAATAAACGCCGTCAACCAGCATGTCCGCCGTCACGGGCGTCATATCCTCATCCACAATGTCAATCACCTCCGTCATGTCGTCAGATGACGCGACACTGCCCAGCGAGGTTTCCTCAGCCGCGGCCGCAAATGTGAGAAGGACAAAAAGCGCGATAAGCGCGAAGGCAGCACGTCTCATAGCATTATCTCCCCGATGAATATGTTGATGTGGGGATGGCGACTTGGCCACCCCCACAGGGAAAGCTGAATGGTTTAATCAGTTGTTGACCTGCGCGATGGCGTTCTGCGCATGTTCGACGTAGATCTGCTGGATCTCGGGCACCTGTCCCAGGCCCTCCATAACGCATTCCACTTCGAAACCCGCAGCCGTGAAGATCGACTTCCAGGAATCCTCTTCGTCGCCGGCCATGTCGTTGTTGGCGTGATCGCCGCAGACGACCACCATATCCCTCAGAACCACGCGGGTATAGCCCTTGTCCTTGATCGCTTCGAGGACGTCGTCGATGCTGGGAGCCGCCTCCACGGTGCCGATATAGTAGTTCTCGGCGCCCTTCGAGGTCAGGACATCCTGCATCTGAGCGTAGATCTTGTTGTACTCGTGCTCCGTGCCGTGGCCCATGTAGACGATCGCCGTCTTGCCGTCGTCATAATCCTTCAGAAGGTCGATCATGATATCGGCGACGCGGTCGAAGTCCTCTTCAGAGGTCAGCAGCGGTTCCGAGACGACGATCTGCTCAAAGGCGTCCGCATAACCGGCCAGCTCCGCCACGACGTCGTCGTACTCATAACCGTGCATCAGATGCGTGGGCTGCACGACCAGAACCTTGACGCCGTTCACCACAGCGCGGTCGAGCGCCTCGGTGACGTTGTCGATGTGGATGCCGTCGCGTTTCTCGACGTGATCGATGATGATCTGCGCGGTGAACGCGCGGCGCACGCTGTAATCCTCGACAGCCTCGTCAATGGCCGCTTCAATGCCGCCGATGGTCAGCCGACGGCTGTCGTTGAAGCTGGTGCCGAAGGAAACGACGAGCAGTTCCTTGTCGCCAATCTCATCCTCGTTGCGAACGAGGTCAAGCGTCGCGTCGCCGGTCTCGTAGTTTTCCTCGTCCTCTTCCTCAGCCAGGGCAAAGCCCATCAGTCCGAAGAGCATGCTCAGCGCCAACAGCATGGAAATAAGTTGTTTCATGGTTCCATTCCTCCTGTTTTCATTTATCGCGTCACTCCTGTCGGAGAACACAATCTCAATTCGCTATCGTCACGGCTTTCGGTCAACTGTCGCCGTGGCGCATGTGTGTCCAGAAACGCCTGACCGCGCGGCTGTTCAGATCCATGTCGAACAGCGCGGCGATATCGGTCTCGGAGAGCATCTCAGCCGGTTTGCCGACGCGCACGTGGCCGTCGCTGTGAACGGTCATGATGAGGTCCGAAGCTTCTTCAGCCAGGCTGATTTCGTGCATCGACATGACGACCACGCGCTGTTGCGCGCGCGCCTCCTCGGAGAGGATGTCGAGCAGCTCCGCCTTATGCCTGATGTCGAGATATGAGGTGGGCTCGTCCAGGACGATCACCTCGGGTTCCTGACACAGAGCTCTCGCCAGCATGATCCGCTGCCTCTGCCCGTCGCTGATCTGCGAAAAATCCCGATCCGCCAGATCATCCGCCCGCACGCGCCGCAGCGTGGCGTGTACGATAGCCCTGTCGTTGTCCGTAAGGCTCCCAAACCGACCTGTGTACGGATACCGACCCATGGCCGCGACGTCAAAGCAGGTCATCATCTCTGGCCGGATCCTGTCTGTCAGGACGACGGCCATCTTCCGGGCGAGTTCGCCGCGTGGCCAGGCGGTAATGCTCTTCCCCTCGATCACGGTCGTACCGCTGATCGGCGGGATCTGACCGGTAATCGTCTTGAGAATGGTCGATTTGCCCGCGCCGTTCGGCCCGATCAGGGAGAGGATCTGCCCGCGCCTCAGGTCTATGTCGATGTCGCGAACCAATGCCTTTCCCCGGTAACCGACGCTGAGCGCCCTTGTGGAGAAGACGATCTCTTCATTCATTTTCTTTCAGCCTCTGTCTGTTCACCATGAGGGTGATCACCACCGGCGCGCCGAAGACCGCCGTTACCGTACTGATGGCCAGTTCGGTAGGCGAAAACGCCGTCCGGGCGATCAGATCACAGCCCATGCAGAATACGCTCCCCAGCATAAAGGCGCCGGGTATGATGATCGCAGGCCGGGCCGTGCCGAAGAGCAGCTTCGCCATGTGAGGCACGGCGACGCCGACGAATGAGATCGGCCCGGACAGCGCCGTGACGCACGAAGACAGTACGCTTGACAGCCCGATCAGCGCCATCCGAAAGGCCCTGACGTTGACGCCCATGCTGCGGGCGTAATTCTCGCCGAGTTGGTAGGCCGACATCGGTTTTGAAATCAGAAAAGCGGCGATGACAGCCAGCACGACGACCGCGGATATCAGCGAGAGATTCGACCACGACACGCCGGAAAAACTGCCCATCGACCAGTTGTGAAGGTTAGCCACGTTGCTCTCATCGGCAAAGGTGATAAAGAAATCCGTAATCGCCGTACATATGCTGCCGATCATGATTCCGACGACAAGCAGCGACGACATGGACCTGACCCGACGGGCGAACAACAGGACGATGCCCGTTATCAGCATCGAACCCAGAAACGCCGATCCCATCACCACCCAGAAGGGTATTCCGGCCGCGTACCGAAGGACAAACACCATAGTCATTCCGACGAACAGCTTTGCTCCGGACGATATACCCAATACATAAGGCCCGGCGATCGGATTGCGGAAAAACGTCTGAAGCAGAAACCCGGATACCGACAGCGCGCCGCCCAGCACAGCCGCGGCCAGCAGCCGCGGCAGGCGGATCTTCCATATCACGTTGGAGGCGGCGCCGCCATCCGTCCCACGGTTCAGGACGATCCTGAATATCTCGCCCGGCGCGATCGAAACGCTGCCGGTATTGATATTCAGCACCGTCATCACCACAAAAGCCACCGCAAGCAGCGCAAAGCACAGCGCCGTTCTGACCGCCTTCACCCGCGTTGTCATGACAGCTTGAACAGATAAGTAAACTCGGTCACGTTCTCATCTTCGTTGACAAGCATGTTCCGGAAATCGACGATCATCGCACCCAGCGAATCCGAAATCTGGAAGTAATCGGGCGTCGTAAACCAGACGTTTCCTTCCTTAACAGCCTTGAAGTCGGCGAGGATCGGGCTCTTAGCGAGGAAATCGTCCATCGTCTCAGGCTTGCCGCCCATGGACCAGATGTAGACGATGTAATCGGCCTCACCCGCGCCGGCATAGAACTCTTCGGCTTCAATCTTCTGCGTGCCGCTCTTGTCGGGATCGAGGTCGGGAAGCACGTATTCACCGCCGGCCAGTTCGAGCATTTTGACCATGTAGTCGCCCGCGCGGCGTGTGTACAGATCGCCCTTTGAGGTGATGTAGAACATGGCGACGGTCTTACCCGTCGACTCCGTGCCGAGAGATTCCACCATGGCCTTCTGGGCCTCGAAATGAGCCTGAGCCTCTTCTTCCTTGCCGAGGAGAACGCCGTACAGCTTGATCCACTCCATACGGCCCAGAGGATGGCTTTCATAAGTTGAGCAGTCGCGCATATAGGGAATGCCGAGTTCCGTCAGCTTTTCGCCGACCTCCGGCACAGAATCGATCATCGTGGAAAAAACGGCGAACGGCGGCGTATTGACAGCCAGAGCCTCAAAGTCCGGCTCCTTGTAACTGCCGATGTAGCTCAGCGTACCGGCGTCCATGGCGGCCTTGACCTCGTCGATATACCATCCGTCGTATTCCTGGGTGGTCATCGAGACGGCGTCGAGCGCGCCGATTGCGTTGATCAGCGACACCGTGGGTGTCGACGAAATGAGCAGGTTTTCAAGCGGCAGCTGAAGCGCCGTGATATCTTCGGGCAGGTTTTCAGGTACCTCTGCGCCTTCAGGCACGGTCAGAAAGCGCGCCCCATCGCCGTTGGTGATCAGGCAGTATCCGCCCTCGCAGTAGTCAACCTGGAACTGCGTGGCGTATTCCAGCGGCATGGAGCCGGTGATCACCAGAGATGTGTCTTCAGCCTGAGCACACAGGCTAAACAGCGAGAACGAAAGGATGAGCATTGAAACCAGGAAACGCTTCATAAATGACCCTCCGAAAACGTATATTTTTCCGGACAGGGAAAAAGAAATGCCCCGCTTCATCACGAAGGGGACACACACATAAAAACCAACGCCTCCGGACACACATCCGGACCGCGGTTTACGGCTGTCCTTCTTCCCTACCCAAGAAATCAAAGCCTCTGACAGTCCTGGCAGGTCTCCTGACTTATGGCTGCGGCTCAACCGCGGATCTGCGCGCCTTCTCAAGCTGAACGCTCAATGGCATCGTGCGCCGATCTTACGCCAAATACAGTAATGGCTGTTGCGCCGGATTCTCACCGGCTTCCCTTTTCACCCAGGCGGAAAACCCCTGGACACCCTGACTGCGTATTCAATTGTGACTGTATTCTAATCCAAAGCCAACGAGTTTTCAAGGGCTAACTCACGAATTAACATGAGTGTAATGACTGAAAATGGAAATAAAAAAACGCCTCTCCGCAAGGAAAGGCGCTTTATGGCGTGCCTGTGGTACTCATTATCTGTATTCCGGAACAGATCTTTAGTAGCCCTGCTGCTTCAACAATGCAGATAGTGCCTAATAAGGAAAGAAACCGTGATTTGATCATATCACGGTCTCTTTCCCTTGCAGCTAAAACCAATCAGTTGTTCAGTTCCTCGTAAACCTGTGTTTTTTCGTCGATCACCGCCTGACCGCCAATGTTCATATACTCTGCTACTTTTTGGTCATAGTTTGCCTTGAGTTCTTCCGGCGCGCACATGATACATGTGGCTAGCAATTCCCCGCGTTTGGAGTCCAGTGTCGTCCCATATTCTGTTTCGGCCACGATAGGTTGACCAAATGAGTAACGTTCAAATCCGCCGACCATGCCCAATTCAATGGTTGTGGCCCTGATAGGCTGTATTACTTCAGGACATGCCAGTACGATCATCTTAGCCCCGTAATTCGGATCGCCATTATAAATAATAGCCAGATCGCTTGTGCTGATTTTAGTCTCTGCGACATATTGTTCATCAATGTTTCTTGGAACACCATCTACCATCTCCCAGTGTTCGCCTTCAATTCCGTAATAAAGCACGAGATGGACTTTAGGATCAGCCAACCAGTTGAGGTACTTCACAGCTGCCTCTGCAACCTCATCCTTGGCGGTTGCAGGCACCATAATGACCATTCCGGTCGGAGCATATAGTTCAACCATTTGTTCTCCGTACACGTTATCCAGTTGGAAGGCCACTACTTCGGCTTCCGGATTGGCAAGATACAGCTGTTCAAGAGCTTCGCCCTTTTGAACGCCATGCCAGGCATCGTGCGTCCAATAACCACAACGTCCAGTTACAATGTTATAGTCCAACAACTTTTGGGAGTTGTCGGTATCTGCAACGAAATCTGGGTCAATCCAGCGATTATTATACGCCATATTAAGCCATTCAAGACCTTCATAGAAGCCAGGCCATGTAATATTCGGAGTTGTGACACGCATCTTTTCATCAATTTCAGCCCTATTGTAAAAAGACTCAAAAATCCCTCTTGTTGAACGGCTAACATTCCCACTGCCATTCGCGCCAATGGGGAATACCTCCTGACCGGTACCATCCAAATCAAGCTCTTTGAACTTGGCGAGACATTCGGTAAGGTCATCAACAGACATGTGATAGAAACCATCTTCATTGACCTTCAGCTCATATCCAATCCGATCCAGCCAATCTTTGCGAATAAAGTGGCAGGTGATGGTCTGCTCGAGGCGACGCGCAAATATCGCATAGCGATGGCCCTGATATACGCCGTAATCCATTGAGACGTTCGCTTTCAAATTATCCCCGTACTCATCGACCAAATCAGTGATATCATACAGACCTCCCTTTAAAGCGTAATCATAGTACAAGGTTTCAGAATAGGAGAACACGATGTCAGGCGCATTCCCGCCGGCCATCATCGTGTTCAGTACGACATCAGATTCCCCGCGGGGTATGGGAACATATTCCAGCTTGATGCCGTTGGGATCACCGAAATTCTCCTGAATCCACTGTGTCCAACGATTGTTATCAGGAGTGCCGTACTCTGCTGGCATGTTGCCGCGGTCATAAACCTCGATCCTGAGCGTCACAGAATACTCCGGTTCTGCGGATGCAAAACTGACGAGGCTTAGCACTATTGCCACCATAAGTGCAAGAGACAGTACCTTTTTCATGCAAATCCCTCCCCAAATTATTACTTAAACAGCATAACGCTGTTGAAGCCGTCTTCTACCCTTTACGGAACCGATATTGACACCTTTTTACGAAGTACTTCTGCAACCATGGATAGACGATACCTTTTTCATGCAGATCCCTCCCCAAATTCTCACTTCAACAGCGTATCGCTGTTGAAGCTGTCTTCAGCCTTTTACCGAGCCGATCATAACGCCCTTAACGAAGTACTTCTGCAGCCACGGATAGATTACCAGAATCGGCAGCATTGAAAACACCAGACATGCAGCCTTAACCGTTTCGGGAATCAAGCTCGCCTTTGCCTCCGGTGTGTCGTTAATCATTTCGTCAGACTGGTTCAGAGCAACGATTTGCCTTAAACGCAGTTGAAGGGTATACATCCTGGAGTCATTTATATAGAGTACAGAATCTGAAAAGCCATTCCAACGCGATACTGCGTAAAACAGAGCAATTGTGGCCAGCATTGCCTTGGACAGTGGCAGTATGATTCGTACCAGTATTGTGAACTCACCCGCCCCGTCTATGCGCGCCGATTCCTCTAACTCTTCCGGGAGCGAAGAAAAAAACGTCTTCATGAGAATCATATTGTAAGTAGAGATGAGACCCGGCAATACCAATGACCAGAAAGAATTCAGGAGCCCCAATTCTTTGATGTTCAAATAGCCGGGTATCATGCCTCCTGAGAAATACATGGTGAATATGATGTATAAAAGAATAATATTGCGTCCCTTAAGATCCTTGCGCGCCAACGGATAAGCGGTCATTACCGTCATGCCCATTGTCAGTCCAACAAAAACAACGGTTAGTAGTATTGTAAACCACAGTGATCGCACCATCAAATGGTTGTTGAATACTACCTTATATGCCGTGATATCAAATTCCACCGGCCACAGTCCGACCCCGTTAGACATAACAGCGCCTCGTGAAGACAGGGACACGGAGACGATATTTAAAAATGGAAACAGACATAGAAATACCAGAATTATGATAAAGATCAAAACGATTGATATGAAGATGGTATCGCTGTGCGTCTGTTGAATATGATTTGAGCGTCTGCTCCTAAAATCTCTGTGTTTCATACTGACAGCCCCCTTACCAGATGCCCTGACCGGTCAGGCGGTTGCTGATGGTATTCGTCCCGACAACAAGTATGAAATTGATAATAGATTGGAACATACCCACACCTGTCGCTACGGAGTACTTGGCGTTCTGTGTGCCGACGCGATATACAAAGGTCGATATGACATCGGCAGTGGACATAACAGCGCTATTCTGTAAAGACAGGGGCTGTTCAAATCCGATTGTAGCCATGGTTCCAACCTGTAAAATCAACATTATGACAATAGTATTCTTGATGTTGGGGAGTGTAATGAAAAACATTGTATGAAAGCGCGTAGAACCGTCAACCTTCGCCGCCTCGTAGATTTCCTGGTCAATCGAGGTGATTGCTGACATATATATGATCGCACTCCAGCCGATAGAATGCCAAACACTGATAATAAAGTAGGTGAAAACCCACCAACCGGGATTTGTTAGAAAGGGCACGGTTATACCGAACACAGCATTCAGCGCATTATTGACAATACCTGTGGTCATGGAGAAGATTTGATAGGCCATACCACCAATAATGACCCATGATATGAAGTGTGGCAAATATAAGATTGTTTGCGTAATCTTCTTTATAACACCAGTCTTTAATTCATTAAGAAAAAGAGCTAACAAAATTGGCATGGGAAAGCCGAGAATCAGATTCAATACATTCAACACAAGAGTATTTTTGATAGCGCGATAAAAATCAGGATTCTTGAATATATACCGAAATGTCGTTAATCCGCTCCAAGGGCTGGCCCATGTCCCTTTAAACATATTATAATCCTTAAAAGCGATAACAAGTCCCGTCATAGGTTTATAATGGAACACAGCATAATATATGATGGGCGGCACAAGCATCAGGTAAAATTGCCAGTGACCAGAGAAATACAACAGTGTTTTAGAACGCCGCGAATATACTTTTCTCTGCGAGGCGTTATATCGCTTATCAGCGCTGTCACTCACAGAATATCATTCCTTTCAGTAATACGGAATTCTCGGTCATCTTTTGAGAGTCGATCGCATTCTCATACTGCAGCCATATGCCGCGATGATAACTATGATCCTATCTGAAATCTCGCAAACAGCAGACTATGCGGCGGCATGATAAACGTGTACGTGTCGCCTTCAAGCCTCGTCTGAACAGGTTCGACTTCAAACCGCGTATACGGCAAAATCCGTTCGGCTGCATAAACAAATGCTTCTATAAGCATACCTTCTCGAGGAATGATGACTTGCCTCTGATTGCCAAACGATGGATTGACAACTGTGACGACGATTACATTGTCTTTTTTACTGGCAGCTGCGTTTGCAGAAGCGTGCATCAACCTGCCACCCGCGTGCTGCTGAATAAGCGCAAATGCCTGTCCGGAAGCTGTCAGCGATGCTCCTTCTGGATTAGTCTCGATCATTCCTTCATTCACCGCTTCAAAATGGCAGGCAATCACAATACCGAGGTTTTCAGCCTCTTCAATAAGCATATGCAACATTAACGCGGTAAAAATGCCGTCCGTGACGCTGCTTGGGCGATACCAAGCGTTCCAAGTGTTCCATTCGTCGAAAGATATTTTCAAAGATTCGTCAAGGTTGCATCTGAGAATATGCAGCTTGCGACGCGCAATTTCCACAGCACCGAGGCATAGTTCATATTCCTTCTGCAATATCACCGGATCAGCATAGGTTGGTGAAGGAGCATAATAGTGCATTGAAACCAACTGCGCAACAGCGCTCATAGGTTTTGCTGCGTGGGCTACCCACTCGCTGTTAGGATAAGGTCCGCATGTGCATAGACATAGCTTGTCACTGACACTTAGCATTTTCTCTGCATTCTTCATGGCGATCTGGCTGTATCCGTATGGTGTATTATCGCCCTCCATATGGCCGTAACCAAATTCGTTGCCCAACGACCAGAAATGTACGTCATAGGGCGCCGGGAACCCGCGCTCTGAGCGCATTGCTCCAAAAGGAGTATTGGCATCTCCATTGCAATACTCCACCCATGCAGCATTTTCTTCAGGTGTATTCCATGTGGGATTGATCGTGATATACGGCTCCGCACCTATTTCCCGACAAAGCGCAATAAAATCATCGGTATTGATTTCATGGAAATCATATCCGCCGGAACGCGATTGTGTTTCGGACCACAGATATGAAGCAAATGGTGCACGCATATCAACAGGCATCAATCCGTCATACCAGCAGTATTCCCCTGCAAAATTCCCTCCGGGCCAGCGCAGAATATGGATGCCCATATCTTTGAGCAGATCGATGACGTCACGTCTCATTCCCCTGAAATGGCCTTCCTGCATCAGTGATACACAACCGATAAACAGGCTGCCTTCTCCCTCAAAGGTGATTCGAATGTCTGCGTCATTATCCGTTTTTGTGGATTGAAGCGTCATACTATGACTGCTCCATTCATTGCTGTCCGCAATAAACTCACAGCTGGCATAGGTCTCAATGCCGTTGCGGTCAGTCAACGCAACGCATACGGTCAGAGACGCTGTGGATTTGATCACGATGCGAAACTCATAATTCGCGTTTTGTCGGATACATAGCCCATGTTGTCCAATCCCAGAAATCCCGCCGTATAGATTGGTGATTTGTTGTGTATGACATTCATTCCGGCGCTTCATATGATAGAACGTTTCATCGTGTCTAGTATACGGCTCGCTATGTGCAAAGAATACCTTATCTCCAATAGGATACCATTCCGTAGAATAACCGCGACACGCCATGGTTTTTCCGACAAATTTACGGTTTTTAAGCATCTGCGCAGATAATCCAAGATAAATGTTCGCGCGCGTATGCTCTAGATTTTCGCCAAATAAATAGGGGGAAACGACGAAACCTCTGTCGTCTTCAAAACTCAGTGTTAATTCTTCATCACAGTTCAGGGAAACGGGAGAGATAGCTTCCTTTTCATCAATATAGCAGACGGAAGAACGGCTCACCTCGCCAAACAACAGTTCTACAATGCTAATCTTCAGCTCGTTGGCAAGTTTTCCAATTAGCGTTATGTCAGGATAACTCAACCCGCGTTCCCATTTGGAAACAGCTTTCGCGGTCACTCCCAACCGGGTTCCCAGACTCTCCTGCGTCATACCAAGCTTTTTGCGTTCCGCCGCGATCAATGATCCGATTTTATAGATATCCATGATTACACCTCTCGCGATAGTACCCCTAAGAGAACAGACAGAATCTTCGCAAATGACGGTCTTTGGTAAAAATCTTAATACAATTATAAAATCGCATCTTATGAGAAGTCAACCGACTGTTGGTTTACTTGCTCTGGTGTTATCGTCACATGCACCTGCCAAGTTACCAGTTTTAAATGAGAGGATGTTGATCTTGAGAATAGTTCTCCACATATGACGAGATATCACATATCCCGCAAATAAATAGCCAGTTATTGCCACGCCGTAAACAAAAGCGGATTTCGGAATATCCCAATCATGAAACCTTTATTATAATATCTCCTACCGCTTAGAAAAGAAGGCTATACCATAGGAGAAGAGGACAAGCTAATAACCTTTTTCATGTCACAACATAACATTAGAAAGGATTACCCACACCATTGATTTACATGGTGCGACTCTGCATACTTGTGCCATTGATTTGCAAACTAACTTAATAACGTTGGTGTAGCGCCTAAGACACTTCAGGCAATTAATTATCGGGTACAGCGAAATCTCCGCGACAATGAACAGGTATATGCACTCAATGGATGAAACGAGACAGAGGACTATCGAAAATGTCAAAAATCACCTGAGGGCCATTTAGTACGCTTAGACTAATGACAGTTTTTAGTAAACCCGTGCATGGATTTGTGCGGAAAACACAGATATCTATTTTTGGTAATCCGTGATTGCCTGGCATACGAGATGTTTAATGGGCTGCTAACAAAAAAACCAGTTCATACAAAAATATGAACTGGTCATCAATGGCGTGCCTGGAGGGACTCGAACCCCCGGTCTCTTGGTTCGTAGCCAAGCACTCTATCCGGCTGAGCTACAGGCACATGCCAACCAAACAACATGTGCAAATATAGCACAAACCGACATCGTTGTCAATTTCTTTTTCAGAATTCAACTGTTAAGATTTTCTACCGTTGATGACACGCCGTTGTACTGAAGGCAGAGCATCGTCAAATCGTCGAACTGCGGCGCCTTGCCGACGAACTCATCCACGGCCTTGCTCACGGAAAGAAGGATGTCCTTCGGGCACGAATCGTCAGCCTTGCACAGCGCAGATATCATCCTCTCCGTGCCGAACATCTGTTCATGCGCGTCAGTCGCCTCCGCCACGCCATCGGTGTAGACGAAGAGCTTATCTCCCGGCTTCATGCTCAGTTCATACTCTCTGTAGCGCACGCCCTCCATGCCGCCCACCACGAGGCCGTGTCTGTCCTTGATGAGATCGAAGGACCCGTCTGCCGCCTTGAGCGCGGGATATTCGTGCCCCGCGTTGGCGCATACCAGCCGTCCCGTCGATATCTCCAGAACGCCCACCCACACCGTAACGAACATCTCGGCGGGATTGCGGGCGCATATCTCTTCATTTAGGGTCATGAGCGCCTTAGCGGGGTTCAGTTCGTGCATCGCCACATGCCGCAACAGCGTCGTGCTCAGCATCATAAACAGCGCCGCGGGAACTCCCTTGCCCGAAACGTCGCCGATGACCAGCGTCAGATGATCCTGATCCGGCATGAAGACGTCGTAAAAGTCGCCGCCCACTTCCTTAGCGGGCTTCATCGAAGCGTACACGTCAAACTCACGCCTGTCCGGATAAACAGGGAAATCCTTCACCAGCGCGCTGAGCTGAATCCGCGTGGCCAGCGCGAGCTCCGCGTCGACGCGCTGTTTCTCCAGTTCAAGGCGATGGCGCTCCCTGACCGCCCGAGCGTAGTGATACGCGAGCGACGCGATGTACATAAGCGCGCCTCCGCCCGCCAGCCACAGAGGATGCGTCACGTATCCCAGCCGATACAGAAGGACCGACCCGCCTAGACTGCAGCTTACCGCTCCGAGGCACAAAAGGCCGCCCCCGATCGGGTTCAGCGTCTGATAAAGCATGGCGCACACGAAAAACAGGACAAATGCCATCGCGAGCTGAAGGGCGTCACTGACGTCCGTCCTGTAAGTCGAGTTCAACAGGCACTGGACGATATTGGCCTGTATCTCAACGCCGAACATCTGCTCCGCGTGCTCGATGGACGTGTAATAGCCGTCCTGAAGGGCCGTCGTATACGGGCCGATGAAGACGATTTTCCCGCTCCAGTAATCGGGCGGAACCTGTCCGGCGATCAGCATAGCCAGGGACACGCCGTCGGAATAGCCGCCCGGCTTTGAGGTATACGGAATATAGAAAAACGATCCCGGCTTTGCGGAGGGCGCGCTGAACGATCTATCGTGATACAGGCAGTACGCACGCGCCGCTTCATACGCCATGGAATTGACCTGTCTGCCGTCAGGGGCGCTGAGCGACAGCATGGTATGGCGCATGATGCCGTCCGTATCGTACACGGCGTTTATGTGTCCCTGCCGTGTGACGTCTCGCAGTTCCTCATAGGGCTCCAGGTACCGTTTGACGGCCAAGGCGCTGAGCTTGACGGCATGCCCGTTCGACCATGTGATCTCGTCGCCGAATTCCGCCATGGAGGCGGTCACCACGCAGTTCAGCGCGGACGCCGCGTCGGCCAGCCTCTCGTCAGCCTGATCGAAGGTCGTCCCCGCATACAGGATGTCGATCGCCACGACAGCCGGCCGCTTTTCGGGGTCCTCGGCCAGTTTTTCCAGCGCGGACGCCATGATATTCCTGTCCCAGGTGTTGTATGGGCCAAAGACATCCAGAGCCAGTTCGTCGATCCCGATGATGACGATGTCCGAACTCGGAACGCCCTGCCGCTGAAAGAGGGCGTCCTGAGTCCAACGATCCACGCGCTTCAGCGCCCCCGCGCCGATGATAACCGTCATCAGCAGCGCCGCGCCGAGCGCGACCAGCGCGCGCCTCAGAATCTCTTTCATAAACCACACACTTTCCCGCTCAAACGGCGTAAGTCGGATTTGTCGCACAGAAACCATTGAACAGATCACGCCGGCAGAACTGACGGCGCGGTCCAGACTTCCCGCCCCTATCGTAACACATGGACGTCCATTTGACTATACCCTATATACGATCACTTTCAAAAAGAAATTTGGCCTTTTCGAGAAGAATCGTCCTCAAAAGGTGGTAATTCTGTTTCCATTGTGTTATATTCCTTCCGAGGGTGTTATATTCGCGTTTTCATCAATCGCAAAGGAGTAAAGATATGAAGATCACATTCAGCACGGCGCAGCGGTTTGGTCAGCTGGACGAACGCCTTTTCGGGCATTTCCTCGAGCACTTTCACAGACAGGTCTATGGCGGCGTCTTTGACCCGACGTCGCGCTTTGCCGACGAAGACGGCTTCCGCGAAGACGTGCTCGAGGCGATGAGGCGCATCAAAACCCCTGTCATCCGCTGGCCGGGCGGGTGCTATGTCTCTGCCTACGACTGGCACTATGGCGTAGGGCAGCCCCGAATCCCCACATACGACAAGGCCTGGCGCGTCGAGGAGAGCAACGCCTTCGGCACGGACGAGTTCATCCGGCTCTGCCGCAAGCTGAACTGCGAGCCATATATCTGCACAAACGGCGGGACAGGCAGCGCCGAAAAGATGAGCGACTGGGTGGAGTACTGCAACCTCAAAGATATAGGCCGATTCGCCCGCGAACGCATCGCAAACGGATTCGCCGAGCCGCATAACGTTCGGTACTGGAGCATAGGCAACGAGAACTGGGGCCGGCACGAAATCGGATCGAAAGACGCGGACGAATGGGCCGCTCTCGTCCGCGAAGCCGCGAAGATGATGCTGCGCGTGGATCCCACCATCGAGCTGTCCGCCGCGTCCATCGTCGATCTGGACTGGAACGCCGCCCTGCTGAGAGCCGCCGGCGATTATCTCGACTGGATATCCATACACAGCTACTGGGACTTCCCCGTGCCGGGCGTCAGACTCGGGTCGGATTATGACACCTGCATGCTTCGCTCGGGAAAGGACATATCCGAGAACATCGACCGCGTCAGGGCGTACCTTACGGCGCTCGGCCTTGAGAACAGGATCAAAGTCGCCTATGACGAGTGGAACCTGCGGGGATGGTATCACCACAACCTCATGGAGATCTGGAATCG
Organism: Clostridia bacterium; assembly: GCA_017431365.1. Lineage (GTDB taxonomy): Bacteria > Bacillota > Clostridia > Christensenellales > Aristaeellaceae > Firm-10. Next base: position 31,327 of record JAFRLF010000063.1, on the reverse strand, counting down.
CGACGCTCTGCGCCGCGAGGACGGGGATTTCTATCGGCGCAGCGTCCTCGGCGAGCGCGACAAAAACGATATTAACTCTCAGTACACGATGGCTGACGCGGTGTTCTCAGGCGCGTTTCTCAACACATGCATGCGCAACTGCGACATCGTCAGGATGGCGTGCTTCTCGCCCATCGTCAACACGAGGGGCGCCATATTCACTTACGACGGCGGCATCGTCCTCAGGCCGCAGTACTTCGTGTTCGACCTGTACGTCAACAGGCTCCGGAAAAACGTCCTCTCATACTGGTCGGAGGATGTGCCGACCCTCAGCGGCACGGATCAGGGCAAGGTCAAGGTCGTCGACGCCGTGGACGTGTGTGTGACGGCGGATGAGGGCGGCGTATCCATCGCATGCGTCAACAAAGATCCAAAGTCGAGCCATACCCTGGACATCACGGCGCTCGAACGGTCATGGCGCGAGGCGCGCGTCAGCACCGTCAACGGCCCGACGCCGAACGCCTACAACGACATCGGACATACCGAAGTCGGTCTTTCGGAAGGAACCTGGACATCCTTTAACGGCCAGGTCAGTGTGCCTCCCCACTCGGTCAACGTCATCGAACTGAGGTAAACATCTGTGAAACGCCTCTGGGACAGCCTGAACAGCATAATAAGGCGCTCGACTCTCCTCCGGCATGTCCGTTCTGTCATGCCGGAGAAGAGCTATGTCGTTCGCATGCGCCGAAGTCCCAAGAGGCGCTTCGACTACAAGGGATATCATCCGCAGGACAGACGCGCCTGGCTTCTCGTCGCGGCGCTTACGGGGCTTGTGCTGTTCGTCGTTCTCAGGACGAGTTCGTCGCGCGATATTATCCCGGCGCCCGCGCAGCCGACTCAGGTCGGTAGCGCTATCAGCGTCAGTACGCCCGAGCCCACAGCGACGCCTCAGCCAACGCCGACGCCCGAGCCCACAGCGACGCCTCAGCCAACGCAGAGCGTGCGGGATATGTCCGCGCCGGTCGCCGAAACCGCCGTCGTCAAGCCGTCCATGCGCATCACCAGCCGACAGGCCCTGGTCGATCTCTACTGGTGGATGATCAGAGCGGGGGTCGAAAAGCCGGAACTCGACGCCCTTACGCTGACGGACAAACAGGTCAGCGAGATCACCCTGCTGTTCAGCAATTACTTTGAAAGCTACACCTGCAATGTCGCAGCCCGCCGGCTGTCGGTCGAATTCAAAAGCGGCTTGCGCATCCTGCTGGCCATCGAGAACGGCATGGTCGGCGACCTTTCAGCCGAAGAGCAGAAGGTAGCCGATCAGGCGCTTTCAGCCGTATCGTCGATCATCAAGCCGAGCATGAACCTGTGGGAACGGGAGCTGGCCGTGCACGACTACGTCGCGCAGCATTGCGAATACCTCGTCGCCGTCGAGGGTTTTAACGCCGACGACTGCCGGGGGTTTTTCCAGCACGGGGCCTGCCGCTGTGCCGGATACGTCGATACGATGCGTCTCCTTGCGCGACTGAGCGGGCTTGAGGTGGAAATGATGGGCGGCCCGACGACGCGCGACAGTCTGGACTCACGCGGACACGCTTGGAACATCATCACGCTGAACGGCCTCAACTACGCCGTCGACGTGACCTGGGACGACATGAGCGGAGGCGCGTCCAGCATAGAGCACACGTACTTCAACCTGCCGCTCTCCGCGTTTGGAAAGAGCCGCAGCTGGGATCAATACAGCCTGCCGCCCGGCAAATACGCGCAGGCCTTCGACGGTCAGTACTATTTTGATACAGCCGACTACGCGGCTTCCGACGTGCGGCAAGGGGCTGAGCTGGCCGCCGCGCAGCTCGATAAAAACGGCGCGGCGTACGTCTTTTCCACCGAAAAGCTGGATTCAGACAGCTTGACGCAATCTCTCAGGGAAAGCCGCACCGGTACCGTGAAATCTACAAATCTGGCCGACGAAATGACATTCACCCTGATAAAATACACTGAAAGCTGACCTGTCCGTCCCACCCGGCGATAACAGAGCCAGCTCAGAAACCATGAAGGAGCGTCGATCAGGATGTCAGTTTATCCCCGAATCTATCTGGCCATCGACAATTGCGTATTCTACAAGCGCTTCAGCACACCGGATGACTGGGCCAGGGTCATAGCCGATCTCGGTCTCAGATACATCGAAGCCAGCGCGGACAACGAGCTCGACCCCCTGTACATGGGGCGGGATTATCTGCCGGGATGGATCAAAGCCGTAAAATCTGCCGAGTCGAAGTACGGCGTCAAGGTCGCCAACCTCTATTCCGGACACGGCTCGTATACCACGCTGGGCATAGCGCACCCCGACGGCGGCGTCAGGGCGAACATCAGGGAAAACTTCTTCTTCCCTCTCGTCGAAACGGCCGCCGCGCTCGGCTGCGGCCTGGGCTTTTTTGCCCACGCGTTTGACCACAAGACGCTGCAAAGCACCGACTCATACGCGCGATACGTGCGCGTCGTCACAGAAGAGCTGTGCCGCATCAACCGCCACGCGGCGGAAACGGACTGCGGCAAAGTCGGCGTCGAGCGCATGTATACGCCCCATCAGTACCCCTGGCGCAATGCCGATACTGTTTCCCTGCTCAGGGATGTGACTGCAGGGAGCGGACATGACTTCTATTTTACGGAAGATCTGGGACACCATCACAATAAATTCCAGATCCCCGGCGACGAAGCCATACTTGACAGTCGACGGACGCCCGTCTGGCTGGGCACGGATCGGGCCTTCGCGCTGGCGGACGAAGATCCGGGAGCCAATCTTCAGAGGATACGCGAGGATATATCCCAAAACCCGCACCTGTTCTCTCAACCGGAGGATAACGACTGTTACGAGGTCCTGAGAACGCTGGGCCGCTACAGCCCCATCATACACCTTCAGCAGAGCAACGGAACTGAATCCCGGCACCTGCCCTTTACCCCCGAGCAAAACAGCCGCGGCCGCATCGAGGGACATGCCGTCCTAGCCGCGCTGAAACAGTCCTACGAGAATGCGCCTGAGCCGGGCATGCCCGACCCCTGCGACGAGATCTACCTGACGCTCGAGATCTTCTCGCAGACCACGTCCATCATCCGCGACGTGATCAGGGACTGCAAGGAGAGCGTGCGCTACTGGCGGCAGTTTGTGCCGGAAGACGGTATGAGGCTGGATCAGCTCGTCTGATATGTCAAAATATCGAGCGGCGCGGAGAATCAACATTCCGCGCCGCTTGATTGTCACTTATCTGTTAGATCAGTTGTCAGACGTATCCAGGCAGAAATAGTTGGTGCAGCATCCGTTACCATTAAAGTATTCAAGAGTGGGTGTGCCTGTATCGATCCAGTAATAATCCGGATTGCGGTACACCTCTGTTCCCAGAACGAAATTGTCGTAGAAGGGCGTTATAGTATCGGAATTAAAGTAGATGATGGTTCCTGCGGGAATCCCGGCTAGACTGTCGTCCTCAAGCGTCACATAGTCGGGCAGGCAAATGATATCCGCCGCGATTCCTTCAAAGGCGTTGGCTTCGATCCGATTCAGTCCGACAGGCAATTTCAGTACATTGTCGTCTTTCACAATGAAGACGACCACGTTGGCCCAGACCATTTCTGTGCCCTTCGCGCCTTCTTCATCAACTTCGTAGACATGTGCAGTGATGACATTTTTTCTGTCGGTGTTCTTGCTGACGACGAATGCATCATTCCCGGCGCGCACCAGATTGCCTTCAGTCACTTCATATTCAATGATGCATTCGTCAAGGTCGTTTGTGAAGCACAGCTCTGCAGTGACGTTCAGCACATCTCCCGGTTCTCGCACCATGCAAACCAGACCGCCATTGCTGTATTCGCTCATTTTCCCGTCATATAGACCGATTCCAAAGAAACCAACTGATGTGTCGTCAACAACGAACAACGAGCTGGCAGCAACGTTTGTCTCAACCGTAACATGCAGAGTATCGAAAACATTCCCATCGTCGGAAGAAGCTGTGATATACGTTTCCCCAAGACTTACCGCGGTGATCGCACCGTTTTCATCGACTGACGCAATGGCGGGATTGTCACTGACCCATGTCAGACTGCTGCGCTCGGCGGTCTCCGGCTGAAGAATCATAGGCGGGATGAGTGTGTCACCGCGATCCATCCATACGGCAGCCTCTTCAAAATCGATCGAGGTCACCTGTTTTCTTCGGAGGCGATATGTCACCGAATCAGCTGAAGGATCCACTTCATCTGTCCAGCCGGACTCTTTCACATAGGTGTTGATTCGATAAGCTTTTTTGTTCTGATACACATTGCCCTGATAATAAACCTGGGTTCCATTTGAGCAGCACGAAACCGTTCCGCCAGCCCATTCTCCGCTCAGCCATGTCAGTTTGTAGACTTTTCTGCCACTGCCATCACCATCAGTTCCGGCTTCTGTCGCCGTTATAACTGTTCCTATATCCGACATCGGAACAGTATGGTAATAGGGCAAATAACTCTTTTGGTAGTAGTTTGCGTTATAGCTGGCTCCATTGTCACACCAATGGAAATAATAATGTCCCACCAGGACGCGGGTAGCGCTCGTCTCCAACGGGTTATCTGAATTATACTGTTCGCCGTCATTTTCGTACTGAACCGCGCCCTCAGCAGATAGCGTCCATTCAGCTCCCGGGCTTGTCCGTCCGTTATATACATAGTGATTATTATATTGAATTTCACAAATATTCGGGTCGTAAATGTATGGCAAAGAGGACATTTCTTCCCACTCATCAGTCGGCTGGTATGCTTGAGTCTCAGCCCACACAGCATACAGTGTTAAGCCTGAATTGGCAGTATAACTCGCCCCAGGGGCATATGCGACACTGCCATTTGCACTCGTAGCCCAGCCCTGGAAAGTATAACCCGAGCGTGTGGGTTGTGTACTGCTCAATGTCAGCGCTATACCGCTGATTTTGATCTGGTTCGACGGCGCTCCCGTACCGCCATTGGCGTCGTAAGTGACATTGTACGCCTGACGCACTACGAATTCCACAATATTGCTTTGCGTCCAACTGTCAGTGCTGAAGCTTGTATCCACATAGGCGTAATAAGTACCCGCAGGCAATGTCACTTTACATCCCGAACTGACATTCCACTGTGTATAATCCTCTCCAGTATACACAGTATCTTTGAAAATCCTCAAATGATAACCGGTTGCGCCGCTCACACTGGTCCACGTGAATGTCGACGGTGTCAGTGAATTTCCCGCTGCCACGCTCAATTGCGCAATGCCGTGGCTACTCGAATTCCCTGTAATATGGATGACATAATGTGTTATATTTGGATAATGATGACCATTTGCACATCCATAGCTTTGATTGAAATATGCGTCCCCTGCAGCTGCGTTGTGTGCACAATAATGAACTTTGCCACTGTCATCCACGCGAGTGACAATTGACGTATGTGTCCACCCGCCGCATGCACTGCAATAATAGAAAATGATATCACCAACATCAAGGTGTCCCACATTATCTCTTGCATAACAATCTGCCAACCAATCATTAGCTGCGAACACCACTTGGTAACTCGTTCCATAATTCAATAATTCATTATATACGTTTACCACACCACTGCTGCTGATATTGATACCGCCAGCTGCCAGGCATGCTTTTACGTATGCATCGCACAATCCTGATTCATTCCAGTGGGCGACAGCGTAATTGACTGCCGCACTTGCATTGTACGCCGTCGCAGCGTGTGCTTCGAGCGGAATCATGCTTATAAAGACACAGGTCAGCAATGCCATCAATACCATGGCTGCCAGCGTTCTTCTTTTGCTGGTTTTCAAGTTATTCATTCTATGCCCTCCTTGTGTTAATTGCTATTGCATAAATCAAGCAATATTCTAAACACCGAGTATTATAATCTAAGCCAACACTGTATCGTTGCCAAAATTCGGGAACTTTTTGCCAGTTTTCTAAAAAACTTGACAGGAAGTGCTGAGACAGCTACAAATACATAAAGAGAGAATATACAACACAGGAAACAGGTGGGATAGTCTTGGAAAGCAAAGCGGCCAACGAACATGTTCTCACATTGAAGAACATCTATCGCATGCTGACAAAATTCGATTACATGAACCACTCCTATCCGCCGCTCTCCCCCATGGCAATGAAGGGGCAGACGCTGGTCAGGTTCTGGCGGGAACTGTTCACGCTCGGCTTGCCGGAAGGCATTGATTTGAGCCTTTTTGACAGCGAAAGCGGGCGTTCCAGGTCATTGACCAAAGTGCTCAACCGCACCGGCACTGAAAGGCTGGCCGATAAGTGGTTCATGTCTCTTTCAGCCTCGTCCGGAGAGGAATTGCTGCTCAGCATGACGCGCGCATGGCAGGACACGCTCACAGGCCATGACTATAACAGCGGCGCGCTCAATGTCCGTCTGAACAGCTTTCTGGAGGCGCTGTCAGCCTCTGGCGAACTGGGAAGAGAAGAAAACGAAAATTTGTTTTTGAACCTGCGCATTTCCCTGGACGAAAGCGCCGGTGCTCCCACTTTGTTCAGGCACGCGCTGGCGCTGAGCCTGCTTTCCGTTTTCGCCCTCTACGGCAACCGCTTAAAAGACACCATGCTGGACAGGATACGCATGACGGCCGATCGCGGCATGAACGATCTGTACCGCAGGAGCCTGCACAGCGACGCGGAAGCCCAGGTCATCTCAAGGCGCGATTGTCTTTTGTGCGTGCAGCCTTTGGCGCAAGACCGTTATTTCGGCAACGACGCCGCACTCGAAAGCTCGATGGATGTTTTTGTCGGCGGCGGCGGAAAGCTGCTCATCTGCGGACTGGGCGGCATCGGCAAAACGGAATTCGCCAGACAGCTGCTTCAGAGGCTTAGAGCCTCCGGCCTGTACCGGCGCATCGCCTTCGTGCAGTATGAAACCGATCTCAATACGAGCTTTGCCCTCGCTTTCGACGCGCTCGACGGGCTCAGTGTCAGTCAAAGGATAGAAAAGACCCGCGACATACTCGAGAAGAATGACGGCGGGCGGACACTGCTTCTGATCGACAACCTTGACAACTCTCCCGCTGATGACAGCGATATAGCCAAACTCAGCACCTTCGGCTGCGACATCATGATCACGTCGCGGCTGACGGAGCTGGAAGGTTTCGTCTCACTGAAGCTCGAGGGCCTTGACATGAAAGACGCTGCCGGCTTGTTTATGACCATAGACCCGGATGCGTCCAGGCAGCCCGAGGACGTGCGGGGCATATGTGAGCTCGTATACGGTCATCCCCTGGCGATCACGCTGTTTGCCAACCTCTGCAAGGTTCGGTTCTGGCCGGCTGACAGGCTCCTGGACAGGCTCATGCAGAGCGGCATCAGGGAACTCAGTTTCATCAGACAGGCGGTCAGTGTCAGTGTTCCCAACGTGCTGACCGAAACATTCGATATGTCGCACCTGAGCAGCCAGCAGGGAAAGCTGCTCAGACTCATGAGCATACTGCCCTTGATATATCGCAAGCCGGATCACCTCTCTCTCTATGCGCAGGATGTCTGCCACAATACAGACGATCTGACGGATACCTGCTGCATCCTGAGCGACCTGGGCTGGCTGATGCGAAGCAATGACGGCTTTGCCATCCATCCGCTGATCGCGCAGATGATACGGCTCAAAAAATTCGGCTCGGAGGAATTCCCGCTTTTGTGGGAGATGATCCGACAGGCCGGACAGACGCAGGAGCATACGCGCGAGCTCATCTCCATGGTACTGAACCTGCCGAAGCTGAATCTGGAAAACATCAGGGCCGCCATCCTACTCGAAAAAAGGATCGCCTTTATCCCCTACCTGCGTCTGCCGGACAGGTTATACGAATTGACCGAAAACTTTTTAAAGACCGAACCGCACGAAGCCTGCGATGAAGCCGATTTTATCGTGGCACAATGCTACAGGGCACTTGTGGTCGCAGGCGACGCCGACGCGTTCAGGCAGAGGCTCAGGTCACTGATCTCGGATCAGCGTCTGCTGCTGAGCGCGAGCGATAAGAGCAATATCTATTCTCTTCTGGAAAACGGCGCTTCGTTCGCCGATGAAGAACTGAAATCCCTGATCGGAGAAGCTTTTGAAATCATTAAGCCGGCGCAGGATGATACGGAGCGGATGATCAGTCATCTCATATCACTGGGAGAATACCAGAGAAACGCGCTGCACGACCCGCAGCGCGCGCTCGATACCCTCGACAAGGCAGAATCGCTGCTTCAAAGAGAAGGCGAAGAGAAGACTCAGCGCTGCTCAAACCTGTTCTACAGGCAGGCGTGCTGTCTTCTGGATCTTTCGCGCAACGCTCAGGCCGCAGCCCGCCTGGAAGCCTGTATCGGCATCATGCTGGAATCCGGCGCCAGGAACGACTCCGTCAATATGATGAGTACGCGAAACACCTATGCCCTGGCGCTCATGCGTTCCGGTGAGAATCACAAGGCGATCGAGCAGTTCCGAATGCTGAACCGCTTTTACAGGGAGCAGAAGCGCGACGATCAGATGCCCTACGCCGCCCTTCAGAACAATATAGCTTTGCTGCTGTACGATATGGGCATGTATAAAGAGGCGGAGTCCTGCATCAGGACGGCGCTGCGCATAGACCGACGTCACGGCGAACAGGCCAGGAACCTGCCGGTACATCTCAGAAACGCCGCGCTGATCCTGACGCGAGTAAATAAACATGCCGAAGCCCTGAAAACGGCGCAGGAGGCTCTCAATAAACATGAAAAGCTATACGGGCGGGATTCAGGTCAGACGGGATATGCCGCTGCGGTCCTTGCTCTGACCCTCGCCCATAACGGAAAAACACCGGAAGCGCTGGCTATGATCGACAGCGCGCTTCCGGTGCTGAGAGATAAATTGGGAGAAGACCATCAGTTCACAAAAAAGGCCTTGGAGTACCGCGCGGAGATCAAAGCGCTGGTAAAGGCATAAGGCGGTGTCGCTTTAGAACAGCAAAAGCCCGATCACGGCGCCACATCCGATAAAAGCGATGGGATGGAAGGATTTCGTCTTTTTCCACTGTGTCAGAAAGAGGATCACGCCATAAAAAACGAGGGCCTTCCAATCGATCGTCCCCAAAATGCCTTCCCCACCGCCCGTCAGGACCGCCATCCTCAGGACCGAGAATCCCGCGGCGGCGATGAGTCCCGTCACGGCCGGACGCAGGTAGTAAAACACGGTCTTGACCATGGGGTGTTCCATATACTTCTGCAGGATCCTGAAAATGAGCATGATGATCGCCACGGACGGTGCCACCAATGACAGCGTGGCCAGGATCGCGCCGGGTATACCGGCCACGGTATAGCCCACATACGTCGCCATATTGACGCCCAGGGGTCCGGGCGTGGACTCGGATACGGCCACCATATTGGCCAGCATCTCCGTCGTGAACCAGCCTGTATGCGCCTCGCCCATGCGCGTCAGAAAGGGCAGCGTCGCCAGGCCTCCGCCGATGGCAAACAGCCCCGCCTTAAAAAACTCGATGATCAGCCAGAGCAGATCAGTCATGCTTCACACCCGCCTTCCCCATGATAAAGCCGAACAGGGCCGAGCCGACCGTCACGTAGACCGGAGAGGCGCCGAGTATCGCAACGAACAAGAACGCCAGGACGCACAAAGCGATCCCCCATACGTCCTTGACGTTTTTTTTGAACAGCTTGATAACTGAAGCCGTGATGAGCGCGCTGACGGCCACGCGGATGCCCGCGAATGCCTTGACCACATAAGCGTTGTCCATATACCGGGCCAGCAGAGCCCCGATCAGCGTGATGATGATGAGCGACGGCGTGATCACCCCGAGGGTCGTCACGATGCCGCCAATGACACCTCTGCGCCGGTAGCCCACGTAAGTTGCCGTATTGACCGCGATGACGCCCGGCGTGCACTGGCCGATGGCGTAGCAGTCCATCAGCTCTTCATCCGTCGCCCACTGATAGCGGTTGACGACCTCGCGCTGCAGCATCGGCAGCATGGCGTATCCTCCGCCAAAGGTAAACAGGCCGATGCGGAAAAACGCGGCGAACATGACCCATAACTCTCTCATAGCCATCCACCTCTCCAAGACAATCACACGCGTTACAAGGTAACAAAAAAGCTCCGCGACTGCAGAGCTCAGTTTCTGGCGCACCCGGCGCGATTCGAACGCGCGGCCTTTCGCTTAGGAGGCGAACGCTCTATCCTGCTGAGCTACGGGTGCCCATCCAGCACTTTTTCATTATGCTACGGCGAACGGGCATTGTCAAGATAATTATTTGAGAAGCCTGTCAAATGACTTTTCACAGTTCTAACACGCGCTCTCACGGCGGTATGCTATAATTGTCGCGGCATAAATCCGTCTTGAAAAAAGAGCATTGGAGCATTACCATGTCACAGACTGCGCATCCCGTGAGCGCGCCAGAGCGCCTGTTTCGTCCGGATCTGAATTCCGATCTGTTCACCGGACGGGAAATCATGAAAATCTTCTGGCCGCTCCTGCTGGACAAGTTCTTTATCTTCTTTATAAACGCGATTTCCACGTCCCTCGTCTCGTCGCTGGGCAACGCGGCAATGGCGGCCGTCAGCATGGTCGGCACCATAGGCGGCATCGCGTCCTCCGTTCTCATGGCAGTCGCTCTCGGCGGCGGCGTGCTGATCGCCCAGCACAAGGGCAGCGGCAGCACCGATCAGATGAACGACGCCGTCGGCCAGACGACCATGCTCTGCGTCATCGTCAGCGCCATGATCGCCACGCCGCTCTATCTGCTGGCCACGCCGATCATGAAAACGCTCTATCCCCGGGCCGAATCCCAGCTCATCGAGTACGCGGCGCAGTATCTCCGTCTGATGATGCTCAGCATGTTCCCCTACAGCGTCTTCGAGGGGATATTCGTATCGATGCGATCCGTGGGCGATTCGCGCTCGAGCCTGGCTCTGACCGTCGCAATCAACGTCGTGCATCTGATCTGTTCGATCCTGTACATCAATGTGCTGAAGCTCGGGGTCAGCGGCTCAGGGCTTAGTTATATTACGGCGCGCGTCATCGGATGCGTCGTCTCCATATTCATGATCCGGCGCAAAGAATCCAGTCTGAAGGTCAGGCTCGCCTCTTTCTTCCGGCTGCGCGCGCGCACGATCCTGCCCATCATCCGTCTGGGCGTACCGTTCAGCTTTGAACAGCTCCTGTTTCAGGGCGGGATGCTCATCGTCTCAAGGTATCTGAACAGCTGGGGCGCCACGCCGGAGATGGGCACTCTGGCCATCGCGGCGCACGGCATCACGAATTCGTATTTCTCAATGTACACGGCGCCCATCGACACGGTCAACGCCCTGGCCACGACCATATGCGGTCAGTGCATCGGCGCGAAGCGGATCGATCTGTACAAAAAGTATATCGGCAATCTCATCAAAATGGGGCGCATCGTGGCTCTGGTGTCGCTCGTCACGCTGACCGCCCTCGCGCCGCTGGCGCTGCGCATGTACCACCCGGACGCCGAGGCGCTGCCCCTGGTCTGGAAAATGCTGCTGATCGGCGTGATTCCCCTGCCCCTGATCTGGTGCGACGCCATGCTGCCGTCCTACGCGCTCAAGGCTGCCGGAGACGCCTTCTACACGACGGCGGTGTCCATGACAGCGCTGTTCATCGGCAGAGTCGCCATCGGGTACGCGCTCTGTATCGCGTGCGGGCTGGGCCCCGTCGGCGTCTGGATCGCGCAGATCGTCGAATGGATCTACCGCGCCGTGTGCAACCACCTGCGCCTGAAGAGCGGCAAGTGGATGATGTCCCTGCCGCACAGCGCCACATCCTGAATAGGCGCTCAGTCGTTGGCGCATAACGGTGAAAAAACGGATACTGAATCAATTGTCAGGGAGGCGTTGTCTATGCGTACACTGATCGTCTGGGGCGCGGGCCGCATCGGGCGCGGGTTCGTCGCTCCGCTGTTCCTCGAGGGGGGCTGGCGCGTCGTCTTCGTGGACATCGACAAGGCGCTCGTTCAGCGCCTGAACGCGCGCGGCCAATACACGATCATCCGTGCGACGGCGGACGGACTCCGCCGGGAGGTCATCGACGGCGGTTTTACGGCCCTCGATACGGACAGCGAACAGCTCGGCGCTCTCTTCTGCGAGGACGGGATCATGCTCGATATCGCCGTCCACGAACCGAAGATCGCGCAGGTGGCGGACATGATCGCGCCGCTCGTCACGGCGCGGGCTAAGAAGAACCCCACTCCGTTTGACATCATGATGAACGTCAACATGGCGGCGCCGGATCGGGCTTTTACGCATCTTATGCGCGATCGGCTCGATGGGCAGGTGCTGTCTTACTTCAACGATCACGTGGGCGTCACCGGGATCGCCGCGATGTGCATATCCCCTCTCGCCTCGCAAGCCGAGCTCGAATCAGATCCGCTGACGCTCGTCAACAACGGCTGGCACGAGCAGGCGATCGGCGAGCGGGAGCTGAAGGGCGTCGCGCCCGAGTGTCCGCATATCCGGCTGAGCCCCGACGTTCACGCCGAGGAAACGCGCAAACTCTACACACTCAACATGGCGCACGCGATGTGCTGCTATCTCGGCGTGAAAAAAGGATACCGGACCGTCATCGACGTCATGAAGGACGCGGATCTGCGCCAGACGGTGATGAAGGCTCTGGACGAAGCCTCGCTGGGGCTCGAACACGCCTTCGGCTTTGACAAAGAGCAGATGCGCAAGTGGCCCTCAGAAATCATAAAGCTTCTGGACAATCCCTTTATCAACGACGACCTGAACCGTCTGGGCGCGGATACGCGGCGCAAGCTGGGGCGAACCGACCGGCTCTGCGGCCCGGCGCTCCTGTGCCTAGGAGCCGGAGGCACCCCGACGGCCATCGCCCGGGGCCTGCGCGCAGGGTACGACTTCAGAGCGCCGGACCCCGGCACGCAGTTCGTCCAGTCTCAAATCGAAGAGCACGGACTGAGCGCGGCGATTCAGACGGTATCCGCTCTGAAACCGAATGATCCGCTGTTTAAACTGATCGTCGAATCGGAGTGACGGACGCTTAATCCGATACAGGAACAATCATTTACACGAGCGTGATGGACCAAAGCCGTAAACTCCGGTAAAATATCAGGCGTGTAAGGATGCCAGATGGTCGCACGCGCTACGGCGCTGTGAGGAAAGTCCGGGCACCACAGGGCAGAGTGCCGGATAACTCCCGGTGGAGGCGACTCTAAGGAAAGTGCAACAGAAATAAACCGCGTTCCTCTCCGGAGGAGCGCAAGGGTGGAAAGGTGAGGTAAGAGCTCACCAGCGGCTTGGCGACTTGTCCGCTCTGTAAACCCCACTAGGTGCAAGATTGACAGTGAAGCGGTAAATGGCGGCCCGTCACGCTTCCGGTAATCGCTCGAGCCTGCTGGCAACTGCAGGCCCAGATAGCTGGCCATCCAATACAGAACCCGGCTTACAGACATCTCTTACACACGTTGACCGGCGGAAAGCTCGCTTCCCGCCGGTCACTTGTTTTTTTGGATTACATCTGGCGCAACAGCTCGGCATTCAGGTCAAAAAAGGGATGTCGACGCCCGACATCATATGACAAATCCGCCGTTGACGCCGATGATCTGACCCGTCAGAAAGGCGGACTGATCTCCCGCGAGAAAGGCTGCCGCGTCAGCTATATCTTCCGGCGAGCCGATGCGGCCGAGGGGCGTCTGAGCCGCCAGGTCGTCCATATCGTCCGGGCTCAGGCGGGCGTTCATCTGCGTGTCGATGACGCCGGGCGCGATACAGTTGACTCGCACGCCGCTCGGCGCCGTCTCCTTGGCCAGAGCCTTCGTCATGCCGATCAGCGCCGCTTTCGAGGCTGAGTAGCAGACCTCGCAGGCCGCGCCGACCTGCCCCCACATTGAAGAAATGATGATGACGGATCCCGACTGCCGGGAGATCATGCCCGGCAGGACCTCGTGGCACATGTTAAACGCGCCCCTGACGTTGACGGCAAAGACCTCGTCCCATTCTGTCGAAGTGATGTCTGTCAGCAGACCGGCCCGTGATATGCCGGCATTATTGATCAGGACGTCGATCCTGTGCCGGTAGCGCAGGATGCGCCCCACCTGATCACGGACGTCCGACGCGCTCGCCACGTCGCACACGGCCCACTCGACGTCCATGCCGGCGGAACGGAGGCTCTGCGTCAGGGCATCGGCGTTTTCGACGTCCTTGCGGCAAAAAAAGCACACGCTGTAGCCGTCGCGCGCCAGGCGCTCAACACAGGCTCTGCCGATTCCCCTCGAACCGCCCGTCACTAAAGCAACGCGGTTCACGGCTTACATGCGCTCCGGCGCGCCAACGCCGATCAGCCTGAGCGCTTCAGCAATGACCTGCCTCGTCGCCCGGGTCAGCTCGAGGCGCGCGGCCCTGACGCCCATGTCGTCGTCAAGGATCCTGTTTTCATAATAGAATTTATTGAAGGCCTGGGCCAGAATCACCGAATACCGCGTGATGAGGGACGGCTCATAGCGCTGCGCCGCCTCGCGAACGACAGCCGGGAAACGATCCAGCTGGCGGAGGACATCCTGCGCCTCCGGCGTGTTCAGTCCCGTATAGTCCGCCTCGGCTGTCACAGTGCCGGCCTTTCTGAGAACGGAACAGCTGCGCGCGTGCGTGTACTGCACATATGGGCCCGTCTCCCCCTCGAACGCCAGCGCGCGGTCCCAGCTGAAATCGATGTCCTTGATGCGGCTGTTGTACAGGTCGAAGAAGATGACCGCGCCTATGCCGACCTGTTTTGCGACTTCGTCCTTGTTCTCAAGGTCGGGACTCTTCTCCTCGATGATGGCCAGAGCCTTCTCCACGGCTTTGTCGAGCAAATCGTCCAGATACACGACGTGACCCGACCGTGTGGCCAGCGCCTCGCCCTCAAACGACACCATGCCGAAGGCTACGTGTTCGCAGTCGCGGGACCACTCGTGCCCCATCAGTTCCAGCACCTTGAACAGCTGGCGGAAGTGCAGATCCTGCTGATACGCCACGACGTACAGGCATTTGTCAAAGTCGTACGCATCCTTGCGGTACAGCGCCGCGGCGAGATCTCTGGTCATATACAGGGTTGCGCCGTCTGACTTCTGTATCAGGGCCGGAGGCATATTGTAATCGCTCAGGTCGACGACCTGCGCTCCGTCCGATTCGACAAGAAGGTTTTTCTCGCGGAGCTCGTCGATGACGCGCCCCATCTTATCGTTGTAGAAGCTCTCGCCGGCATACGAATCAAACCTGACGCCGAGCTTCTCATAGACGCGCTGCGCGTCCTGAAGGGTCACTTCCTTGAACCAGTTGAAGATGGACAGGGCTTCCTCATCGCCGTCCTCGATCTTCTTAAACCAGTGCCTGCCCAACTCCGCAAGTTCGGGATCGGATTTGGCCTCCTCGTTGAAGCGGACGTACAGGCTCACCATCGCGTTGACGCCGCCCTGTTCGATCTGCTCTCTGTCGCCCCACAGCTTATAGGCGGCCACCATCTTGCCAAACTGCGTCCCCCAGTCGCCCAGATGATTGATGCCCACCGTGGTATAGCCGAGGAACTCGTAGATGTTTTTGAGGGCGTTGCCGATCATCGTGGTGGAGAGATGCCCGATGTGAAAGCGCTTTGCGATGTTGATGGACGAATAGTCAAGGCAGATCGTCTTCCCCGCGCCGATGTCCGAAGCGCCGTATCGGGCGCCCTGATCACGGACAGAGGCTATGACCTCGCGTGCGAACGTGGCCTTGTCGATATAGAAATTCAGGTATCCCTTGACAGACTGAACCTCCTGAAGGAGCGCCATATCGATGTTCTGCTTCAGCGCGTCCGCGATGACGGGCGGCGCTTTTCTGAGCGATTTGGACAGCCGGAAACACGGGAACGCATAATCTCCCATGGCTGTGTCCGGCGGAATTTCGATGACCTGCGCGATCTGCTCAGCCGAAAGATCGTGGTTGTCGTAAGCGCTTTCGAGGCTCATGGCAATCTTTTCCGCAATGATCGACTTAAAATCCATATACACTACTCCTTGTTCTGGTTGATTCTCTTCCGACTGATCTCCGGGGAAAGCCCATCAGATCACATAAAACAGTATGCAGAGCGAATGCAGTACGCTCCCCGCAATGACGAGCAGATGAAACACGCCGTGCGCGTACGCTCTGCCCCGGGCAAAATGATACACGCCCGCACCGGCCGTATAGCACAGTCCCCCACCTACCAGCATGAGCATGCCGCCAAGGCCCACAGCCTGCGCGACCGGCCTGATCGTAAACAGGACGAGCCAGCCCATCACCAGATACAAAATGCCCGAAAAAACGCGGAAGCGCTCAAGATTCACAGCGGTAAAGACGATGCCCAGCACCGCCAGCCCCCATATCACGCCGAATACGCTCCATCCCAGCGCCGCGCTGTAAGCCCGGAGCGTAACCAGCGAAAAGGGCGTATATGTCCCGGCGATGAGCACGAAAATCGTACAGTGATCGAGGACACGAAGGACGCGCTTGGCGGACGTCTCCGGTTTCAGACCGTGGTAGACGCTCGACATCGTATAGAGGAGGATCATCGTCGCGCCAAAGACGCTGCATCCGACGACGCCCCAGACGTTATGGCGCAGCGCGGCGAACACGACGCAGAGCGCCGTCGCGGCTATAGCCAGGCCGCCTCCGACGATGTGCGTCACCATATTGAAGATTTCCTCGCCGCGGCTATACGTCGCCGCTTTGCTGTCGGCGGGCCGGCTGACCATCAGTCCCGTCCTCCTTTCACCGTGCTTTGTCAGAGAATGGCATAAAAGTCGTATAGATACCATTGATCGTTTCTGTAGACGAAGTAGAACCAGTAGTTCGTGTCATAGGTGGCCGAATTGTCGCCGGATGAAACGACAAAGTCGTAATGGATCCGGCAGGCCATGGTATCCTCGGAAAAGCGTATGAAATCGCCGATTTCAAGATTCGTCACGACAGCCCCGGAATGCCGGCCGAACCAGTTGTTGTCAAAGGTCTGAATGATCGAATACGCGTTGGTCCCCTTTCGCACGTAATCCAGCATGTTCTCGCGCGAGGTGTCGTCGGCTACGAATTTAGAAAACGTGTTGACGACCTTTTCGACGCGTTCCGTCGCCTCCGCCTGCAGGCGGGCGTCATAATTGCGCTCAACGACATAGACCTCATTCTCGTCCTTGTGCACGGCGCACGCGCCGTACTGATCCCACGCCGTGACCTCGGGCTGGGAGAAACGGCGCTCCACCGAGTATCTCGTCAGCGTCGGCGCCGCGATATCCTCAGTCAGCATGTAGCCGTTCCAGACGGTGGGAATGCCCGCCTCGACGGCGTTCGCCGCCGTCATCTGCTGTGTGCCGACCATGACTGTGGCCTCCGTCGGGGCCAGGATCTGATACGTCTGAGCCTCGGGGATCGGAGCGTCCAGATGATCGAAAGTCCAGGTTTCAAAGCCGTATTCCGTGCTGTCCGGCACGCGCCTGAGATAGAACGCGCCAAATACCTGGCCATTCATCCGCACCGCGTACTTGCGCAGGTTGTCGTCGGAGGAATGATCGGGCTGATAGCTGAACTCGCCCCCGCTCATGTACTCGCCAAGCCAGCTCAGATACGCCTCGGGGCTTTCTCCATCCAGAGAGAGACTCTCCGCGTAGGTCTGATACATAGGCCAGTCCGCCTGTGTGAAATGCGACATCACCTCGTCGGCGGCATAGCGGGGATTGGACTTTTCATAATCCGCGAGGTAAGGAGTCAGACGGACGCATACGACCGCGATCACGATGAGACACGCGAACAGTACGGCGAAGTAAACGCCATAGAAGACCTTCGTGTTCCGCCTGATCCGGCGCTTGAGCACCTTCGCGCCGGCGGAGCTCTTCGCCCTGCCGGATGACTTCGCCGCCCGCGCCTTCCGGGATCCGGCAGCCCTGGCCGCCGTTTTTTTCGTCGATTCGTTCTTTGCCATATCCGCTACCTCACGATGAACGTCGTGGCCATGCGACGGGAGCCCGTCAGGGCCACGCCGTCGTTGATGAACTCACCGTTCAGATAGAGCTTAGACGAGGACCCGCCGTCCAGATTGGCGGCGTTCACGGCTCCATACTCGAGCATGACGTCGATGAGATCGTTGAGCGTCGCGCCCAGGCTGTTGACCTGTCGCCCGTCGATGACCAGCATGAGCACAGCGCCGTCAGCGCGCTGTCCGATCGCCGTACGGGGGTTGAGGCCGCTGGACGTGCCCTTGCTGACGGCCGCCTGACCGTTGACGATCAGCGCGGGCCCGAAGGTCACGGCGTCGCGCAAGTTGAGCTTTTTCGCCTGATCCGCCGAGTATCCCGTGGCGACGATGAGCTTGTCCTCGTGATCGAAGCCGACGAGCGTATCATAGTAGGAATGCGTTTTGCTCCACAGCATTTCGCCGTCCGAATACACGATGCCGACCGGTATCCCGCCGCCGCCCGTGCCGCCTTCGTCTTCGAAGGCGCCGCCGTTGATCGCCGCCACAGCGCCGTAATCCTCGACGATCTCGTTTATGTACTTGCCGTAATGCCCAGAAAAGGGATTGTTACAGACGCCCACGGACACGCGGGACGGATCGCGCACGATCAGCATATAGCCCTTGTACGTCGATCCCGTCACATACTTCAGCTCGATGTCCTTTTCTTCCGACTGAGAGGGCGCGTCCGATGAGACGCCGTCCGTTTTATCGGACGGCTTTGAAATCACGACAAGCGACGTATCCGTGACGCTGTCCGGCGTGATGAGGCCGTTGCGCTCGGTGATCTTTTGCATCTGCTCGTCCGAGAAGAATATCCGGGGCACAAACTTGAGCGCGCTCGTCTCCGTCAGCGTCTGCGTCAGGGCGTCGCTCGCCGTCTGCGAGGGTCCGTAAAACACCGTATAGCATACGGCCAGCAGCCCGACTACGACGACGAGCACCGCCGTCACGATGCAGAGGGCGATTCTGCGGATCACCCGATTGCGCGTCTGCTTCCTTCGGCGAAGGAGCCTGGCCCGCTTCTGTTCTTCCGTGAGCCGCTTGTTCTTTTTTTCTTTCATTGCGAATAACCTCTGGTTTTGATAAAGAGCGCAACCGCTCAGCCTCTCAGCGCGGCGATCAGGCCCTTAGGATCCTCAGCCCTGAAAAAGGCCGATCCCGTGACGAGAATGCTCGCCCCGGCGTCCCGCAGAGTCGAAGCGTTATCGGCGTTGACGCCGCCGTCCACCTCGATTTCAGCCGTGACGCCGGCTTTACCCAGCATGTCCCGGATCTCCCGGACCTTGTCCGCCGCGGAAGGAATCAGCTTCTGTCCGCCAAAGCCGGGGTTCACCGCCATCACGACAACCATGTCAAACTCGCCCAACACATAGCGAAGACAGTCCGGCGGCGTCGCGGGGTTCAATGCGACGCCGGCCAGGCATCCGCAGTCGCGGATCTGGCGCAGCGCGCGGTTCAGATGCGGCGTCGCCTCGGCATGGACGGTCAGCATCCGGGCGCCGCAGGCCGCGAACTGCTCTATATACCGTTCCGGGCTCTCGATCATCAGATGCACGTCGCAGGGCAGAATGTCCGCCCCCGCCACGGCCTTAAGAATCCCCTGACCGAATGTTATGTTGGGGACAAAACGCCCGTCCATCACGTCGTAATGCAGATAGTCGGCGCCCGCGTCTCTTGCCTTCAGAATATCGCGTTCTATGTTCAGAAAATCGGCAGCCAGCATGGAAGGGGCTATTTTAGTCATAGCGATTCCTCCATTTGATGTCCATATCGTCAAAAAGCGTACAATACCGCATCCATCGCTCGCGGGGCAAAAGCCCGAGGTCTACGTCGGCGAGCACGGCGCAGCCCGGTTCTTTCCTGTGCGTACAGGGGCTGAAGCGGCATCGTCCTTCGTACGGAACGAACTCAGGCGTGTGCCGGGTCAGCTCCAGCGGATCCATCACCTCAAGGTCAAACAGGCTGAACCCCGGCGTGTCGAGCGCCATGCCACCGTCTTCAAGCGGAATGAGCGCGCTGTGCCGGGTGGTGTTCCTGCCCCGGTCGATCCGCTGGGAAAGGGAGCCCGTCTCCTGCCGAAGCCCGTACAGGGCGTTCAAAAGGGAGCTCTTGCCTACGCCGGACTGCCCGGCCATGGCGTGAATTCGACCCTTCAGAATAGCTTTCAGTGCCTCGACGCCCGTGCCGTCGGCCGCGCTGACCGCGACGACGCGCGCCCCGCACATCTCGTACTGCGCGCGCGCCTGCGCACAGAAGCCTTCGTCGGCGTCGCATTTTGTGATCACAATGACAGATTCAACGCCGTTCATCGCGCATTGAAGGAGCATCCTGTCCAGAAGGAGCAGGTCAGCCTGCGGCGCGGCGGCGGAAACGCAAAGGCATATCACGTCCAGATTGGCTGCGGCCGGCCGGACGAAGCAGTTCTTCCGGGGCATCAGCTCTTCGAGCCAGCCGTCTTCATCGGCATGACCGGGGGTGAACAGCACTCTGTCGCCCGGCAGAGGTGTCAATCTCCTTCGCCGGATCTTGGCCTGCGCTCTGAGCTTGTACTGTACGCCGTCACACAGGACGGTATACAGCCCGCCAATGCCGCTGAGCAGTATCCCTTCCAAAGCGGGCAGACCTCCGTTTCAATTTGATGCGGCCTCAAAGCCGACCAGCGTGTCGCGTATCAGTTCGCCGTTGACGTAGATCCTGAGAGACATGACGCCTTCTCTCTCGCTGAAGAGGTTCAAAAGAAGCGTCCTCTGTCCGGACTCAAATACGCCCTGATAGACTTCGCGCTCGGTTTCGCCGTCGACCAACACGGCTCTGACGGTATTCGACGCCTCGGTGAGATCCAGCGTCAGGCTCACGTCCTGAGAGAGCATAGCCGCAGAATCAGCGCCGAAGTCCACGTTCTCTTCGCTGATCATAATGGTGTTGGCGTACACCCTCAGCGTTCGCAAGCCGGCAAGCGGGCTCTCAAGCGCCAGGAAGAGCGTTCGCGTGCCCTCGGACAGCGTTCCCTCGTACACGACGTACTCTATGTTGTCCAGCACGAGTACGGCGTAAACTTCATTGGTCGGGTCGGTCAGATCCATGCGGATGCTGACGTTCTCCGTGTATAGATCCTCTTCGAAGGCACTGATGACGATGTCCACCCTCTCGCCCCAGAGCAGGCGCTGGCCGGCGGGAACCGACTGAGACAGGATCCGTCCCGCGGGTTCGGCGCTGGACTCCTGCCGCACGAGGCCCAGGTTGAGTCCCAGGGCGTTGAGCGTGTCAAACGCTTCGTTTACCGTAAGGTTTTCAAGCGGCGGAACATTGGCGCACTCGCCGCTGACCGTCAGAGAAACGTCGGCAAAGGGCGTCACCGGCGAACCCGGCTGCGGCAACTGTCCGCATACGCATCCGGGCGGCACGTCGTCGGAGATTTCGAGGGTGATATCGCTGATCACCAGTCCGGCCTGCTCGATCGCCATAACGGCTTCCGTGCGCGTCATGCCGCGCACGTCCGGCATGAGGGTGTCCTCCCGTCCGAGACTGACGAACAGCGTGACCTCGTCTCCCGGATAGAGCAGCGTGCCGGCCTGAGGCGCCTGGTCAATGACGATCCCGCTGACGACCTGGTCGTCAAAGCGCGTCTGCACGCTGCCCGTCAGGTTCAGCGCCTCGAGCTGCGCCAGAGCGTCGTCCATGTCGGCCATGGCCAGCGAGGGCAGACGGACTCTCGTCGCGAGTTTCTGCGCCATGAAAAATCCGCCTGTGAGCAACGCCGCGGACAGCGCGATCACGATCAGCGCCAGAGCGATGCTCTTCGCGTGGCTGGGACGATCGTCGTCGCCCCCGACAGGCTGGCTTTCCCCGGTCGCCGGCTCGTTGACGAAGCCGCCCATGGGATTCCTCAGAGCCCTTTTAAGGTCAGCCGACATCTCCGTCGCCGTCTGATAGCGGTTTCTCTTGTCCTTTTCAAGCGCCTTCAGGATGACTTCATCCAGTGCGCGGGACACGGCGGCGTTCAGTTCCGAAGGCGGTTTCGGCGCTTCGGAAATGTGCTTGAGCGCGATAGAGACGGCCGTTTCTCCCTCAAAGGGGACTTTTCCCGTCAGCATTTCGTACAGGACGACGCCCACGGAGTACAGATCACTCTGGGCGTCCGCCTGATTGCCGTTGGCCTGTTCGGGCGAGAAATACTGCACCGTGCCGAACGGGTTGACCTCGTTGTTGTTCGAGGCCGAACCGACGACGTGCGCGATGCCGAAATCGGTCACCTTGACCTGCCCGTCCAGCGCCACGAGGATATTCTGCGGTTTGATGTCGCGATGGATGATGTTGTGCGCGTGAGCGTGCTCAAGCGCCGCGAGGATCCGCAGCGCGATTTGCACCGACTCCTCGGGCTCAAGGCCGCCGCTCTGGCGGATATAGTCCTTGAGCGTGATGCCGCGGACGTATTCCATCACGAGATAGCGCACTTCCCCATCCTGCCCAACGTCATACATGGTCACGATGTTGGGATTGGACATCTGCGCGGCGGCTCTGGCTTCCCTGTTAAATTGTCTTATGAAATTCTCGTTGGTATCGAGCTCAGAACGAAGCACCTTGACGGCGACTTCTCTGTCGTCCTTCAGATCCCACGCGCGATAGACGACAGACATGCCACCGGTCCCGACGATCTCCTCCAGCTCGTACCGTCCCGAGAGGGGAGATTGAATCATGCGCAGCCTCCGTCAAGAGCCACGATCAGCAGAGTAATGTTGTCGTTTCCGCCGCGGTCCAGCGCGGTCGTCATCAGGCGCTGAGCTTTGGCTTCGAGGGATGTGTCGGCGTTGAGCACGCTCTGGAGTTCGTCGAGCTCGAAGTAATTGCTCAATCCGTCCGAACAGAGCAGCCAGACGTCGCCGCTCTTGAGCGTGCAGCGGCTGACCTCCGGCTCGACGCGGTTGTTCGTGCCGACAGCCCGGGTGATGTAGTGCCGCTGCGGATGGGTCTTGGCCTCTTCTTTGGTGATGACGCCCTTGGCCATGAGCTCCGCCACGACGCTGTGATCGTGGGAAATCTGTCTGAGCTCACCGTCCCGCAGGCGGTAGGCGCGGCTGTCGCCGACATGCGCGAGATAGACGCAGTCGTCGGCGACCCATATGGCTGTCAGCGTCGTTCCCATACCGCTCTTGTCGGCCTCCGTGCGCGATTTTACATAGACCTGTCTGTTGGCTTCGCCGACCGCGTAGCGCAGCGTCTCCTCGCTCGGAAAGGGCGCGCATCTGAGCCATCGCGTGAACTCCTGAACGCAGAGCTGACTCGCCACGTCACCCGCCCGATGTCCGCCCATGCCGTCGCATACCACGGCAAAGGTCTCGCCGGGCTTCGGCTGATAGAAGGCGTCCTGATTGACAGGCCGGACTCTGCCCTTTTCGCTCAATGCAACGACTTTCATGCTGTCAGCCTCCTTGGGAGCTATCGCTGGCGCTGAAGCTCTCGTATGTTTCTTCGTCAAGACGGCGTGATCGGTTCGGTTTTTTCCGACAGGACATGGCGCCGCAGCTGTCCGCACGCACCCTGTATGTCGTCGCCCATCTCGCGGCGGCGGGTCACGGATATGTTCCTGCGCTCAAGCTGGGTCATGAACCGCTGAACCTGCGCGGGAGTGGGCGCTTTCAGGGCGTCTTTTTCCTTGATCTCGTTCAGGGGAATGAGGTTGACATGGCACTGCAGATGGCGCAGCCGGCTCGCGAGTTCATCCGCGTGTCTGGGTTCGCAGTTCAGGTCCCCGATCATCGCGTACTCGAAGATTACCCTGCGTCCCGTGCGCGACACATAATGCCTCGCCGCGGCCATGACCTCGTCGATGGTATAGCGCTGCGCGACACGCATGATCTTCCGGCGGATCTCATCGTTCGGCGCGTGCAAGGAGACGGAAAGCGTCACCGGCAGTCCCTCGTCGGCGAACCGCAGCATCTGTGGCACGAGGCCGCAGGTGCTCAGGGAAACACCCCTCAGCGACATATTCAGGCCATCTTCCGAGGACATCAGCCTCAAAAAGCGCATCACGTTGTCGTAATTGTCAAAAGGCTCCCCGCTGCCCATGAGGACGACGTTGTTGACCCGTCCCTCGCCCATGTGACGGTTGACGGCTACGATCTGTCCGAGCATTTCCCCGGCCGACAGCGAGCGGACGCAGCCCTCCAACGTCGACGCACAGAACGCGCATCCCATCCGGCAGCCGACCTGCGTGGACAGGCACAGCGTATTGCCGTGCTTGTAGCGCATGAGCACGCCCTCGATGAGATTGCCGTCGTACAGCCTATAGAGAAACTTTTCCGTGTCGTCAAGCTGCGACTTGACGCACATGTCTATGCGCGGCGGCGGCTGCATCAGCGCGTGAAGTTCTTCTCTGAGCTTCAGCGGGATATTGGTCATCTCATCGATGTCCGCGCCACGAATGAGCCAGGCGTGAATCTGCTGGCCGCGGAATGCCGGATATCCCAGATCCTTGATCCAGGCGCAGATCTCTTCGCGGGACATACTCAACAGATCAGTCATGCCGACGCCTCATCCTCGCGATAAAGAATCCCTCCATGCCCCTGTCCCTGTGCGGAAGGATCTGAATCATGCCGTGCGAAAGGCGCGGCTTCAGATCGTCGGGCAGCCAGGCATCGTCGTCCAGCAGTTCAAATTCGGGATGTCGTTCGAGAAACGCCGCGACCTGATCCGCGTTTTCCTCTTTCAGGAGCGTACAGGTCGAGTAGACGAACATCCCACCCGGCTTGACATAAGCGGAGCATGTGTCCAGGAGGGACGCCTGGACGGCGGTGAGCTGCTCAATCTTTTCGTCCTTCAGGCGGTATTTCAGATCCGGTTTCCCAAAAATGACGCCGAGCCCGGTACAGGGAGCGTCCAGCAGGACGCCGTCCATTCTCCGGTCAAAATCCGGTCTCGGGACCGTTGCGTCGCATTCCATGGGCCGGACGTTGTAAAGGCGGAGGCGCTCCGCCGTCCTGCGGATCAGCGCGACCCTGTGGCTGTGAATGTCGCAGGCGTATACGCGCCCGGAGCCACGCATCTGCTCCGCCATCAGGGCGGTCTTCCCGCCGGGAGCGGCGCACGCGTCAAGAATCTGCTGCCCCGGCTTCGCTCCGACGGCCATCGCCGCGAGCATGGAGCTCTCCGACTGGATGCTGAAAAGGCCCGACCTGTACTCGTCCGTCGCCGTCAGATCTCCGGCGCCGATCAGGCGGACGCTGTGAGCCACGCCGCCCCTGACAAAATGATAATCCTTCCGGTACAGAAGATCCAAAAAAGCGTCGTCACTGATTTCATTGAGGTTGGGACGGACCGTCTCCCAGTGTTCCGGCGGGACAAAGGACACGATAGCCTCCGTTTCATCCTCGCCGTACGTGTCGACGAGGCGCTTGATCATCGTCTCCGGCACGGAATGCATGATGGAAAGATATCTGACCGGGTTGCCGGCACGGTCCGGCTCGCGCAGCTCGCCGGCGTCTCTGGCGCGGATCAGGTTGCGCAGCGCCCCGTTGATCATGGGCGCGTACTGAGGCCGGTTATAGCCCTTGATCTGCGAAACCGCGCAATTTACCGCCGCGTAATCGGGCACGCGGTCCATATAGATGATTTGCGTCACGGCCAGGTGCAGGATTTCGCGGACGATCTTCTCCTCGGGCATGTGATCTATAAACTGCGCCAGGAGATAATCGATGTACATCCTGTGCTCCAGCGCCGTATACAAAAGGCTCGTCGCCAGAGCCCGATCCTCAGGCGTGAGGGTAAATTCGCGCAGGCGCTTGTCCAGCACGATATTTGAGTACCCTCCGCCGATGGTGACGTCGCTCAGGGCCAGGAGAGCCAGCTTTCTGGCGTCGGCTCTTTTTTCGGACGCGCGATCCACCGGACGCGCGGGCTTATTGCCGGCCGAGGCCGCCTTCTCGCCGCCGGCATCGCGCCGATGTCCGCCTTCACGGTCTGAACGGGGATGCGAACCAGGGCTCCGTTTAATTTCATCTTTTTTCATGCTCTGTCTACCTCGCCCAGTACGATGCCTTCAGGCAGGCTCTTGCCCATGAGATACGCCTTCGCGGTCATGCGCTTTGTGCCGGCCGCTTGCATTTCAAGAATCTCGAGAACGCCCTCTCTGCAGGCGACAAACAGGCCGCCCTTCGCGCTGGATAGGAGCACGGTCCCCGGCCTGACGTCAGGGGGAACCGCCTTATCCGGCCGCGCGGCGCACGCCCATATCTTAAGGGCGGAACCGTCGGGCATGACCGTATACGTTCCCGGCCAGGGATTAAATCCGCGCACCTTGTCGCAAATCTTGCGCGCGGAGACCGCCCAGTCGATCAGGCCGTCCTCGCGCTTCAGCATCGGCTCGTAGGTCGCGAGGGTCTCGTCCTGAGGGACGCGCGGACAGGATCCGTCCTCAATCAGGTGTATCGCCCTGACGAGCAGGCGCGCTCCGAGCAGGGAAAGCCGATCGCTGAGTTCGCCCGCCGTCTCTTCGGGGCCGATGTCGACGGCCTCCGATATGGCCATGTCGCCGGTATCAAGTCCACGGTCTGTAAACATGATCGTGACGCCGGTCTGCGCGTCGCCCATGGCGATGCTCCAGTTGATCGGTGCGGAGCCGCGATGCTTCGGCAGAAGAGACGCGTGCACGTTGAGGGTGCCCAGCGGCGATATGTCCAGAATGCGCTGCGACAGGATCTGCCCGAAGGCCGCCGTCACCATGAGATCCGGCTTCAGGGACTCGATCGTCTCGCGGCCTTCGCGGACGCGAACCTTCTCAAACTGGAAAACGGGCAGACCCCGCTCCGCGGCAAAGGCCTTGACGGGGCAGGCCGTCAGCTTGTTCCCCCGACCGGCGGGTTTGTCCGGCTGCGTAAAGACGCCGACGACTTCGAATCCCTCGTCGACGAGCGCTCTGAGAGACGGCACCGCGAAGTCGGGCGTCCCCATAAAGACGATGCGCACCTCAGCCTTCCTCCTGCTCTGTCTGCTCGGTCACGTCTTCGATCATCTTGTCCACGTAGACGATGCCGTCCAGGTGGTCCAGTTCATGGCAGATCGCCCGAGCAAACAGGCCTTCGGCCTGATACTCCACGGCGTTGCCCTTTTTGTCCAGGGCGCGGACGGTCACCTTCTCGGGGCGTTTGACCGTGCCGCGGCGTCCGGGAACGCTCAGACATCCCTCGGCGGCGACGACCTCGCCCTCCTGCGAAACGATTTCCGGGTTGATGAGTTCCACCAGACCTTCGCCCACGTCTATGACAACGACCCGGCGCAGAATCCCGACCTGAGGTGCCGCGAGACCGACGCCGTCCGCGGCGTACATGGTTTCCGCCATGTCCTTGAGTAACGCTTTGAGCCGACGGTCGATCTTCGCCACAGGATGCGACTTCTTGCGCAGGACATCGTCCTCGCCCAGCTTGACAATATTCAGAACCATCTATGGAAAACCTCCTGTTTGCGGAAAAATACAGTGCGATCCGGGTCACAGCATGGCGCTCGGGTTGACCTCGAGTTCCACCCTCACGCCGCCGTGGTCGACGTGTCCAAGCCGTTCCATCTCCTGAACGATGTCTGAAGCTTCCGGCCTGTTGTACAGCTTTGCGAACACCTGCCAGCGGTATTCGCCGCGCAGGATCTTCAGCGGCGCCTCAAGAGCCCGCGTCTGCACGACGCAGCTCTGCCACGTGTCATGCGCGCTGAGGCTCTCGTTGAAGCGACCGGCGATCTCCTCGGCGACGCTCCGGGCGTCAGGTTCGTCTTTTGAGGAGACCAGCAGTCTCGCCAGCACCGTAAACGGCGGATACAGCCCCCGCCGGCGCATCTTGACTTCCTGCAGGTAGAAGGCCCGGTAGTCCTGCCTGGCGGCCAGCTGGATGCCGTAATGCTCCGGGTCATACGTCTGCAGGATGACCCGGCCCGGATGCTCCGCCCGTCCCGCGCGGCCTGAGACCTGCGTAATCAGCTGAAACGTCCGCTCGACGCTCCGGTAATCCGGCACCTGGAGCGAAAGATCCGCCGCGACGATCCCCACCAGCGTGACATTGGGAAAATCGAGGCCCTTGGCAATCATCTGAGTGCCGATCAGCACCTGCGACTGCCCCTGGCGAAAGGACGATATTATCTTCTCATGGGCGTCTTTCGTCCCGGTAGTATCGACGTCCATGCGGGATGTCGCGACGCCCGGAAAGCGCCTGTGAACCTCCTCCTCCACCTTCTGCGTGCCGACGCCGAAGTAGCGGATGAATCGGCTGCCGCAGACGGGGCACGTGTCGGGCGGACGGCGCACGCTGCCGCAGTAATGGCAGTGCAGAAGTCCGTCCCACTGATGATACGTCATGGAGACGTCGCACTGAGCGCAGCGCTCCACATAGCCGCAGCTGCGGCACGAGACGAAGGTCGAGTGCCCGCGCCTGTTGATAAAGAGAATGACCTGACGGCCCTCCGAAAGCGCCGCCGTCATCCCCTCGACAAGCCGCATGGAGAAGATGGACTTGTTGCCGCGCACCAGTTCGTCCCGCATGTCGATGATCTCGACTTCGGGCAGGGGCTGACCGTTGATGCGGCGCGGCATCTCGATCAGCCTGATGCGGTTGACCTCCCGCACCCCGGGCATGCACTTCATATACGTCGCAATGGAGGGCGTCGCGCTGCCCAGCAGCATCACCGCGCCGTCGCGGCGGCACCGCCAGTCGGCGATCTCCCGCGCGTCATAGCCCGGGCGGCCGCCGGCCTGATAACTGGATTCGTGCTCCTCGTCGATGATGATCGCCCCAAGCGGCGATACGGGCGCGAAGACGGCCGATCTCGCGCCGATCACGACTTTCGCCTGTCCCGTGCGTATCCTGCGCCACTCGTCGAAGCGCTCGCCCGCGGACAGCCGCGAATGCAGCACGGCGGCGTTGTCGCCGAATCGGGCGCGAAACCAGTCCACCATCTGCGGCGTCAGGGAGATCTCGGGGACAAGAATGATCGCGCCTTTCCCACTCTGGAGCGCATGGCGCACGAGGCGGATATAAACTTCGGTCTTGCCGCTGCCCGTCACGCCATGAATCAAAAACCGACCGCCGCCGTGATCCGCGGCTTCCGTCAGCGTATCGAGCGCGTCCGCCTGCGCCTTGACGAGTACGGGATCCTCCTGCCGGGTAGATGAGAGCCCTGTATAGGGCACCCGCCTGACGTCGTCCGATTCGATCCTGACGACGCCCATCTCACTGAGCTTTTTCGCGGCCCCGGGCGCGATGCTGTTGAGCAGCGGCACGGGTTTGGGCCCCTGTTTCAGGCAGTCGATGACCTCGAGCCTCTTCTTCGCCCGGCGGTTGCGTCGGACAAATTCGTCCAGCTCGTCCCCGGATATGAGCAGTGTCGCGACCTCAATGCGCTTTATGCCCACGCGCCCGCCGCGCATCTGAGCGGGGATCATCAGCCGCAGTCCGTCAACCAGGCAGCAATGATAGCGCTGCTGCATCCAGCGGGCCAGGTCAATGAGCTCGGGCAGGATGACCGGATAATCCTCAATAGGCTCAATAACGTCCTTAATGACGGCGGGGTCGACATTCGTCTCATCCGTCAGGCCGACGACAAACCCTTCGAGCGTATGTGCACGGAATGGCACTTCCACCCGTTGTCCCGGCTGGAGTGCCATGCCTTCCGGTATTCGATATGTAAATACATGGTCGATCTGCGCCGCGGCGAGGTCGACGATTACCTCAGCGTACCGACTCACGAATCCGACAGCTCCAGAACGCGGTCGAGAATGGCGTGCCCGACGTCGAGCTTGCTCATCATGGGCAGAGATCTGACGTCGTCACGGGTGATCAGCGTCACGCAATTGGTGTCGACAGCAAAGCCGGCGCCATTCTGTGTCACGTCGTTGGCGACGATGAGGTCGGCGTTTTTCTTAAAGAGCTTGGACTGCGCGTTGGCAAGGACGTCGTCCGTCTCCGCGGCAAAGGCGACGAGGATCTGGCCTTCCCTCTTTATGCGGCCGAGAGCCATCGCCACGTCAGGATTCTGAACGAGATTCACGCTCCAAGCGCTTTGATTCTTTTTGATCTTGTGATCGGAAACGGACTCCGGACGGTAATCGGCCGGCGCAGCCGCCTGGATGACGACGTCCGATTCGGCGGAGAGGGCGGTCATCGCGTTAAACAGGTCCACCGTCGTGGTGACGGGAACCAGCTTCACGCCCTGCGGGGGCGTCAGCGCAACGGGGCCCGAGACCAGCGTGACCTCGGCGCCGCGCTGACGGGCAGCCTCCGCGATCGCGTAGCCCATCTTCCCCGTGGAGCGGTTGGTTAGATACCTGACCGGATCGAGCGCTTCTCTCGTCGGGCCGGCGGTGACGAGCACGCGCCGTCCGCTGTAGTCCGACCTCTTGCACAGCGTCTGACAGATCGTCTCGACCACCGTCCCGGGATCTGACATGCGGCCGATGTCATCGTCGCCGCAGGCGAGACGGCCCGTTTCCGGCCCGATGAAGCGGACGCCTCGCTGCTGGAGCGCGGCGATATTCTCCTGCGTCGCGGGATGGCGGTACATGGCACTATTCATCGCCGGGGCAATCAGCACAGGCGCCGTCATGGCCAGAGCCGTCGTGGTGAGGATGTCGTCGGCCAGCCCGGCGCGCAGTTTGGCCAGAACGTTCGCCGTCGCGGGCGCAACGACGAACACATCCGCCGCCTTCGCGAGGGCGATGTGTTCGATCTCATAGACGTGCTCAAACGTGTCGACGGCGACAGCGTGACCGGACAGCGTCTCAAACGTCAGAGGAGAAACGAGCTTGCAGGCGTTCGCCGTCATGACGACGCGCACGTCGGCATGGAGTTTTTTGAGCCGGGACACGATCTCACAGGCCTTATAAGCCGCTATGCCGCCGCTCACGCCAAGAACGACGCACTTTCCTGTCAGCAAGAGCGCTCACCTCCGATCAGTAAGTCGGTTTTTTCGTGACCAGCCCGGTCATTCGGCCTTGGGCTCTTCCGTTTCAAGGTTCATGTTTTTGATGTCGGAGGCCGTGACTTCGTTGCGGGTATACGTAATGAGGCCGCGGTTGATCTCCTCGATCGCGATGACGAGGGGCTTTGTGTCCTTCGGCATGACCAGAGGCTGGGCTCCGGCGATCAGCTGACGAGCGCGCTTCGCCGTTTCGACAGCCAGCGTATAGCGGCAGTCGACCTTTTCAAGCAGTTCGCCGATGGGCGGCTGAATCATGGGCATATTATCTGACCTCCTGATAAAAAGTCTTGGTTATATCGTCAAGCCTGCGCTTGTTGTGATGGGTCTTGAGCCGACAGGAATGAATGATGTCCTTGATCTGTTCAAGAGCGCTGTCCAGATCGTCGTTGACGACGAGATAGTCGT
>JAFRLF010000062.1 GCA_017431365.1 Clostridia bacterium | reverse complement strand
GGTGATCTTGATGCCCAGGCTGTCACTGTCTACGGTATCAACAACCTCTGCCGTGGCGCCCGGCATCTCGCTTGCGACCGCAAACAGGAACTGATCAGACGTTTCGGCCACACGCGTTCCGGTAGACAGGCTCACCGCGCCATTGTTATCTGCCGTCACATGCAGTCCGGCATAATCATAAGCTGCCTGATCCCAGCATTCGATCGCGGTGCTGTAATCGCCATTGTCTTTGCCGATAAGCGTAAGCCCTGCAGCAGTTGTTGACAGGGTTTGCCCCGTTGAATGATTGGGATTGATGTATATCGGCGCATTTGTTGTGGGGTCCCGGGTAAACAGTACCGGATAGTTGCTCATCTGATAATTCCAGTAGATGTTCTTATCCGTTTCACGCCAGTAAATTGTATCGCCACCATCATACACGCGCACAAAGGTCCCGTCGTGAGCGAGCGCATACAGTGCCTCATAGCCCTGTTCATCGACAAGCCTGCGATAGATCACATAGTTTGCATTGGTCGTAATCGCAGAAGCAGAAACCTTCCGCGCGGAAAAGCTGTCGAAATCGTCAGACTCCTTGCAAAGTCTGAATTTATAGTCATCCCCTCTTTGCCCATTGTCATCCATGATGTAGTTTCTGTTCACCCACGCTGACCATCCCGTATCATTATTGGCATTGCCTGCGTTGTTGCGAAGATACATGTTTCCATCATGGATATACACGGTTCCGTCAGCAGTGGGTGTAATGGTAAAAGATGTCGCATACCCTTGATTATTGGTCAGGCTCACTTCTTTACCATTATGCGTTATATATCTCCTCGTGCCGCTCTCTTGCGTAAAGATGCGATATTTTCCATTGCCTACAGATTCAAAGCCCCATTGCGTGGCTCCACCGCCGACAAAATGATTGCCGTTGGCGTCTGTCCATGCGTGCACACCTTCCGCTCCAAGCCCCTTCGTTTTTTCAACCCAACTTGTATTGTCAGATGTTTCGGGAATAGCCACTACGCCGTCATGGCCCATCATTGCATTGGCATTAACAATGATGGTAAAATAATCCTGTCCCCATGTCTGAGAGTAACCGGTTGTTGCGCCGGGATCTTTGGCAATACCTGTAACAAGCGCATACGGTCCGTTTCCAAGAACACTTCCCAGGTTCCAGTTTGTTACACTTATAACACTATAGACCGAGAATTCATCCGTAAGGAAGCTCAGTTCGAATGTCCCTGTCTGTGCGTCATCATTTTCACCCAATTCCATAACTTCAAGGCCGTCCTTGCCGAAATGGACAACCTTAAGATCGTGATTGTCATCTTCCGGAGTATCCAGGAGTTTTATGCTTACAGATACATCCGCAGCGGGTTCAACCTTGGCGTCATCAACCCAGATTTCGATATCAAAAATGTGTGCATAATTATCATAGGACGCTGCAAACTCCACAACCTGTTCCTCAGCGCCATCTGCAGCTTCCTCAGCTTCCGTCCATTCAGAGTCAGTGTTCACCACGCAAATCTGCTTCAAAGACTGCTGATAGTAATCCTGATACGCCTCGTCCTCCGGCAGAATCTCACGCACGACAAGCCGGGCATCCTCGGGGATCCCGGCGCGCTCGTCGTAGGTGACGGTGATCTCCCAGGTGTCGCCCCGGGCGTCGATCACCATCGTGGTCAGCTGCGCGTCGGTCACGCGGATGTCGAACGTTTCGCCGGTGTTCATCGTGACCGTCAGGGTTTCCTCGGTGTCGAAGGGCGCAGCGGAGATCAGGGCCCAGTCGCCCGCTTCGACGCTCTGGGCGTTGATCTCGGCGATATCCGCCTCGGTGAGCCACGCGCTGTATTCCACCTGCAGGCCGAGGCGCTCCACGAGTTCGGCCACCGTGGTGTTCTCCTCGACCGGGCTCACGGACAGCAGGCCCGGGGTCGAGAATTCTACGCTCTGCACGCCCGCCACGAAATTCCGGGCAGCCTCGGAGGGCGTCACGTCCAGGGTGACTTTGGGCACGGCGTAGGCCTTCGGCGCGTCCGCCTCTTCGATCGAAAGCACGTCGGTTTCCGCTTCGGCGGGCGCCTGAGCGGCTTCGGCGGGCGCTTCCCCGGCGATGCCCAGCACCTCCACCAGCGCCTCCAGGCCCACGTAGCCGCCGCCCGGCAGCGTGAAGGTATAGGTCTTTCCGTCCACCTCCCAGTGGAAGTCGACGGTATAGACGATGCCCCACACCGAGAAGCTCTCGGCGTCGAAGGTGACGGCCTCCTCCTCGGTGCGCCCGGCGGTGACCAGGGCCAGGGCTTCGTCGGTGAAGTGCACCGCCTGCACCTCGTCCTGGGTCGCGTCCGCCAGCGTCGCGCTCACGGTGACCGGCGTTTCGGGCTGCACGGGGTTGCCTTCGGCATCCAGGATCGTGATGTCGAAGTACCGCGCCAGCGTGATGACCTTCATTTCCCCCACCGCCTCGGCGGTGCGGGTGAGGTAGTCTTCCCTTTCCTCGCCCTCGACTTCGCTGACCTGCAGCGTCGAGCCGGCGGGGATGGCCGCGTCGGCGCCGTAGCCCACTTCGATCCGCCAGGTGGCGCCCTCGGCGTCGATGTATTTGGTCTCGATGGTCTCCGTCACCACCACCGCGTACACCGAGTAGGCGTCGGCCTGGAACACCTCTTCCGTCAGCGCCGGGGCGCTGCCACCTGAACGCTCCGCTAGGCCTTCGGCCGCCCCATCGGGGGAAGGCTTTTGGTCGGGGTCGGCAGCGTCGGCGGGGGTTTCGGCAGCGGGCATTTCCACGCTCATGGCGGTCTCGCCCGCGGGCGCCTCCGTATGGCTCTCCACGATCTCAGGGGTGCCCGCGTCGTCCACGTGCACCACCAGCGCCTCCTGCTGCTGCTCGATCTCCGCCACGCTCATCACCACCGCGATGGG
>JAFRLF010000061.1 GCA_017431365.1 Clostridia bacterium | reverse complement strand
TCACCTTGGGGAAGACAGGGTCCTGCACAATGTCGACGACCTTGGACGCCTCGGACGCAAACGCCTGAACCGCCAGTCCGTGAAGAGCCTCGGCGTCGACGTATGTGCCGAAGGCCTCCTCGGAATAGGAGAACACCTGCGTTTCCACGTCGAAACCGATCACGTCCGCGTCCACAGCCGGAGAAGTCAGCGTCTCCGCGGCCTCGGCGCAAATATCCGAAAGGACGGTGTCGTCATACGAATATGACGTACTCAGCGCGCATCCCACTTCCCGCAGCTCCAGGATCTCGCGGTAGCGCTCCTGCACCGTACCCAGATGCCCGATGTCCCACGCGCGGCGGATGACCTCGTCGTAATCGCTCTGATAGTCCAGCTTCTCGGCGTTGACGGTCCACTGCTTGCCGCCGTTGCGCAGCGCGATGCTGTAGGAGGCTCTGCGGGCTTCATCCTCGCCGCGCCAGCGGTTCAGCACGTCCTCAAGAGACGCGCCCGTCACATCGCGCCCGTCGATCGTGATGCCCGGATAGAACCCCGGCAGCGAAACCGTGCGGCGCATGTCCGTAAACGTCTCGTACTGGCCGCGCTCGTACACGACGGCCAGCCCGAGCCCCAGCAGGCACCCCAGCATGATGACGGCCACCGGCCACGACCACCACGGGCTG
Source organism: Clostridia bacterium (assembly GCA_017431365.1). Classification (GTDB taxonomy): domain Bacteria; phylum Bacillota; class Clostridia; order Christensenellales; family Aristaeellaceae; genus Firm-10. Next base: position 4,346 of record JAFRLF010000061.1, on the reverse strand, counting down.
TGCTGGCGCTTCTTCTTTTTCTTTGCTGAACCGGTCGATCCGGCCTTCCGCGCTGCGGCGCGCTTTTTCGGGGAACGGCCAGCCCTTTTTTTCTTCTTGGATCCCGGACCCTTTTGCGTCACGCGCTCGTCGTCGTCGTAAAAGTCCGCGCCCAGGTCCAGGTTGTCCAGTGTCTTGTCTGCCATATCAAGCCTCTTCCGCCCCGCTTCAGGGGCTGTAACTCGCACGCTTTGACGCGCCGCCGCGCCGTTTTGTTCAGACGGTTTCGCGCGGCTGGACGTACAGCGTGCGCTGATGCGTATAGATGACGAAGCCGGGCTTCGCGCCGGAGGGCTTTTTGACGTAGCGGCGCAGGGTATAGTCCACGGCCACGCGGCTGCCCGTCCGCCCCTTGCTGTAATAGGCCGCCAGACCGGCCGCCTCCTCGATGGTCTTCTCCGAAGGGTTTTCTCCCACGATGATCACGTGCGAGCCGGGAATGTCCTTCGCGTGCAGCCAGACCTCGTCCGGCATCGCGTCGAAGGTGAGCTTGTCGTTCTGCAGGTTGTTCTTCCCGATCAGGATCACCGTGCCGTCGCTTGCCTGCATCTTGAGCGGCTTCGACGGGGGGAGATTCTTGACCCCCTTGCGGGCGGCTTTGTTGGCCTTGATGTACCCCAGCCGCTCCAGCTCTTCGCGGATCTCGTAAAGCTCCGCCTCTTCGGTGCACTTTCCAAGGTTCTCCATCTGGCCCTGGAGATACAGCAGCTCCTCCTGCGTCTTTTTGACCTGCTCGCCCGCCAGGCGTTTGGCCGAGCGCGCCTTCTGATACAGTTTGAAGTAGCGCTGCGCGTTCTGCGCCGGCGTGAGCCGAACGTCCAGGTCGATGGACAGCGGCTTCTGCTCCGGATCGTAATAGTTGGCCAGTTCGACCTTCGCCTGACCCTTATTCACGGCGTAAAGGCTTGCGGAGAGCAGCTCGCCCTTGACGCGGAACTCCTCCATCCGCTCGCCCTCCTGCAGAGACTGCATCTGCAGGCCGAGCTTTTTTTCACACCGGTCGATGTTGTTCTTCAGCAGGTGGTATATGGCGGAGGACTTCTGGTGAATGCGGTCGGCGTGATCCCTCGCGCCGAAGTACGCCTCCTGCGCCCCTGAAACGTTGTCCATCCGCCTGTTCGTCAGCGCCGCCCTCGACAGATACGGAAACGGCGTCACGTCCACCGCCTGGCCGTTTTCGTCCGTCACGAGGACGGGCCGGCAGGCGGGGCGGTTTGGCCCGAGCAGGCCGCACAGCGCCTCGGAAAGGGCAAAGACGTCTTTCCCCTCCAACCGGGCGTCGGTATCGCCCGCCGCCCTCAGGGCCATTTCACGCGCCGTCTGAGGCGACAGCCCGCTGACGGCCGCCTGAAGCGCCTTCGACACATCCCCGGCCGTGCCCAAACGGGCGGCCAGTTCGCCGGGCGTCATCGTCAGGGGATCCAGCTTCCCCTGCGCGGGGGGCTGCTGATAGGGCAGGCCGGGCAGGACGCTGCGCACGCTGCTGATGTCCTCGGAAATGCGGCTCACGCTGTCGACGATTACGCCGTCGTGCCGCAGCAGCATCACGTTGGAGTGCCGACCCATGAACTCGCACACCAACTTGCGGGCCACGTAATCCCCCATCTCGTCCAATACCTCGAACCGGATGCGGGCGACGCGGTCTCCCCCGTCCTGTTCGAAGCCCAGCACCCTGCCGCCCAGCAGATGCTTGCGCATCAGCATGCAGAACATCGGCGGCTCCAGGGGACTGACCTTCTTCTCCCGCGTGAGGTGCATGCGCGCGGCGTTGGCGGATGCGGAAATCAGCAGGACGCTGTTTTTCCCCCGGTTTCGTATCGAAAGGAGCAGCTCGTCCTTCTCAGGCTGGGAGATCCTGTCCACCCGCCCGCCGACGAGCTCGTCGTTCAGTTCCCGGATCACGTATGAAAGCATGAACCCATCCATGGGCATACGGGTAACACTCCTTAGCTGTTCTAAACTCAGACATTATACTTTCCGGTTCAGGGCTTGTAAAGGCGGTAATCGTTAAGCAATAGTGACAAATATGTCAGATCGAAGGATAAAGTGAGCCAAACTCATTACCGTTCGTTCACATTTTATCTCAATTGCCCAGGTTACCATCGTGTCACATCCATTATGCCATATATGCGGAATAAAGATTGCCGATCAATCGGTTATATGGTATAATATAGATGTGGTCCCAGTCTGATTGAGAGGAGACGGTATTGGCATGTCTGGAGTACAGCGCGAATACATGGACAGACTGTTCTGCTTTATCTTCGGCAGCGAAGAGCATAAGGACTGGACACTGAGCCTGTACAATGCAGTAAATGGCACATCATACGAGAATCCAGACGACATCCAGATTACGACGCTGACTGAAGTCGTCTATATGGGAATGCACAATGACGTTGCGTTTCTTATTACTGATGAGATCAATATGTTTGAACAACAGTCAACGTTCAATCCGAACATGCCACTTCGTCTCATGCAATACACTTCAAATATTTATAAAAAACTTATTACATTCTGGCAGAAAAACAAATATGGTAAAACACTGATTCGTCTGCCTGTGCCCAAACTGGTCGTGTTCTATAATGGAACAAAAGATGAACCAGACGAAAGGATTCTCAGTCTGTCGGACGCTTTTGCTGAAGAGAAACGAGATGACGCTGACATTACCGTCCGAGTACGAATGATCAACATCAATACCGGAAAAAGTCCCGATATTGTAAGCGCGTGTAAACCATTGGTTGAATATACCTGGCTTGTCGGACGCGTGAGAGATTGCGAAAAGACGATGGAACTGGATACGGCGGTTGACATAGCGCTGGATGAAATGCCTGAAAGTTTTCTTATCAAAACGTACCTTGAGGCAAACAGGTTGGAGGTGAAAAAAATGCTGTTAACTGAATACAACGAAGCGAAAACAATGGAAATGTTTAAGGAAGAAGGCCGTGAAGAAGGCCAGTCCCGTCTCAGTGCACTGATAGCAAGGCTAATTTCCCAAGGAAGAATAAGTGACATCGAAAAAGTCGTGTCCGATTCCGCGTTTCGGGATCGGATGTATGAGGAATTCAGCAAATCATAAGGGGCGGACAAAGTCTTACGATAGAAAAAAACAGGCACGCTTCCCGAAGGCAAACATCCCCCGCGCATCAGCGCGAGGGATGTTTTGTAAATCAGGATGGTTTACACCGGCATGGCGTTGTTCTTCTCGTCGCGGACGGAATTGTCCAGGCCGATGGTCTTGGCTTGACGGGCCTTGAAGAACTTGGCGGCCACCTGCGGGAACAGGGCGTAGGAAAGCACGTCCTCTTCCTGAGTGATGTACTCGCCGATCTCCTTGCGGTAGGTCTCGAGCTCGGGCTTGAGCAGGTCGGCAGGACGGCAGGTGATGACTTCCTGATCGCCGATGACCTTGCGGCGCACTTCCTCGTTGACCTTGGCGGGGAGACGGCCGTACTCGCCGCGCATGAGGGCCTGGGACTCCTTGGGGTTCATCTTGTAGCGCTCGCCGGCCAGCACGTTCATGACGGCCTGGGTGCCCACGATCTGAGAGGTCGGGGTCACCAGTGGCGGGTAACCGAAGTCCTCGCGCACGCGCGGGACCTCAGCCAGCACTTCGTAGAACTTGTCGGAGGCGTTAGCCTGCTTCAGCTGGTTGATCAGGTTGGACAGCATGCCGCCGGGAACCTGATACTTCAGCGTGTTGATGTCCACGCCCAGTACCTTGGGATCCAGGATGCCCTGGGCCTTCAGCTTGTCGGCCACGCCGCGGAAGTGCGTGGTGGCCTGCGTCAGGGCGTCGAGGTCGATGCCCGTGTCATACGGCGTGCCGCGCAGGGTCGCGATCAGCGGCTCGGTGGCGGGGTTGGACGTGCCGTTGCCCAGAGGCGACAGAGCGCAGTCCACGATGTCCACGCCCGCTTCGATGGCCTTGAGCACGGTCATGTTGCCAACGCCGGCGGTGTTGTGGGTGTGCAGGTGGATGGGGCACTTGACGGCCTTCTTGAGTTTCTTGACCAGGGAATACGCGTCGTAGGGCAGCAGCAGGTTGGCCATGTCCTTGATGCAGATGTTGTCCGCGCCCAGGCGCTCCATCTGCTGGGCCAGCTTGACGAAGTACTCCTCAGTGTGCACGGGGCTGATGGTGTAGCTCATGGCCACTTCGCAGATGCCGCCGTACTTCTTGGTGGCGTTGATGGCCGCCTCGAGGTTTCGAACGTCATTCAGCGCGTCGAAGATGCGGATGATGTCAATGCCGTTTTTGATCGACAGGCGGACGAACTCGTCCACCACGTCGTCGGCGTAGTGCTTGTAGC
>JAFRLF010000060.1 GCA_017431365.1 Clostridia bacterium | reverse complement strand
TTTATAATGAATCGGATTAAATCCCTTTTCAAGATTAACAACTCCATATTCCGTCATACCCAGTATATCGGCAAGTTCTGATTTACTAATTCCATTCTTCTCACGATAATATTGAAGAATTGCACCGGGCGAAGCATTCTCCGGTTTCGATATCATTGGGATCGCAAGGTTTACAAGCACCTTGCCTAAGCGCATTTGAGCACCTTTGTGATTGAGTATAGTATCGCGTTGTCAATGCACCCGTGGCAGGGCGAAAAGCACCCGAGCAGCTGGCTGTTGGCCGCGTTGACGATGGCGCCGCACCGAAGGGTCGTTATATCCCCCTGCCAGAGGCGGAGCCGGGCGTCGCGCCTGCAGGGAGGCAGACTGCCACCGTCAACGACGCCCTTTTCCCGGGTCATCTCCTGGAGAAAGGCGTCCTGAACCTCTAAAAACGCCGCATCCGCCGGCACGGGCGGACGTACGTTCATCAGCCCGCGCAGAAGCCGCCACTGCCTGTCCGGGCGGAGGGGAATTTCCACGTCCCCGTATTCGGGCATTTGTTCTAACAGCGCCCTGATCAGCCATAGCTGTCTGTCGGACTGGTTCATGTCAGCCGTCTCCTTTTGTTTTGATCCTCGCACGCAAGGTACGATATCCAGATTCATTATATCATGCCCATCAAACGGCGACAAGCAATGACAGACGGGGATTTTTCAGGCTTCTGAATGATGCTCTGCGGCGAGAACTATTCCGTCCGCGCCGCTCTTCGGGGGCATCAATGTCGAATACCCAAAGGCCGGTCAGATCCGTGCGGACAAAACCAACCTAAAATACAAACCCGCGCGCTTGACGGCTACATGTTCGTAGTGTATAACTCTGCATGAACGACATGCAGAACAGGAGCGAACGACCCATGACTGACCGCCGCATTCCCGAACAGATCGAAATACGCGGAGCTCGCGTCCATAATCTGAAGCGCGTCGACGTCGACATCCCCCTTAACAGGATCGTCGGCATCGCCGGGGTCTCCGGATCGGGGAAATCCTCCCTGGCGCTGGGTGTCCTGTACGCCGAGGGCTCGAGGCGGTATCTCGAATCGCTTTCAACCTATACCCGCCGCCGGATGACGCAGGCTACCCACGCCCAGGTGGACGACGTGCGCTACGTACCCGCCGCGCTGGCCCTCCGCCAGAGGCCGGGCGTCCCGGGCATACGAAGCACGTTCGGCACGTCGACCGAGCTCCTGAACAGTCTGAGGCTGATGTTCTCCCGGCTTTCGACGTACAAATGCCCAAACGGCCACGACGTCCCGCCCACTTTGGACTTCGCCGCTGAGAAAGACGTATTCTGCCCCGTCTGCGGCGAAATGGTCCCCGTTATCGGCGCGGAGGAACTGGCTTTCAACTCCTCGGGCGCGTGCCCCCGCTGCGGCGGCACCGGGATGATCCGAACCGTCGACCGTTCCACCCTCGTGCCGGACGAGAGCCTGAGCATCGACGGCGGCGCGGTCGCCCCCTGGAACAGCCTGATGTGGTCGCTGATGACCGACGTCTGCCGGGCCATGGGCGTCCGAACGGACGTGCCCTTCCGTGACCTGACAGAAGAGGAAAAGGCCATCGTCTACGACGGGCCGATGGTCAAGAAGCATATCTTCTATAAGCCAAAGCGCGCGGAGAACATGTCGGCCGGGGAATTGGACTTCACCTATTACAGCGCGACCGCTACAGTGTTGAATGCCCTGAACAAGGTCAAGGACGAAAAAGGCATGAAGCGGGTGGAGAAGTTCCTGAAAGAGGACGTC
>JAFRLF010000059.1 GCA_017431365.1 Clostridia bacterium | reverse complement strand
TCGGATCGAATGACAACTCTTCGGAATCACTGTCTTTTGATTGCGCGTCATCTGTTTAGATGACTTGTTCTGTATCGTTTTCAAGGTTCATGCTGTGCTCTCGCGAGTGCGCTTGCGTATAATAACACCGTTTCCTTTTTGTGTCAAGCTATTTTTGACAAAAAAGTCATATTTTTATTTCTGTTTTGTAATATACGGACACAATTCTGACACATTTAAAAAACGTTCGTGTTTTATAGAATGTACTGGTTTTCTTTTCCGCTTTTCATTCGTCATTTTTAAAAGAGACGCAACCGTCTTCACGATCGGCTGCGTCTCTTCGCTTACATTTCATCGTCCATCTTTCTGCTGTCCTGTGTTTTGCCTTCCAGGAGATCACAGATCTCTTCCAGAAATGCGTCGTACTCTGTCAGCAGATCATACAATCCGTCCTGGGAAAGTACGCCTCTCCTGATTGTGTTCGGGATCCGGTGCTCCTCATCCGCAGTATAGTCATTCATCCAGGCATCTGAATCATAGTAGGATGACAGAACCTCCATATCCTTCACAAGTTCAGCAAACGATCCCTTCATCTTTTGAAACTGTTCCAGGCTAACCTGCGCTCTTCGCATACGGTTGTCCATGTCCTGGATTCTTTCGATCTGATTCATGATCACATGCTCCTGTCACTGCTCATAAATAAATGCATGGAGCGCATTGATGTTTGTTTTCCAGTTTTCACTGGACAGGTTGATGACGCTTGATCCGTCCACATCCAGATATTTGTATGTCTTATCCATAGGGACTCTATGCTGCTGAATCAGTTCCTCACCGCTTTGTGCTCTGGCAATGATGTCACTGGTCAGGACAGAATAAGCAAGGTTGAAAATCGTTCCGCCATTGACATTGGTCGTCACATAAGGAAGAGTCGTGGTGATTAGATCGCTGAGTTTATTCAGGCTCATATCCTGCATGATCTTTGCAAGAAGAAGCTCAAGAAGTTTTCTCTGTCTTGCTGTGCGGTTGAAATCACCATTGCCTGTTTTCATTCCGGTACGGAGACGCGCATACATAACAGCCTGGATGCCGTCCAGATGCTGTGTGCCGGCTACAACTTCCAGAGGAACACGTTCGCTTCCGTCCTTCGTATCATATACAGGCGGATGCTCTTTGATATAGTGATTGATCGCATAGGCCTCGCCTTTTGTCATCTCAATATCAATACCGCCGATCGATTCGATAATAGACGCCAGCCCAAAGAAATTGATCGTCACATAATACTGAATGTTCATATCAAAATTATGGTTGATGGTTCTCATGGCCAGCTGTCCGCCGCCTCTGGCATATGCGTTATTGATTCTGGACTTGTTATTATATCCGGGAATCGATACATACATATCACGCAGGATACTTGTCAGTTTGATGGATCCTGTCTCCGTGTTGATAGACAGAATCATATTGACATCATTGTGCTGCAATCCTGCATCCGCGTCAAGCGTCTTCGAACGTGTATCAATACCGATCAGCAGAATATACACGATATGGTCCGGCAGCTCTGAATTGATTTCCAGATCATCCGGATTAACCGATGTATCGACTTCCCAGCTTTCCAGGTCTTCAATCGTCCCCTGCACTTCATCCGTGATGGTCCAGTCTGCACTGTCAAATTCTTCTGCCTCTTCCTCTTCAAGGAGATCATCAAAAGACAGTTCTTCCTCTTCTTCCTCAGCCATCACAGGAACGAAAGAACAAAGCATGATCATCGCCATCAGGCAGGAAAGAACCTTTTTCATCATTTTCATGAACCCATTCCTCCAATCTATACTCTTTCATGATATCACGTGCCCAGAGCTTACGCAATGATGTTTTGCAGGTGTTTCAGGCTTGTGCACACTCTCTCCTCATCCAAAGTCTGACTGCTGTACGGTTCAAGAATCACCGCACCAGTATAATGGAATGAGCGGAGTACCCGGGCAAACGCTTCAAAATCGAAAACACCCTCCCCCGGAAGCACCAGCCGCCCCTCCGTGTCCCAGTCCAGAACATGAACATGTGCAAGATGTGTGCCCATGGTCGCGGCCATTTCCATTGGATCCGTCCCTGCCTGATACGCCTGCTTGATATCCAGCACAAATCGTATATCCGGAAAAAACTCCATCAACGTTCTGACATGCTCCGGAAGACTGCATGCACACCAAAAAACGTTTTCCCAAAGGATTTCCATCCCATACTTTCCTGCAATTTTCTGCATTTCAGGAAAAACGTTTTTCAGATTCCGGATCTGTTCAGGACGAAGGCTCTTTCTGAAGCCAGGCGGTCCATGCAAAACATAGTAAGATGCACCCATCTCTTTTCCTGCACTGCAGATTCCTTCAAAAAGCCTGAATGCATCATTTCTCTGTCTCACATAGTCCGCAAAAAGATCCAGCTCAAACTGTGTCCCTTTTGCATGCACTGAAGTGCATTTCAGATTTCCGAGTTTGTTGCGGACAATCCCTCCAAACTCCGCATTATACTCGCTGAATGTCTGAAGAAAAACTTCACAGGTGTCAATCGGAAAACTGCAAAGATGACCGGCAGCATCTTCTGTATTCATCCGACCATAAAAAGCCGCCGAGCTCATCCCGAGTTCCATTACACCACCTCCGGATTATTCAATTCATCCAGTGTCAGCGCAAATGCCGGCATCATTTCCTGCATAAACTCCTGAACTTCAGGCAATTCAATCTGATCAATCGTCTTTCTAATGGTTGCAGCTGCTGCATCAAACTCATGATTTCCTGCTCGCTGTTCTTCAATGCACTTGGCATAAGCGCTGATCCTGTCTGCAGCTTTTACAATCTGACGCTCATACGTATCCTTTTCCTGCATACAGGATTGAATCGGACCACGCAGGTCCTCAGGCAGCATGGCTGTCAGTCTTTCAATCGCCTGATCCTCTACGCCATGGAATGCTTCCCGTATTTCATCTGAATGATATTTTACAGGAGTCGGCAGATCCCCAGTCAGGACTTCACTCACATCATGATAGACAGCAAGTGCAATCACATGCTCGACATCGACTGCCTTTCCATAGCGTGTTTGTGCAATCAGTGCAATTCCATGTGCAATCATGGCCACCTGAAGTGAATGCTCGGCATCGTTTTCAGGCTGCGTATTCCGCATCAGACTCCATCTGCGAATCAGTTTCAGTCTGGACATATATGCATAAAACTGGTTCATCTCCAACCCCCGTCCATCTCTTCTGTTGTCTTTGGTATCATACACCATCCCCTCCGATTCCGCAAACCATCTCTCTGCCCTCCTGACTGTACACTGCACATAAGACATGACCATTTTATATGAAGATGCACACTGCCATTTCTGACAGAATGCAGATCATGCGGATTTGTGCTGAGAAGGAATTTCACATGTTGATCTCGAACCTTTGTTTTGTTATCCATTGTATCAAGAAAGAATGGTGAGCATGCTCGATCTTTGTTTTCTCGGAACCGGCGGATCCATTCCTATGCCGAACCGAGCTTTGGCCAGTCTCTATATCCGTCTTGACGGGCGTTCCATTCTCCTGGACTGCGGTGAAGGGACGCAGATTGGCATCATGCGGTTGGGATGGGGCTTCAGATGCATTGACGCCCTTCTGCTGACACATTATCATGCGGACCACTGTTCCGGCATTCCCGGCTTTCTCCTAGCGCTGGCCAAAGCCGGGAGAGAAACGCCTTTTCATATATACGGTCCCACTGGCCTGCAGCGTGTCATTGAAAGCCTGCGCGTGATCGCACCTCAGCTTCCCTATCCGATCGTTCTGCATGAGCTCCCCATGTCATCTTCCTGTTTCTCAGTCATCGGTCTTGAGATCCATTCCTTTCCTCTGCAGCACGGAATCCCGTGCCTTGGCTATTCTTTTCACTTGAATCGTCTTCCTGAATTCGATCCTGTTAAAGCAAGAAGTCTGAACATTCCAGTTGTTCAGTGGAAGGTGCTCCAGCATGGCACACCAGTAATCATTGACGGCCGAGAAATCATGCCCTCTGAAGTTCAGAAAGCTGCACGCAAAGGCATCTCTTTCCTGTATGCCTCCGACACAAGACCGACTGATACCATTGTAGAAAACGGGTTCGATATGGACCTGCTGATTCTTGAAGGCATGTATGGTGAAGAAGAAAAATATCCACTCGCCCTCAAAAATCATCATATGCTGTTTCGTGAATCAGCTGCGCTGGCCGTCAAGGCAAACGCAAAGCGTCTGATCCTGACGCACTTTTCCACGTCCATGGAAACGCCGGAAGATCTTCTGCCCAATGCACAGGCTGTATTCCCGGAAACCAGCTGTGCAACCGACGGCACCCGCCACGCGGCAGGCGTCCAGCGTGACGCGCGCGAGGATGTCCGTGGCGGCGAACACGCCCAGCGGCTTGGGCGCGGAGGAAATGAGCCGGGCAAGCGACTTCGGCCCGCTCGCCCGCCCCAGGAACCGTCCGCCCCCGGCGCCGATTGCCTCGGCGAAGAGACGGCCGCGCATATCGGACCACGCCTGCCCGGCCGCATGGACGAACGCGTACGTCTCGCACTGCCTCTCAAGCAGATGATGCGCGGCGGTCGCCGCAATCGGCGCATTCTCGCAGCTGACGCCGCAGAATCGAAACCCCAGCCCGGCGACGGGTTCAACCACGACGGTCGGGATCCGTCCTATCTTCGTCCCGCGCAGCCAGCTCGGAACCGTGTTGTGGAGGATGAGCCCGTCGAGCGCGGCCGGGTCGAACCGCTTCTGCTCATCGCGCCGGCCGACGACGAGGTTCAGCGTCCAGGGCGAGTGCGTCTTGACATACGCCAACACGCCATCCAGCAGACGCGCATGCGTCTGGTAGGCGAGGTTCACGATCGCGACGACGTTGAAGTTGGACGGTGCAGGCATTTGCGCAATTATAGCAGATTCTTTTGCGCAACGCTAGATGGGCCATCCCGTGGTCAGCGGATGAGGATCGCGGTCCCGCTCGCGTAGTGGAGGCGGATTGAATTGCCGACGCGGAACGCCTGCCAAAGGTTCGGGTGTTCCGTCGCCTCGAACCCCTTCACAGAGGTGATCTCGCCGGTAATGCCGCCGTTGGCCGTCAGCAATGTAAGGCCCTTCGTGGGGAACGTCGCCTCGTCCACGTCCGTGACGGTCAGGCTGGCGTTCGCGCCGAGCGTGAGGCTGCCCGTGAGCGTGAGCGTGCTGTTTGTGGAGGTTGCGGCCGGGAACGCGAGCCCCGCCGCCGTCACGTTGCCGTTCGCCACCGTGCCGCCGCCGCCGAGCGAATCGACAGAGAGGTCGCCCAGGCTGTTCAAGTTCAGCGTCGCGCCCGGCGCCACCAGTGCGGCGCGCGAGGCCGCGATGGCGTTCGCGACGCCCACCTTGAGCGTGCCCGCCGCGACCACGGTCGCGCCCGTGTAGGTGTTGACGGCGTTCAGCGTCACCGTGCCGGCATTTGCCGAGCCGTTCGTGACCGTGAGTCCGCCAGAGGCGAGCGGCGCCAGCGTGGCCGTGCAGGCGAGGGTCGAGGAATTGCGGCTGTCGGGAATCGTCACGGTCAGAGTGTCGCCTTCGGCATAGCCCTGTCCGGGAGAGGTTACGTCAATGCGGCTGATGGTGCCGTCAGAGGCGTTGAAATCGGTAATCGCCGCCGCACCGCGTCCCGATCCGCCCAGAATCATGACGTGCTGCGGGCCAAACCATCCGGTGGTCGTGAAGCCCGATGGCAAAGCAATGGAGGCCACGCCCCAGCCGGTCGGCGCCTCCAGCGGCACGCCCACGCTCACCTCGCGTCCGTTCGCGTCGAGCGTCGCGCCACCCGCGAACACCGTAACCTTCGTCGGCCGCGTGAGCGCGCCGGTCGCGAACAGGGACGTGGCGGAGCCGCTCGGACGGAGTGTTCCGCCGTTGAAGTTCACAAAGCCGTCCTTCTGGCTTGCGTCGGTGTAGCACGTGTAGCTCATTCCCTCCGGCAGGCATTGGATCGGCGTCGTCACGCCCAGTATACCCCGATTGACGTTGATCATTGAAATCGCCGGTTTCACGCGCTGGCCGAGCGAGAGGGTTTTGACATCCACGACGGCATCCTCGCCGTCAATCGTGAAGATGCTCGTTCCGAACGCGCCGGATGTCGCCCACTGCAGCTGGCCGAGGCGGATGTCATCACCCGTCACCCGTCCGCCCGTGACGTGAACCACGCCTGTGCCGCCAGAACCGACGAAGAGGTCGGCCGCCACGTTCGCCGTGCCGCCGGAAACGCGTAGGATGCCGACGCCTGGCTTGTCCTTGCCGATGTTGAGGCAGTGGCTGAGATATATCGTCCCCCCCGCTGCGTCATAGAAGCCGTATCCACTTGCTCCCCAGATGCCGTCCGCCGTGGAGTTGCAGCTCATCCGCACCGCACCGCCCGTCTGATGGACCGCGCCGACCGACTTGGAGCTCACGCCCAATTCGATCCAGTTCGTGAGTGCGCCCGTTCCCTCCACCTTCACGAGACCGCGTGCGTTGGATGCGTTGCCAACGTACATGTTGGCGCCGCGATTGGAGCCGCCCGTCGTCAACTTGCCGTCCACGGTCGTGTTGCGGATGACGAGCGTGCCGTCGGACCCATCCTTGTTCCCCACGTACGAGTAGTAGTTGGACGTCCACAGCGTGCCGGCGCCGTCAAGCGTGAGCGTGCCGCCCTGCACCTCCAATCGGGCATCGATGGCTGTTGCCGAGCGGATTGTCCAACTTCCGTCAAGGTTCGTCAAGCGCGGCATGCCCGCGATCGTAATCGGTCAGTGAAACGCAGGGTGGCGCTTGCGGCATGGGCGCTGCGCCGGGTGAGCGCCTTGGGGCCCCTCATCCTGCGGCGCGGGCGCTGGCCGCAGCGCCGCGCGCCGCAGGCTGTATCCCCAAGGCATCTCCCCCGGCCTCCGCGCCCCGCACCGGCCTTCCCGGGCGCTTCGCGGGCCTGTGTTTCGGGAAGAGAAAGTCGCGCACCCGCGCCTTGCTGCCGGTCTTCGCGTAGAGGTCGAGCGCCTCGGCGAGCACCTCGGCCGGGTCGTCGTAGAGGAGCGCGAGGGACTCCATGACGGACTGCATCGTCCCGCGCACCCAGAGCGCGTCCTCGGACTGCCCGCCGAAGCTGGTCTTGCGGGCGATGCACAGCCCCCTCACGCCGCGCTCGGCGCGGTTGTTCTCGGCGGGGATGTCGGGGCTCTCCGTCCACCGGAACAGCTCGCCCCGCCGCTCCCGCATCCAGCTCTGGAGGTCCTGCAGGGCCGGATCCCTCGCCTGCGCGTCCATCATCTCCTCGATCTTCTGCCGGATCCTCTTCGCCTCCCGCGCGAAGTCCTCAGGCGAAAGGCCCTTCGTCCTGAGCTTCATCGCCTCGGCCAGGAGGCCGCACATCTTCGGGACGAACGCCCGGTACTCCCTGTTCTTCGGCTCTTTCTTCAGCAGCCGCCCGAACCTCCGCATGATGTGCGCGTAGCACTGCTGGCTCGCGTCCTCGCACGGCGTGTCGTAGGCCGTGTAGCCGTCGTGCACCGTCACCCCGTCCCTCACGCCCGCGAGCACGGTCCCCGGCACCGCGCCGCCGCGCGTCTTCCAGAACAGGAAGAGCGCGACGAACTTCGCGAAGAATCCCCAGGCGTACTGGCCGTGCGCGCCGTTGCACGGCCACGTCGTCTCGTCCGCGTGCCGGACCTTCGACTCCCTGAGCCACCGCCAGAGCCTGCGCACGCACGGCCTGAGGATTTCGGCGAGCGCCCTCATCTCGTCGAGGATCGTGCTCTTGTTGAAGCCCATCCGCCGCGAGACGACCCCGGCCGGCATGTGGTGGCGGTAGTGGTCGTCGGCGTTCACGGCGAGCGCCATGTTCGTCGCCGCGAAGCGCGGCATCGCGCCCGGCACCGCGCCCTCGAACGTCTTGTGGCAGCACGGGCACATCCCGCGCCCGACCGTCCAGTGGACCGTCCTGAACCTCGGGGGCGGCACGTCCCGCAGGACGCGGGCCCCCGGCGCGAGCCGCACGAGCGCGGCGCCGCAGTCCGGGCACGTCGCCGGCGCCTCGGCGCCCCGCCTCTCGTCCGCCTC
>JAFRLF010000058.1 GCA_017431365.1 Clostridia bacterium | reverse complement strand
GAACGCATGAATAAGCAGCTGAGCATGTCATTGGTTCAGGACGAACTGGAAAAAGTCAGAACAAATAAATCTGCCTGACGGAGAAGGCAACGGACGGGACGCTTCTGCGGCAGACGCGCCTCAGCTACAGCGCCACGGAGCACCCGGAGGACTATGCCGAAAAGCTGTACAACACCCCCGGCGCGGGGCAGTACAACACCAACTACACCTACGACTACGACGACCGCCTGACGAAGGCCATCTTCGACACGGACAACTACCGCGTCACGTACACGTATGACAAGCTGGGCCGGCTGGTGAAATACCGTCCGCGCAACGGCGGGACGAGCCGGGACACGGACTACACGTACCTTGACAGCGACATACCGATCCCGGGCCTGAGCCTGCAGGCGACGACGTCACTGGTAAGCGGGATCAGCCAGACGGGCGTGAGCTTCAGCTACGGCTACGACACACAGACGGCGAACATCGTGAGCGAGACGCGGACGGGTGGAGCCTACGCGGGCACGGTGACGTACGCGTACGACACGCTGGGACAGCTCGTAAGGGTGAACGACCCCAAAGATACAACGGCTGACAGTACCGGCACGACGTGGGTGTACGAGTACGATCTTGGAGGGAACATCCTGAACGTGAAGGCGTACGTCTACACAACCGGCGCTCTCGGTACGCCTGTACAGAGTATTCCCTACGAGTATGCAAACACCGACTGGAAAGACCAACTGACAAAATTCGACGAGAACAACATCAGCTACGACGCCATAGGCAACCCGTTGACGGACGGAACATGGACATACACCTGGGAAGCGGGCCGCCAGTTAAAGAGCATGTCCAAAACTGGCCTGTCTGTTTCGTTTGACTACGACAGAAACGGTCTGCGTACCCGGAAAACCGTCATGGACACGAATACCAACACGACACTGGTCACGAACTACACACTGAACGGCAGTCTCATCACGCACATGACGCGCGGGAATGACTGGATGCACTTCTATTACGGCGCGGGCGACAGGCCTGTTCTTGTGAATTTCAACGGAACAATTTACACATATGTCTACAGCCTGCAGGGCGACGTGGTCGCGCTGCTTAATGCCGCTGGGGCGACGGTTGTAGAGTATAAGTACGACGCGTGGGGCAAAGTGCTGGGGACGACAGCGGCGACGGGGTGTGAAGCGCTTGCGGAGATGAATCCGTTCAGATATCGGGGGTACGTGTATGATGAGGAGACGGGATTTAATTATCTGAGGAGTAGGTACTATAGGTCGGAGTGGAAAAGGTTTATTAATGCGGATGTTATTGTTAGTCATGTAAAAGAAATAATTGATCACAACCTATTTATGTATTGTAGAAATTCCCCAGTATTGTTATATGACGAACATGGAGAGGAACCAGAATTTGCTGGCTGGCTAACAATTTGTGCCAATGATGTTTTTACAGGACATGTTTGGCTTATATATCAATCTAGTGATTTCAAAATTGTAGCCACATTTAGTACATCAATAATTGATAACTTTAGGGTAAATTATGAGTTAGATAAGTATAATATAACGGATGGAATTTGGGAAAATTATGGAAATGTTTATTCATATACACAACAGATTACAATAGAACAGTATGATGTATTGTCTGAAAGACTGAGCGATGTAGATAACTGGGGCCCGATAAATAATTGTGCATATTTTGCGGCAGATATATGGAACTCTTTAGGCCTTAGTTATATAGATTATCGAAACGCTATAGGAATAGCCAGTCCAAGAGTTGTTCGTGAATCAATTCAGGAGAAAGAGAATTATGAACTCAATTCAAGAAACATTTTTTCTCCTTTATCAATAGAAACAATTATTAATGGCAGGAACAAAAAAGATAATTAATTGGAGGATACTATGTTCGAAACAGTATTACATCGTTATTCCATATTTTTAATTCAGTGGGGTTATATTGTTGTGGGATTGCTTCTGATTTCGGTTATATTGATATTGGTAATCTTCTTAATACCATTAAAAGCGCCTGGTATGTTAGATGTAGAATGCCTAGGAGTAGAAAACAATACTATCTATTTACGTGCAGAAGAATTGGGGTCAATGGGAGAATATGTTGGGTACCGCTCTATATATAGTAATGGAAAAGTTATAATAATACCATACGGAAGGTTATGGACAACTAAAGCATTGAGGCAGTCGTTCAAGATATCTTACAACAATAAAGATATTAATGAAATATATATTTTGCAACCGGATAGAGAGGTAAAACTTGTATGGACTGCTGAGCAGGGTGTAATAAAATAACCACATATAGAAGTTGCAACATAAGGGCAACACCATACAAAAAAGCATCTGAGCATGTCGTTTTCAGCGATGAACTGTCCGGGATCAGGGCGAGCAAGACAGCATTTCCGGAGCAGTCGAATAGGGACGTTGTCTGTGCCCACAGATAATTCTGTGGTATTGCCATAGAAGATGGCACATAAATTGAGCATGTTGTGAGGTATAATAATTGGCTAATTCAAGGATTTGTAGAATACTGTGTGTAAGACTAATGCTATTTCTCGTGTTTTCACTATTCATTATGGAATTACCTGGTAATGCTAATGAAGTGGATGATTATCATGTTACATTACGTATATATAGTTATGATTCGTATAATAAAGAATCAGAATCGAACTTAACAGTACGTGATATTGATTGTATTGTTGATGAGAATACGCCAGCTGATACATTATCATTATTCAAACTTTTATGCTGTATAGAAAATATTGATAATCTTGAAGTTATAACGCCGCGGACCGTTCTTGAAGATATTGATTTTGATACTCTTGGTTCAATATCATCTTTTGATTTAATTAGGAATCCATTCTCAGTGTATCTTTCAGATAACATTATTGTGAAGTTTGACATTAATGAGGAGGAAGGCCATTATATCTGGTCAAAACCTAATAACGCATCATTAAATGAGATTCTAAGTTGGCTGTTAGATGCCAGTTGTAATCGTATTATTCTCAGTGTTCCAATCAATCTTAATGCAGTTGAAAATGGCGAGAAGTATACTACTTCAGTTGATTTAGTTATTTGGGAGCGAGATGCCTAAGGCACTGCAACAGAGTCTTATGGCAACACCGCACAGAAAAACAAGTAGCGAAGTAGACTCATATCTGGTATAATGGTTCCATGAAAAAGCAACTGAGCATGTCATTCGTCCAGGACGAACTGGAAAAAGTCAGAACGAATAAATCTTAACGGAGAAGGCGACGGACGGGACGCTTCTGCGGCAGGTGCGCCTCAGCTACAGCGCCACGGAGCACCCGGAGAACTATGCCGAAAAGCTGTACAACACCCCCGGCGCGGGCGAGTACGCGACGGCCTACTGGCAGCGCGTCGCCGATCAGGCGAAGGGGAAGGACTGCTTTACAATTGATCTGAAATAAAAGGCCGATACATTCCTCTTTTGCTGCGAACCATATCGCTGCAGCGATACATCTTCAAAGTTTCATCATTATAGTTCCCTGAAACAGCCACAGCGCGGAGAACCCTTTCGCCTCCGCGCCGTGTTTTATTTAATACTTTGATTCAACTTCGGGCGTCACTCCGTGCGCAGCGCCACGACAGGATCCTTCTTCGCCGCGCTCCGGGACGGGATCACGCCGGCGATCAGGGTCAGCAGCATGCTCACGCCGATCAGCAGAAGCGCCATCCTGACGTCCAGGTGCGCGCTGAGATTCCCGATGCCCGTCAGATGATGCAGTATCGCGTTGATGGGCAGGCACAGAAGCCATGTCACGCACACGCCCAGCGCGCCGCTGGCAAAGCCGATGATCATCGTCTCCGCGGTGAACATGCTGGACACGTTTCTCTTGGACGCGCCGACGGCCCGCAGGATGCCGATCTCCTTGGTCCGCTCCTGCACGGAAATCAGCGTGATCACGCCGATCATGATGGACGAAACCACCAGCGATATGGCCACGAACGCGATCAGCACATAGGTGATGGCGTTGATGATCGTGGTGACAGAGCTCATCATCAGGCCCACATAATCCGTATACGTGATCCGGGCCAGCTCGTCCACCGTGTCGTTGTAATCGGCGATGGCCTGCTCGATGCTCTCCTTGTCCGCGAAGGAAGAGGCGTACAGGCTGATCGCGGCCGGGCTGTCCATGTCCACATATCCCAGAGCCTTCAGGTTCTGTTCATAGGTCGAATCCGAGAACGTCAGCGTCTGATCGTACCACAGGGCGCACTGGCTGTCCGCCGCGCCGTCGGCCATCTCGTCGAGGGCTGCGGCCTTCTCGGCGGGCGTCATCCGGCTCATCTGCATACCGACGGCCTGTTCGTACTGCGCGGTGACCTGCGGGGTCATCATCTGAACGAGCATGGTAAACAGCTCATCGTCGCTGCGGGCGGCGAGATAGCTCCGCACGGTCTCCTCGTCCATGCCCATTTGGGACGCGAGCGCCTGCACGAGCGTCTGCGTGAGCTCCTCGCGGGAGCTGCCCTTCATGTACTCGCGCACGGCGTCCTGTATCACGTCGTCGGAGGGCTGGCTCATGAGGCTGACGTATACTTCCGCCCTGCGCTCCTCGCCCAGCGTCTTCAGGTAGGTCCGGAACGCTTCCGCCTTTTCCTCTTCCGACAGCGCGCTTCCGTTTCGGAAGGGCAGTCCCGTCAGGATGTCCGTTCCCGGAGAGGACAGCTGCGCCGTCACGGCCTCGGATCCGTTGCAGTGCGACGCCACGTACTCGGTCAGCCGGCTGGTGTAGGCGACGCCGCGGGAGATCACGGTGGCCACGGCGTCTTCAGACGGACGGATCACGCCGACGACCTTCAGCGGCAGGCCGTTGTCGTAAAGATACTGCAGGCCCGCGTCCGTCTGGGAAAGGTCGGCGTACAGGCCCGTCTCCGCGTCCTTCACATAGCGGTCGGACTCCATCACCACGCGGAATTCCAGGCCGCAGACCTCCTCATAGGTCCATCCCTTCGCGTCGTACTCGATGTTTTCCCGCGTCACCGCCGCGCGCATGACCCGGTTGATCTCCTCCTGAGAGATCAGTCCCAGGGCATACAGGGAGAGGTCCGGCAGCTCGTTGTCCTCATCCACCACCAGGACCACCTCGTCGTATGAAGAGGGCCAGGCCCCGTATACCAGGTCGTACTGCTTCTCATACAGGGGGCTGATGAGCGAGCCGTCCTCGCCGGGCAGCATCTCCCGCCACAGGGACGAAGAATTCATCATGGCGGACTGGGTGCTGGTCATGGTGCTGTCGCGCAGGGCGATCATGCCCGATATGTCCGTCTGCATGAAGTCGCCCATCATGTTCTGCATCAGGGCCTGCAGGTCGGAGATCATGACTTTTCCGTCCGCGTCGCGCGTGTAGACCCGCATGCGCATGTCATAGGTGTACTGAACGCCGCTCACCGCGGTCCTGAGGGGATCCTCGCTCTCCTCGTCAGACTTGAGGGCCTCAAGGTGCGCCTTGAAGGACCTCAGGTCGTTTTCCTGGGCCTGAGTGGCGTTCAGGGCGTTGATCATTTCGTAGAGCATGGCTTTCTGGTAGACGCCGTCGTCGCCGTGCTCCGTCGCCGACTGCGCCCGTCCCATGAACGTCGTGAGCAGAGACCCGCTGTCCACATGCTGAGCCTCGAGCATCAGCGGATAGGACGACAGGGTATCCTCCTGGACGGCGTCGATGTAGTTCGTCATGCCGTTTGAGACCGCGTAGATCAGCGCGATGCCGATGATCCCGATGGAACCGGCGAAACTGGTCAGGATGGTGCGCCCCTTTTTCGTGAACAGGTTCTTAAGCGAAAGCCCGAAGGCGGTCATCAGGGACATGGAGGGCAGTTTTCGGGGCCGTTCCTTCCCGTCCCGGCCTTCGCGGGATTCGCGCGCCGCCTCTTCGTCGGTAACAGGCTTTGAATCGTCGGTGATCCGCCCGTCCAGCATGTTGATGATCCGGGTGGAGTACCGCTCCGCCAGATCGGGATTGTGCGTGACCATGAGGACCAGCCGGTCGCGGGAGATCTCCTTCAAGATCTCCATGACCTGTACGCTGGTCTCGGTGTCCAAAGCGCCGGTGGGCTCGTCCGCCAGGACGATGTCCGGGTTGTTGACGATGGCCCTTGCGATGGCCACCCTCTGCATCTGCCCGCCGCTCATCTGCGCCGGACGCTTGCGCATCTGGTTTCCGAGGCCGACCCGCTCCAGCGCCTCCCTGGCCCGGACGCGGCGCTCTCTCTTGGACACGCCGGACAGGGTCAGCGCCAGCTCCACGTTCTGCAGTACGGACTGATGGGGGATCAGGTTATAGCTCTGGAACACGAAGCCGATGGAATGGTTGCGGTAGGCGTCCCAGTCCCTGTCTTTAAAGTCCTTCGTCGACTTGCCGTTGATGATGAGATCTCCGCTGGTGTACTGGTCCAGGCCCCCTATAATGTTGAGAAGGGTCGTCTTTCCGCATCCGGAGGGCCCCAGAATGGACACGAACCCGCTTTGTCCGAACCGGAGATCGATCCCGCGGAGGGCTTCGACGTTTTCGCCCCCGGCGGGGTAAATCTTTGTGATGTTTTTCAATTCCAGCATCGTATATTGCCTCCCAGTGGCGCAGGCGCGCGGGCCAAACGAACTCCCGGCGCAAGACGCCCCATCCTATGAATCTATGATATAGTAAATATGCTGTGTGTCCACGATATGTTGAGTTGGGAAAGGGTCTGTTTCTTTTCAGTTTAGATTTAAAACAGCTTTCAATAATCCCATTTTCGTGTTAGAATCTGTTCGAAAGATGAAAAACAAGCGGAGGAATTCCTTATGATGAAAAAAATCTCACTCTTTCTCGTCCTCTGTATCCTGCTGTCCTGCGGCGCCCTGGCCGATTTCTCCGATTCCAGCGTCGAATACGATCCGGACCTGGGGCAGTACGCCCTGCAGATCGCGGCGCTGTGCTACTCCCCTTCCCTTCAGGCGAGCATGCTGAAGACCGGGGGATACCGGCAGGCGGGCGTGTACAACATGAACCGCGCGGCGGACGACGACCGCCACGTCGCCGCCTACGCCGTCTATGAAAAGACGCGCGACGACGGCCGAAGCGAGGTGATCATCGCCATCCGCGGCACGGGCGCGGGCGAATGGAAGCTGAACATGGACCTGATGCCCTCCGGGGATTACGACCTCCCCTACGCGGAAAACTTCGCCCTGGCGGCCGAGGACATCCTGAACGCGCAGGCGGATCTTCTGTCCTCGCTGAAGGATCCCGTGTTCCTGGTCACGGGGCACAGCCGCGGCGCCGCCGTCGCCAATATCCTCGGTGCGCGGCTGACGGACGAATACGGCGAGGACAACGTATTCGCGTATACATTCGCCACGCCGAGAACCGTGCGGGGCGAATACGAGGTCTACGACAACATATTCAACATCATCAATCCGGCGGATCTGGTCACGTATCTGCCTTTCCCGCAGTGGGGTTTTGAGCGGTACGGCACGGACATCACGCTGCCGGTGGACGATCCCGCGCTGGAAGCCGCGGCCGAGGCGGCGTACGCCCAAAGGGCGGATCAGACGGGGCCCTTCCCCGCCTCCGAAGGCGCCGTTGAGACCGTTCAGCAGATCATCGACGCGATGGCGTCGCTCTCCCCCGACGTGGCGTCGGGATATACCGTCACCCACGCGCTTGCGCACCCCGGCGAAGCCCAGGAGGGCGAACCCGGCCTCACGTCCAGCGAGTTTATGCTGGCCCTCGTCGACGGGAACGGCTCTTCGCTGACAGGTATGAACGGTTCAGATTCCGAACAGGCCGCCGCAGTCGAAAACGACTTCACGCCTCTTTTCGCGGCGCTGTCGTCCTCGCCGGACACCGCCCGGATCACGATGATGCACATGCCCGCCACGTACGGCGCCTGGATGGAAGCGATGACGGCCGGGCCGCAGGACGATCAGGCCAAAGAGGAGAGCGACAAATGATGAACAGATATTTGCCTTCTGAAGATGAAAACATCCGCGTGCTGGGCCGCACGACGGCCTGCCGCGATCCGCTGACGCTGTTCTGGACGGCGTCCGGCGTCGAGCTCATGACGGACGGCGCAGAGCTGGCCGTGGAGATGACGGCGGGCTTCGACACCGCCGAGCCGTGGATCGAGATCCAGATCGACGGAACGCTCAGCCAGCGGCGCATGCTGGAAAGGGGCCCGCAGCGGATCGGCGTCTTCCGCGGGATGACGAAGGGCCAGCCGCGCCATGTCAGGATCCTGCGCGCCACCCAGGCCGCGAACGCGGATCCCGAATCGTTTCTGCAGTTGAACGCCGTCCTGACGGACGGGGCGCTGCTCCCGCTCGACCCGCCTCGCCTGCGGCTGGAGATCATCGGCGACAGCCTGACCTCCGGCGAGGGACTCGGCGGCGCGCGCCGCGAAAACGCCTGGAACGGCTGCGTCTTCGGCGTGACGGGGAGCTATCACGACCTGCTCAGCCGGGAGCTGAATGCGGAGACGCACATCGTCAGCGAGAGCGGATACGGCGTCTACTGCAGCTGGTGCGGCATGCCCGCGGAGAGCATCCCGCCGTATTACGACAGGATCTGCGGCACGGTCTCCGGCGCGCTCAACGAGAGCCTGGGCGCTCAGGAAGTCTGGGACTTCGGCGCGTGGAAGCCGGACGCCGTCATCGTCAACCTGGGGACGAACGACGCGGGGAGCTTCGCGCAGGCGGGGAACGAATTCCCCGACCGGAACTGGCGCTGCCCCATGCGCGTCAACGCGGACGGCTCGCCCTTTGAGGAGGACAGGCTGCTCGTCTACCGCGCGGCGGCGGACTTCCTGCGGGCGCTCCGCGCGCACAACCCCGGGAGCTACATCCTGTGGTGCTACGGTATGATCCCCGGCGTCATGGAGGCCACCCTGCGCGACGCCGTCGCCGACTACGCGCGCGAATCGAAGGACGAACGCGTCGAGTTCATGCTCCTCCCGCCCTGCGGCGAGGATGAGCTGGGCTCCCGCAATCACCCAGGATACCCCTCCCACAGAAAGACCGCCGACGCCCTGAAGGACCGGCTCACTGAGATCCTGAAACTCTGACGCATAGGACATTATCACGAAGAAACGCAT
The DNA here is from genome assembly GCA_017431365.1 of Clostridia bacterium. GTDB lineage: Bacteria > Bacillota > Clostridia > Christensenellales > Aristaeellaceae > Firm-10. The sequence goes on along the minus strand of JAFRLF010000058.1, from coordinate 8,232 downwards.
CGGGCGCGCCGCTCATCCCGCGGCGCGCCCGGTTCTTTCTATTTCAGACGTCCGTGCGTCAATACACGTCGAAGGAAAACAGGTGGATCTCCCCGCCGCCCCAGGCCGCCAGGGGAACAAGCCGCACGGCAGCCCATGTCCCGCAAAGCGGGATCCGATTCAGGCGCTGGTGGTTTTCATCCGTTGAAAAGAGCGTCTCCGCGCTGCTGTCCGGGCGCACGCCCTCGACGCGGTACACGCGCGTCATGGCATCCGGCACGTGGAAGTCTGACATGTTCAAAGGTTTATTGCACATCATGTTGTGCTTAAAGGGCCGCCCGCCGACGTGGGGCATGCTCTGGCGGTTGAGCTCGCTGTCCCAGACGATGCGCGCGCCATGCACCTCGGAAGGACGTGCAAACCGGTATTCGATGGCGCTGCCCGGCGCGCAGACGTAGCCGTTGTCCCGGTCACCGACGGGCCGGTCGACGCCGTTGCGCAGGGCCTCCACGCCCGCGCCGCCGAGGAGGGCGGCCTCCATGGACAGGGCGGGCACGGCGCGCCGGGTGAAGGGCAGATAGCTGTCGTCGTCCATGAGCGTCTGCCGCAGCTCCGCAAGGTGATCCGTCAGTACGCCTCGGGGGCCGCAGTTCTCGCGCGCGGCGATGGCCGCCGCCGTGCCGACCGCCTGCCCGAGCAGCGCGCACGTGCCCATCACGCGGCAGGAGCTCAGCGCCCAGTGCGTGACGGAGATGTTGCGCCCCGCGCAGAACAGGTTGGGCACGTCCCTCGAGTACAGGCAGCGGTACGGGATGCCGTAGGGCGACGGCGCGGGATAGTTGACGTTGGGGTGATCCGTGTTGCGGAAGCCCCGGGGGTCGTGGTCGTCCATGGGCCAGCCGCCGTAGGCTACCACGTCGTCGAACCGGCCGCCGGCCTGAACGTCGTTCTGCGTGAGGGTATAGTCGCCCACATAGCGCCGGCTCTCGCGCTTGCCGGGGAGGATGCCCACCCAGCTGAGCCGCCAGTTGCGGGTGCTTTCGCGCATGGAGGGGTCGTTCTTGACGAAGTCCCACAGTCCGTAGGCGATGCTGAGCAGCTCGTCGCGCTTCTGCTCGGTGTCGGCGATGGAGTCACCGTCGCCGCCCAGCTCGAGATACCAGAAGTTCTCGGTCGGACAGGTCATATCTGGCACGCGGTGCGGCAGATCCTCCCGGGTAAAACGCGCCGCCCATTTCGGGGGGATGAAGTCGCTCGGCCGGGATTCCTCGCGCGCCTGGATCATGCAGCTCATGCCCATGGTCTTGCGGTCGCCGGGAGCGACGTCCCGGCCGATGCTCTCGCCGAACTCGGCCTCGGCCTCGCGGCCATGGCGGTACGAAGCTCCGGTGAGCGGCGCGAGGACGCTGTCGCCGGAACAGTCGGCGAAGAGCCGGGCTTCCACCCTGTGAAAGCGCTGCGTGGTCATCTGCCAGCCGGTGACGGAGGCGATCCGCCCGTCCCGCATCTCGCAGTCGTTCACGGAGCAGTTGAGCAGCAGCTCGATGTTCGGCTCGCTGCGCGCCATCTCGTACATGATCCCGTCCCAGACGGAGTAGTTCTTGTCCGGATTGCGGTAGAGGTTCTCCAGCATGAGCTCCTCGATGAGGCCGGTCTCCAGCACGTTCTCGCCCTGCGCGCCGCACACCCACATGCGGATCTCGCTGGAGGCGTTGCCTCCCAGCATGGGCCGCTCCTGCACGAGGACGACCTTCGCCCCGTGCCGGGCGGCGGCCACGGCGGCGCACAGCCCGGCCAGGCCTCCGCCGACGACGCAGAAATCGCATCGATGCGCTATCGTCTCAAAGGGCTGATTCATAAAAGACGCTCCTTTGTCAGTCCGCGTTCATACCCGCTCACAGCGCGTAGGCGATCAGGAGGCGCAGCGTGTTTTCCACGCCGTCCCTGTGGCTGCGCTCGTAGCCGTGCGAGGCGTAGACGCCCGCGCCGATCAGGCCGTGCCTGAGGTCGTTGCCGGAACGCAGCGTGGCCTCGACGTCGCTGCCGTAGTGGGGATACACGTCCGTCGCGTAATCCGCGCCGCTCTTCTTCGCCGCCTCGATGAGCCCCTTCACCACCGGATAGCTGTACGGGCCGCCGCTGTCCTTGGCGCAGATGGAGACCTGCCTTTCAGTGCACTGAAGGCCGTCCCCCACGCACCCCATGTCCACGGATATGGCCTCCGTGCAGCCCGCCGGCACGCTGCCGGAGCCGCCGTGGCCCACTTCCTCATACACGGTGATGTGCGCGTACAGGGCCCGCCGGGGCGTGACGTTTTCCTCGCGGATGTACTTCGCCAGGCCCAACAGGATCCCCACGCTCAGCTTGTCGTCCAGGAAGCGGGACTTGATGTAGCCCGACTTCGTGACGCGGACGTTGGGCTCAAAGCACACGAAATCGCCCACTGCGACGCCCAGCTTCTGCGCGTCCACTTTCGACCTCACGTCCTCGTCCAGCACGACCTCGCAGGTATCCCAGGTGCGCTTTTTATCGTTATATTCCCCGTTGACGTGGATGGAGGCGTTGCACAGCTGAAACGTCCCCTCGTAGACGCCGTTGAACTTTGTCACCACGCGCACGTTCTCCGTCTCCGCGTTGTTGGGATTCATGCCTCCCAGGTTCGTGAGCTTCAGCCGGCCGTTCGACTTGATCTCCGCCACCATGCCGCCCAGCGTGTCCGCGTGCGCTTCCAGTAGCAGGCCGTCTTCCCTGTCCTCTCCGCCCAGGTCGACCAGCACGCCGCCCTTGGTCGTGAGCCGGGCCTCAAAGCCCAGGGATTCGAATGCCGCCTTCACCCAGGCCGCGGCTTCGTCCGTATAGCCCGTGGGAGAGTCGATGTTCAAAAGGGTCTGCGTCTCATTCATGATATAATCCGTGTACCGCGCAAGGTTTGTCATCGCCATTCATCCTTTCCGGCCGCATGGGCCGTCGTATCGTTGCTTTGCCGCGCCATATAAAATAACCCGCGCGCCCTTGACCGCCGGCCCCTCATGCCGTAAGGTATACGAGGTGTATCGAATAACAGTCCGGCGCAAAGCGAGTCATCATCCGAAGGAGGAAAAGAGAAATGAAAATCGCCGTCAGGTACTACACGAAGACCGGCAACACCAAACGCCTCGCCGAGGCGGTCGCCAGGGCCGTCGGCGCGGAGGCTCTCCCCATCTCAACGCCCGTCAATGAACCCGTGGACGTTCTGTTCCTCGGCAATTCCTACTACGCGTTCAGCATCGACCCGGAGGTGCGCGATTTCGTCAGATCCCTGGACAAGAGCAAGGTCGGCCGGATCGTCAACTTCGGCACCGCGGCCATGCTGAACTCCACCTACAAAAAGGTCAAGGCCGAGGCCGACAAGGTCGGCATCCCGATGGACGAGCGGGAGTTCCACTGCCGAGGCGAGTTCAAGGGCGTGCACAAGGGCCGCCCGAACGCCGACGACCTGAAGGCGGCGGCGGAATTCGCCCGATCTGTGGTGAAATGACGCCGGCGCGCGCCCGCGTCTCGACCCTAGGATTCATTGTATACGAAAGGCTCTGAAAATTCAACCGGAATATAGCGAGGGCCACAATGTGTAAAACGACGCATTGTGGCTCAATTATTTGGCTTGATATATTACTCAATGTGTTTTATTGGTGCTCTGTGGTCAATTCTCCTTGCTCTCGAGCAGGGCGACCGCCGCGCCGGCCAGCCTGTCGAGGAGGGCCTGCGTCTTGTCGGCGGCGTCGGTCACGGCGTTGACGTAGAGCTTGACCTTCGGCTCCGTGCCGGAAGGCCGCACGCAGATCCAGCCGCCGTCCTCCAGCTCGTAGTAAAGGACGTTGGACTTCGGCTGTTCCAGGGGCGTGACGCTCCCGTCCACGCCCTTTCGGGAACCGGCCTCGTAATCCCGCACGGCGAGCACCTTCACGCCGGCGAAATCGGCGGGCGGATCGTCCCTCAGGGCCTGCATGAGATGCCCCATCTTGAGCAGGCCGTCCTTCCCCGCCAGGGCGAAGGACGCGACCTTCGCGTCGTAATAGCCGTACTTTTCGTACAGATCCATGAGGCCGTCGTACAGGGTCTTGCCCTGCTTTTTGTACCAGGCCGCAGTCTCGGCGATGAGCATGGAGGCGTTGACGCCGTCCTTGTCGCGCACGTCGCGCCCGGAGAGATAGCCGCACGACTCCTCGAACCCGAACACGAAGGTGTGCTCGCCGGTCTGCTCAAACTGCTCGATCTTCTCGGCGATGAACTTGAACCCCGTCAGCACGTCCACCATCGCGCAGCCGTGATGCTCGGCGATGGCGCGGGCCATCTCCGTCGAGACGATGGATTTCACCGCGGCGGCGTTCTGAGGGAGCGTCCCCTTTTCGCCGCGCCGGACGAGAATGTAGTTGAGCAGCAGGCAGCCGATCTGGTTCCCCGTAAGGCCGTGGACCTTCCCCTCGCCGTCCAGCACCGCGATGCCCACGCGGTCGCAGTCCGGATCCGTGCCGAAGACCACGTCGGCGTCCAGCTTCTTCTGAAGCTCCAGCGCCATGCTCAGCGCGGCCGGGTCCTCGGGATTGGGCACCCTGACCGTGGGGAAATCCGGGTTCGGCAGCTCCTGCTCCGGCACCACGTAGACCTTGGAAAAGCCGATCTCCCGGAGCATCCGGCGCACGGGAACGTTGCCGGAGCCGTGCAGCGGCGTGTAGACGATTTTGATCTCGTCGCCCATCTCCCGGATCAGCTCGGGCGAAATGGACAGCTTTTTCACGCAGGCGATGTACGCGTCGTCCACCTCTTTGCCGATGACGGTCAGAAGGCCCTTTTCGCGCGCCTCCGCTTCGTCCATGGGCAGGGCGTCCAGGTAATCCGTCTGATGAATCAGGTCGAGGATCTGATCCGCGCGCTCCGGGGGCATCTGGCCGCCGTCCTCCCAGTAGACCTTGTAGCCGTTGTACTGGGCGGGGTTATGGCTCGCCGTAATGACGATGCCCGCGACGCAGTTCAGATGCCGCACGGTGAAGGACAGCTCCGGCACGGGGCGCAGCGCGTCGAAGAGGAAGGCCTTTACGCCGCGCTTGCAAAGGGTCAGAGCGGCCTGCTTCGCGAACACGTCGGAATAACGGCGGGAGTCGTAGGCGATGGCCACGCCCCGCTCCGCCTGCCCGGGCTGCTTCAGGATGTACTGCGCCAGGGCGGCCGTCGCGCGGCGGACGTTGTACACGTTCATGCGGTTGGTGCCCGCGCCGATTACGCCGCGCAGGCCGGCCGTGCCGAAGGACAGCTCCGTGTAAAACCGGTCCTCGATCTCCTTCTCGTCGTCTGCGATGGACAAAAGCTCATTCACGGTGTCGGGATCATCGCGGAAGTCTTTCAGCCACTTTTCATAGGTTTCCCTGTAATTCAATATGGGTCATCCTTTCTGAATTAAGAGTTAAGAGTACAGAGTGGAGTATCAGGGCCGGGCTCCCCTGCCAAGGGGAGCTGTCAGCGAAGCTGACTGAGGGGTCGGGCTCCCCACCACCGCTCACGCGGTCCCCCTCCCCATGTCCATGGGGAGGCATGGAAAAGATTCGCGACGGAGACCTCTTCCGTCACGGCTGCCGCCGCGCCACCTTCTCCTGATTGCACCGAAGGTGCCTAGCGAGGCGTCTAGGAGAAGGCTTTTGGGGTTACGCCTCCACCGTCAGCCCGTCGTACGACACGATAAACCCGGGCAGGCGCTTCTGCATTTCGTCGTAGGGCGCGAGCCCGTTGTGAGAGAAGTGATTCGCCACGAAGACCGTCTTTTCGTCCGCCGAACCGAGCCGGATGAGCTCCTCCCTGACGCGCAGGTTGTCCTCCGCGCCCATATGCCCCAGATGGACGCCGTCAAGCCGCCCGTAGGTGCAGTCCAGGGACACGATGTCCAGCCTCTTTCCCTTCAGGAAGGCCCAGTCGTCGTCGGTGAACCAGCTCGTGTCGTGGGCGTAGAGAAGGCGCTTCCCGTCCTTCTCGATCAGATAGAAAAGGGCCTCTTCGACGCGGCTGATCGCCTCGCCCCCGACGACGACCTCGTTCCCCGCCTCGCCCCGGCGGTCGATGCAGTGCACCGCCTGAAGGGGCGTCACGGCGTAGCCCTCGACCGTCACGGTCTCAAAGGGACGCAGCCGCTGAAAGGCGATCCGCTCGCCCAGCAGGCTTTCGGGGATCATCTCACCCACGCGGGCGTTGCCGTACACCGTCAGCGGCGGATCCTCCTTCGGGACGTGAGCGTACACCGGCCAGCGCCAGTTCAGTTCCGTCACGGCCAGGTGATCCTCGTGGCTGTGGGTGATCAGAAGGGAATGGATCCCGGAGTAGTCCAGGCCCTCGCGGAGCATCTGCATGTACGTGTCCGGGCCGAAGTCGAGCTTGATCCGCCCGTCGAGGAGCGAACCTGCCCGCGTGCGGAGCTCCCGGCCGCCCAGCGCGCGCGCCTTGCGGCAGAAATCACAGGCGCAGAACAGCGCGGGCGCGCCTTCCGCCGCCGCCGTGCCGAGAAACTGAAGCTTCATCGCGTAAACGCCTCCCGTCACTGATCCTCTTCGTCCTCTTCCTCGTCGAAGGCCTGATTGACGATGGCATACAGCCGATCCGACAGATCGTCGTCGTCGACGGGCACGTACTCGACGTCGTCTCCCTCAGCGGGAACGATCTTCATGAAGAAGATCTCCAGATCGTCCTCCTCAATGTCGTCGATGCTGTCAACGCCGTCGGGCAGGTCAGCCAGGACGGCGTATTCGTCCCCGTTGTAAAACAGAGAATCGATGTACTGAACGCGCTGCTCCTCTCCGTCCTCGGTCTCAAAGATCATGATGTCGTCATTGACGTCTGCCATGGTCGCGCCTCCTTAGTCTGTGTTGGGTTTCAGCAGCCGGCCGGACGTTCGTTGCCGCGGCGGCCGCGCGGTCACGCCCTCATTATAAATGACGATGACGGCCAGCGTCAAGCGCGGCCGCCGTTTTGGCCGTGTCATTCAATGGGCTCCGGGCCGTCGGCCTGCGCCGCCATCAGGTGGAGCGCGAGCCGCTCATTTCCCCTGAATGCGCTCTTCCAATCGGCGTCGCCGCGGGCGCAGGCCACCAGGGCGTCGACAAGGCGGCCCTTTTGCGCCGCGGTGAGGCGCGCGGTCGTCTCCTTCCAGTCCAGGGATATGCGAACGTATCCTTCCATTTTTCTCTCTCCTTCCGGTAACGAGTCTCTCGGGCGTCCTGCCGGGGTTGAACCCCCGGCGCCCGATATGTTCATCATACGCGAAAAAAAGAGCGAAAAACGGGACAGTTCACATCTGACTTTACAGCCGCGCCGGGCGGCGCCTGTCCCAGTCGCGGACAGCCCCTTCCAGGCTGAGCGTGACGCAGGCGGGATCCAGATCCTCCGCGTCGCGCCGGTCGTGCGTCACGAGGAGAATCAGCCGATCCGCAGCGTTTTCCCTGACATACGCGATCGCGGCCGCGCGCGCGGCGTCGTCGAGGCCCTTGAACGGCTCGTCCAGCACGAGGATCTCCCCCGGCGCCATCACCGCCCGCACAAGGGCGACGCGGCGCTTCATCCCGCCGGAGAGCGAGCGGACCGGCGTCGCGGCTTCCGCGCCGAGGCCCACCTTTTCGAGGTGGCGGACGATATCCCCGTCCCGCGGCCGGCCGGGGAGCGCAAGGCGAATGTTCCGCAGGGCGCTCCAGCCCTCGAGGAGGCGATCCTCCTGAAACACGGCGGTGAAGCGCTTCCCCTCAAGACCGGTGACGCGCCCGGCGTCCGGCGCTTCAAGCCCCATGAGGATATTGATGAGCGTGGTCTTTCCGCTGCCCGAGGGGCCCATGACGGCCACGACGCCCCGGTCGGGAAGCGCCGCCGAAAACCCCTGAAAGACCTTTTTCTCTCCAAAGGCCTTGTCCAGGCCGACGATCTCAATGGGCACGGTGTTCACCGCCCTTTCGTGCAATGAATATAACAGCTGCGCTGCGCAGAGTGGAGAGTGGGGTTGGGTTCCCCACCACCGCCTGCGGGCGGTCCCCCTCCCCGCAAGACCTCTTCCGGCGCTGCGGCGCCACCTTCCCCAGCGGGGAAGGCAGGAGCTGAGTCACGACGAAGCTGAGTCACGGCGGAGAGAGGTTCCCCACCACCGCTCACGCGGTCCCCCTCGCCGCAAGACCTCTTCCGGCGCTGCGGCGCCACCTTCCCCAGCGGGGAAGGCAGGAGCTGAGTCACGACGAAGCTGAGTCACGGCGG
>JAFRLF010000057.1 GCA_017431365.1 Clostridia bacterium | reverse complement strand
GCGGAAAGCTTCAGGATCGCCGCGCCTGAAGGCAAAGACAGCGTGTAGACACGCGTGATGGAGATAATCCCGAATCATGTGGGCAACTACGAACGCATCATGGATCTTAAGGTGAAAGACGGCAGGACCAACGTTTTGCGCGTTTGAAATTTCGTCAGATTCCAGAAATTGAAAGTAAAATTTTGGCATAACCGTGTTAATGATGCGTTGCAATACATGACAAGATATGTTAATATAGGATCAGGACGCCGTAATGGGCGGCGGCCACCTAAGCTTGAAGGGAGGATGTTTCCATGAAAATCCGTACCAAGGCTCTGGCACTGGTGCTCTCGTTGATCATGATCTGCTCAGTCGCAGCGATCGCTGAGGGCACGGACGACATCATGACCCCCTATGGGCCGTATCCTGAGACGGTCACAATGACCACGGTGAAACGCTCCGATACCAACCCGCAGTGGTCTGTGGGTGACGATGTGGACAACAACGTGGTCACGCGTTACATCCTGGAGAAGATCAACGTAAAGACCGAGACACTGTGGGAGACTGAAAGCAGCGCCTTTATTGAAAAGCTGACGCTGGACATTGTGGCGGACAACCTGCCTGATATGTTCACGCTGGATAATGATGACTATCTGGTGTACCGCATGCTGCTTGAGAATGGCATGATCGCGGATTTGACCGAGCCGTATGACAAGTGCGCCAACTGGTTCCTGCGCGAGACGGCCGAGTCCTTCGACTACAAGCACTTTGAGCCCTACACCGAGGACGGCCGCATCATGGCCATTCCGACCGGCCGCTACGGCTACGAACACAATCAGCTGTGGGTGCGCACCTCCGCGCTTGAGGACTGCGGTATGACCGCTGATGATCTCACCACGCTGGAGGGCATCGAGGCGTTCCTGACCAAATGCAAGGAACTTTATCCCGACACGCTGGGCCTGGCGCTGAACGCGACCGACCCGCTGACCAACTACGGCGTCAGTTATTCGGCCGAACCCATTGCCGAGGCCTTCGGCGCGACTCCGCGCTACTGGCTGAAGGGCGATGACGGCGCCATCACCTACGGTTCCATTATGCCCGGCATGAAGGATGCCCTGACCGTTCTGGCCGACTGGTATCAGAAGGGCCTGATCGACAAGGAATTCGCCACCCGTACCGGCAACGGCCAGACCGATGCCATCATGAACGGCGGCCAGGCTGTCGCCTGCTTTGCACCGTGGTGGTGGGGCTGGACCGGCGATGCCATCGCCAAGAACGGAACCCTGCCCGAGGGCACCGACGTCCACAAGATCTGGACCGTCATCAACGGACCGGTCGATTCCGAAGGCAAATTCAACGCGCCCTGGCCGAGCGTGGCAGGCACAACCCTGTTCGTTTCCGCCAAGTGCGCCACGCCTGAGGCAGCTATCAAGATCCTTAACGTCGAGTATGACCAGGGCCGCGGCTTTGACGCCGAAGCCTATGCCATCTATGAAGATGATGGAGTCGATTCTCCGAATCCGGCTGGCCTGCGCGACGTGGGCTGGGGCTATCTGAACCCCACCGGCTATGTCAATATGGAGTACGCCGACGTTGTGCCGCGCTACGGCCATGGCATCGTGCGCTACATCGAATCCAACGGTGAGGATACCTCCGGCTTCAATATGCCCGCTCAGGAGAACGAGTCCGCTACCGTGCTGCGCGGCGTGCAGGGCCCCGATTACACGGTGGGCCTGGGCACATATTTCAGCCGCGTGGTGGCGGCTCCGCTGACCGATGCCGAGAATGTGGAGTTTGTGTATCCGGCGTTCTCTCAGGTCACCGAGAGCATGGCCGATCTGCTGCCCTCGCTGCAGACTCTGGAGCAGACCTTCGTGCTGCAGGTCATCATGGGCCAGCGCAGTGTGGACGATTTTGACGCCTTTGTGGAGCAGTGGCTCGCCGAGGGCGGCCAGACCCTGATCGACGAGGTCACCGCGCTGGTGGACTAACTCGGGCGCGTAGTAGGGTCTCAAACCCGAAAAATGAATCGCATCGTATGCCGCATCGGCGCTTTTGCGCCGGTGCGGCGTCCAGATTAATGGCTGAAGGGTGCGTGGCGTCATGAGAAATAGGAAAAACGAGATCTACTACAATGCCCTGGTGCTGCCGGGCATGATCTTTCTGGTCATATTCAGTATCATCCCCATGTTTGGCGCGGTCATCGCCTTCAAGAACTTTGTGCCCGCGAAGGGTATCTTTGCGTCTGACTGGGTAGGCCTGAAGCATTTCCACAATATGTTCAACCGGGCAGAGGTCAGGAACGTCATGTTCAATACGGTGTTCTTGGCCGTGACGAAGATCGTGCTCAACCTGATCGTGCCGGTCATCTTTGCCATACTGTTGAACGAAATCAAAAGTCTGGCCTATAAGCGCGTGTTACAGACGATGGTATACTTGCCTCACTTTCTGTCCTGGGTCATCCTGGGCATCATGTTTTCCAACATTTTTTCTTACAATGGCATGTTCAACAAATTTGTGGGCATATTCGGCGTCCAGCCCAAAATGCACATGATCGATAATGCGTCATTCCGCCCTATACTGATTTTTACCGACGTATGGAAGAACTTCGGCTATGGGGCGATCATCTATATCGCGGCTATCCTGAACATTGACCCCAACATATATGAGGCGGCTGAGATCGACGGCGCTAATCGCTGGCATCGAATCATACATATCACGCTGCCGGGTATTCGCGGCACAGTCATTTTGATGGCTACGCTGGCGCTGGGCAACGTGCTTAACGCCGGCTTTGAACAGGTTTTCGCCATGTACAGTCCGCTTGTTTACCAGACCGGCGACATCATCGATACATACGTTTACCGCATGGGCCTGACCAAGATGCAGTACTCCTTTTCCACGGCGGTCAACCTGTTCAAGTCGGGTGTCAGTTTTATTCTGATAACCGGCTCGTATATCCTGGCGAATAAGTTTGCCGGATACTCCATCTTTTAAGGAGGTGCCGTCGTATGAGAAGCAAAAACAATGTGATCGACTACGTCATTATCGTTGTGTTGGCTCTGATGGCCGCCTCCTGCCTGATACCCATTTTGAATACTTTTGCCATGTCCCTGAGCGACAAGACCAGCGCGGCTTTGGGGCAGGTGCTGTTCTTGCCAAAGAACTTTAATACAACTGGTTACGAGGAGATTATCAAGGACGATCAGTTCTTCCGATCGTTCGGCGTGTCTATCCTTCGCGTGGTACTGGGGGTATGCATCAACTCAGGCCTCGCCATCATCATGGCATATCCGTTGAGCAAAACGTCACATGAATTCCGTATGCGGAACGTATACATGTGGATCATGGTGTTCACCATGCTGTTCAACGGCGGCCTGATCCCTACCTATCTGCTGGTGAAGAACCTCGGCCTCGTGGATACGATCTGGGCGCTGGTACTGCCTGGCGCGGTGCCGGTGTTTAATGTAATTATATTGATGAACTTCAATAAAGGCATTCCCTCCTCACTGGAAGAGGCTGCCGTGGTGGACGGTGCCAACCCGCTTCAGTGTCTATGGAACATTTACATTCCGCTGGCCAAGGCATCCATAGCGACCATCTCACTGTTCTCTATGGTCGGGCACTGGAACGAATTCTTTAACGGCCGTATCTACATCAATACGGTGAAGAACCTGCCCTTGCAGACCTACATACAGAACCTGAGCATGCAGATTTCCGCCGAGCAGATGGTCAACATGGATCCGGAGGAGATCGTGCGCAAGCTGGCCGTGTCCACGCTGACCTTCAACTGCGCCAAGGCGATCGTATCCATGATTCCAATCGTTGCGGTGTATCCGTTCCTGCAGAAATACTTTGTAACCGGCATCGTTATGGGCGCGGTGAAGGAGTGATTCTCAAGGTTCATCCGTCCACTGACGGGCACTCAAAGGCGCGCCGGGCATTGGCTCGGCGCGCCTGGTTGGTTATATGCTGTCACGCATGTCATCCAAGAAACCAGTCCACCGCGTTGACGACCTGAATTCCCTGATAATTCCCGGCTGTGAACCTGTCCAGGGTGAGGATCGTCTTCGGGTAGTTGTCCGATACGACTTTCAGCGGGGCCATTTCCCGGGAGAAGGTGGTTTCATCTGTCATGGAAGCCGTCACCTGATAATAGAACAGGTCGTCCCCCTTTTTGGCGATGAAGTCGACCTCCGCGTCGCCAATTTTACCGATCGTCACGCTGAAGCCTCTGCGGAGTAGTTCCAGATATACGAGGTTTTCAAGCGCGTATCCCAGATCGTAATTCCGCCTTGAGATCAGGTGTCTGCGCAGTCCCAAGTCCACGATGTAGAGCTTGCGGTTTTGCTTAAGGAGCTGCTTTCCGTTTATATCGAAGCGCTCAGCGGGATAGAAGACATATGGCTCGATCAGAGCCTGAACATAGTCGTTGACAGTGTTTTGAGAAATCTTCCTTCCGGAAGAAGTTATGTAATCTGTGATACTTTTCACAGAAATTGGGCTGCCGATCGAGCCGGCCAGAAACCGCGCGATGTTCTGAAGAAGCGTCATATCGCTGATTCTGCGCTTGTCCTGGTCGCTCGTCCTGCGCTGCTGGCGCAGTTCGATGTCCTTGACGATGATCGTATTGTATATGCCTTCGAGATAAGCGTCGGCTTTGTCGGCGGGGTCATCCATCGTCGCTATATAAGGTAAGGCCCCGTATCTCATATACTCTGAAAACAGGACATCTGTCTGTTCCGTCTTTTTTAATTCATAAAACTCTCTGAATGAAAGGGGAAGCATTCTGATCTCGACATACCTGCCTGAAAGAAGCGTCGCCAGTTCACCGGAGAGGAGATAGGCATTCGACCCGGTGACATACAAATCGACATTGCTTTTGATATAGAGACTGTCTATCGCCTTTTGGAAATTCCGTACCATCTGGATTTCGTCAAGGAAGATGTAGTTCATCCTGTCCGGGCTTAGATGTTCGACGACATACTGATACAGTGCCGCGTAATCAGTGAGCGCTTCATATTGCAGATCCTCGAAGTTGATGGAAATGATCTGTTCTTTTTCTGTACCGCTGAGCAGTAGTTGTTCCTGAAACATCGCAAGCAGCGTGGATTTTCCACAGCGCCGCAAGCCGGTGACGACCTTGATGACCTTTTCGTCTTTCCATTTCTGCAACAGCGACAGATACTCGTGACGTTCGACTATCACAGATCATACCTCCTCTCTTCGTAAATGATACAAAGTCACTGTGCATATGTCAACAAAAAATGCCGGTTTCGGAATATTTTCGTCAAAACGGACTAAAAATTCCGAAATCGGCATTTTTCTTATCGTCTGAAACCCGTTTGCCCGGCGCGGCGTGCTCAGCCCGCCCTTCTCCTGAGCTTCGAGCGGATCAGTTTTCGGACCTCGGCGACCTGTTCGACCTTCAGAAAGACGGCCGCGCCAGCGTAGACCAAGAGCGACAGCCCCGTTCCTATAACCAGCCGCAGAAGCGATTCAGGGCTCGTGTGCGCCGGCGGGCAGAAGCGGTTGAACGCCCAGCACACCGCGCCCGCGGCCGCCGTGGCCACGGCGATGAGCCCCAGCTGCCGAAGCGCCGGCAGACCGCCGAGCGGACCGATCCTGCGCCGCAGAAGCGTCAGAAGCAGCAATACGCCCACGCTCGCGGCGATGGACGTCGCCAGCGCCAGGCCGCCCACGCCCATGACCCGGACGAGCACGATGTTGAGCGCGATGTTCAGCACCATGGTGATGACGGAATTGACCATCGGCGTGCGCGTGTCCTGACAGGCGTGGAAGGCGCGGTTCAGGATGTCCCTCATTCCGAAGGCGTACACGCCTCTGATGTAGAACGTCAGCGCCACGGCGGACACGCCCACCGAGGCCTCGTTGAACCGGCCGTGCATGTACGCAAGGCGGATTACGTCCCTGGACATGATGGCGCCCACGGCGATGATGGGGAAGATGATCAGCGCCACGAGTTCCGCGCTCTGCGTGACGATTTTGCCCACGCCCTCCTTGTCATGGCTGGCGGTCTTTATGCTCATACGCGAGAAGTTGATGGTCTCCAGCGGCACGAGCACCACCCCCGTCAGGAAGGTGATCAGCCTGAAGGCCAGGTTCATGCAGCTCAGATGCCCTTCAGGCAGGCCGGAGGCGAGCATCTTGTCGATCATGTGGTTCAATTCGTTGACCGCCATGCTGAGCACGGCCGGCGCGGCCAGCACCACCATGCGTTTAAGCGTTTCGTCCGCGAAATTGAAGCTCGGCTTATAGCGCAGCTCTTTCCGCAGAAAGGGGAGGAGGATGGCCGCCTGCAGCACGCCTGAGACGAACACGCCCACGGCCAGCGCGCGGATCCCCGCCGTGTCGGAAAACCCGATCGTGGCGATCAGCAGCGCGATGGTGAGCGGAAAGCCTGTCAGCTGCGCGGCCATGTACTTTTGCCGCGCGTTCAGGATGGACGCCAGTATGATGCTGACGACGATGAACGCCAGCGCCGGCAGCATCAGTCTCAAAAGCTGTACCGTCAGATCCTGTTTCCCCGGGTCGAAGCCCTGTCCCGTCAGCCTCACGAGCGGCCTGGCGAAGATAAACATCAGCACCGACACGGCGATGCCCATGAGCCCGTACAGGTTGATCACGCGGCTGGAGAACTCGTCGAGCCGTCGCCGGGGCTTGTTCTGCGCAAGAGAGACGTACAGCGGAACCAGCGTCGAGGTGATGCAGGAGTTGAACAGCAGCACCGGCATGTAGAACAGACTGTACGCCATGTTGTAGGCGTCCATCTCCATGCCCGCGCCGTAATAGGCCGTCATGATGATTTCGCGAAGGAAACCGCCGGCCTTGCTGATGAAGATGATCAGCGTCACCGACATGGTGGTCTTCAGTAAGGTTTTGTTCTCAGACACATTGAGGCCTTTCCGCGCGGAGGACCGCGCCTGCGCATAACTGAACAAAGTACAATTATAGCAGATTTCACTCGCCTTGAAAACGGGCGGGAGCCGTTAAGCTTCGGCTGTGCGCGTTAATCTTTTACGCGCGCAGCTCGATCTCGCGTCCGGCGCGTATGAGGCAGAGCAGCGCCTGCCGCACGGGCCGCCCCGTGATCTGTTCCAGAGCGCGCCGATACAGCCGCAGCTGCGGCGCGTAGCGGCCGATCAGGTATTCGTCGTCGTCATCCCGGTCGGTCTTGTAGTCCAGGAGCACCCAGCCCCCGTCCTCGACAAAGCAGCAGTCGATGGCGCCCTGGACGAGCACGCTCTCGTCAGACGGAAGATTCAGCGCTTCCTTCGCGGAGAGGGCCAGGGTGAACATCCATTCGCGGTGGATATCCTGAGCCTTCAGCATCCGAGCGCCCGCCCCCGAGGAGAAGAACCGGGCGACCGTCCCGGGCGACACGGCCTCCCGCTGGGCGGCCGTCAGCTGGCCGCGGGCGAGCATGGCGTCGAGTTGCTGCCTGCATGTTTCGGTCAGAGCGGCGGCGGGGACGCGCCTCAGCGCGTCGAAATCGATATGCTGCAGCGCGTCGTGCATGGCCGTGCCCCGCTCGGCGCCGGTGAGCCGGCCGGACTCTTCCTGCAGGAAGGCGGGGCGCGGCACGATGTCCGGCAGCTGACCGGGCCCCGCCAGCGCCCGGCTGAGGCCGGAGGCCGTCAGTTTCAGCGGCAGATACACGTCGTCTTCGTGCGGGTAGCGCCAGCGGAAGGCGTTCAGCCAGCGCCTGTCCGGCGCGGCGTCCGCCGCGCGGTCAAATACGGACGCGCGGTCCAGGGCGGTCTGCGTTTCACTCAGGCGCAGCGCGGAACGCGTGACGATGTCCGCGCGGACGAAAGCGCCGTCCATAACCGCCGGCGCCGCGGGATCGCCCTCGAAGGCGACGGCGCGCAGCGCCTCTGAACCGGGCATGAGGAGGACCGCCGGCAGCAGCATGTCGAGCGCCGTGTCGGGGGGCGTGTCGAGCCCGATGTTCGCCGCGACGCGCCGCAGCGTCTTTTCGGCGTCCGCGACGCTCGCCGTGAGGATGAGACGTTCCCGGGCCCGGGTCATCAGCACGTACAGGATGCGCATTTCCTCGGCCAGGGACTCGGCCTTCTTCTTCGAGGCGATGGCGCGGCGCGGCAGCGTGTCCCTCAGGCTGCCCAGCGCGTTGTCCGCGTGCTTCATGCCGAGGCCGAGCGCGGGGTGCGTCAGCAGGTCGCCGGAGGGGGGCGTCCTCTTGAGGCTCGAGCCGAGCATCAGCCCGAACACGACCTGAAACTCCAGCCCCTTGCTCTTGTGCGTGGTCATGATGCGCACCACGTCTTCGTTTTCGTCTATGATGTGGGCTTCGCCGTCGTCGTCGGACTGCTTCTGCCTGTCCATGTAGCCGAGGAACGCGTGCAGGCTGCCGCCGGTGTTCCTTTCATAGGCTGCCGCCCGGTCGCACAGCATGTTGAGATTGGCCTGCCGCCGTTCGCCGCCCCGCATGGCCCCCACCAGGGGCAGAAGGCGCGACTGCGTCAGCACGCTGTGCACGAAGCTTTGCAGAGGCAGGTGACGGCGCGTCCGCCGCCAGGAGGCGACCTGTTCGATGAACGATCCCAGCCTTTGGGAGAGCGCGTCGTCGTGCGATTCGGCGTAGGCCTGGATCGCACGGTAATAGCTGCCCTCCGGCCAGTTGGCGCGGATCGCCGCCAGGTCGACGCTCGACAGGCCGACAGCGGGGGAGCGCAGGGCGGCGAGCCAGCAGAGGTCCTGATCCGGGTTGTCGCACAGACTCAGCAGGGCCAGCGCCTGACGGACCTCGGTCGCCTCGACGTAGCTAGTGGATATGTCAGCGTAGGCGGGGATGCCCTCCCGCTCGAGAATCTGCTGGACGAGGGGCATGACGCTGCGCCCCTTGCGGGTGAGGATGGCGATGTCCCTAAAGCAGAGCGGCCTGAAGGCGCGGGCCTTCACGTCATATGTCGGCGTGCCGACGAGCTCGCGGATGCGTCCCGCCGCCCAGAGGGCTTCGGCCTCGGCCTTGCCGAGGTCGGCCGTCTCAGGGTCGGGCTCGTCCTCGGTCCCGGCGTCGTTCTCTTCGCCCTCGGAGGTGATGAGGGTCAGTTCCACGGCGGGATCGTCGCCCTCGTACGGCGCGCCGCGGCGCAGAAAGGCCCTTTCGTCATAGGTGATTTCAGTGTCTCCGCCGCGCATGACCCGGGAAAACACTTCGTTGATGAAGTCGATCACGTTCTGCCGCGAGCGGAAGTTCTGGCTGAGGAGGACGAGCTGCCCGCCCTCGCCGCGGTCATACCGCTCGTATTTGGATTGAAACAGTCCCGGCTCGGCGTTTCGGAAGCGATATATGCTCTGCTTGACGTCTCCCACGCAGAAGACGTTGTTCTCCCGGCTGATGGCCTGGAGGATGGATTCCTGGATGTCGGAGACGTCCTGATACTCGTCGACCAGGATGTGCGTGTAGCGCTCCCTGAGGGCCGAGCGCACGTCTTCGCTCTGGAGGGCGAGCAGGGCTCTATGCTCGAGATCGGTATATGTCAGGCCGCCGCGCCTGGCCTTGAGCGCAGTGAAGCGCTCGTCCACGCTCCGCACCAGCCGTCCGAGCCCCCGAAGCTCCGAGCCGAGGGGCTGCATGTCCTGGAGCGCCAAGGCGCGGTCGACGGAGACGGCTTTTTTCGCCTCGCCGACGGCGTCCTTGATGGCGGAGCGCGCGTCGTAATAGATCAACGTGTCGGGGTCCTCTTTCCAGTCCTTGATCCGCGGCCAGCGGCCGAAGACGGAACCCGACAGCGCGGCGCCGAGCCCGTCGTAGTCGAGGGACAAAAGGCCCTCGACGGCGCGCAGGTCGTCCTCGGCGAGGGGCTCGAGCTTGTCGGGGGCCCTGGTACTCGCGCTCAAGCGCCTGGCCCGCAGGGCGAGGGCTCTGGCCTGACGCAAGGAGACGCGCGCCTCGTCGAGCAGAACAGGAGAAAAGATGTCCTCGCCCTCTTCGAGGCGGCGCACGGACTCGTCGATCCAGCCAAACGGATCGGGACGGTTAAACGCCGCCCGGTAGAGCTTCAGCGTCAGGTCGCGGATCTTTTCGAGGGATCGGTTGTCCGTCAGGGCATGGAGATCGTCGTCCATAGCGGCGTAACAGGCGTTCATGCCGTCGTACAGGGCCTTGTCGAGCAGGAAGTCGGCCTCGGCGGTTTCCAGGATCCGGTAGTTCGGATCGACGTTCGCCGCGTGGAAGTGCTCGCGCAGCAGATCGCCGCAGAAGGCGTGTATCGTGCTGATGCCGGCGGTGGTCGCCTTTTCCGCCTGCTCGCGCAGATGCGGCAAATCAGGCCGCAGGACGGCTTCCTTTTCCAGGGCGGCGATCAGGGATTTGCGCATATCGGCGGCGGAGGCCCGTGTGAAGGTGACGACGAGCATCCGACCGATGTCGCACCCGTCGTCGCGGATGAGGCGCAGTACCCGCTCCACGAGGACGGTGGTCTTTCCCGAACCGGCCGCCGCGGAGAGAAGAAGGTTCTCGTCCCGGGACTCGATGGCCCGGAGCTGATCGATGGTAAAGGGCATGGCGTCTCCCTCCCGCGCCGTCGGCGCTCAGGTTTTCCCGGTTATTCTACCACATATTTATCTTTCGGGCAACGCGGGGCTGGCGCTTCCGACGGGCTGTCTCTCGGCGTGCCGTTAGATTAACATATCATGTCATAAAAAATATATTAATTAACACCAATCAGTAAACAAAAGCTGCTCGATTCTATTGACAAAGGGTGATTATAGTGTTATTTTTAGAATGTATGGTTCTCATAGACTATTTGATAGGGGCGTGGTGCCATGGCACAGGCGGAATATTCATCGTTCCAGTTGGATGAGAAAAGGCTCAAGCAGCGCCGACGTCAGCAGCTCTGGCTCGCCATACAGCGGCACTGGATGCTGTACCTGTTCATTCTGCCCTGCTTTGTATCGCTGATCATCTTCAGCTATGTTCCGATGGGCGGCATCGTGCTCGCCTTCAAGAATTACAAGTACAATCTGGGCATTTACGGCAGCCCCTGGGCGGGGATGAAATGGTTCCGCAGTTTCGTGACGTCGCCGGAGTTCTGGATCACCATCAAAAACACGCTGCGCATCACGCTTTTGAAGCTCGTCATCTGCTTCCCGGCGCCCATCATCCTTGCGCTTCTGCTCAACGAGGTTCGCAACGCCAAGTTCAAGCGCGTCGTGCAGACGGTGTCCTATCTGCCCAACTTCGTCTCTTGGGTCGTGGTCGTGTCGCTGATGCGCACGCTGTTCACGCCCTACGGCGGCATCATCAATGAGATCCGCAAGCAGATGGGCATGGAGCCGGTGTTCATCATGGGCCTGAAGAACGCCTTCCTGCCGCTGGTCGTTTTCTCGGATCTGTGGAAGAACGTCGGCTGGGGCTCCATCGTGTACCTCTCGGCCATCACGGGTGTCGATACTCAGCTCTATGAAGCCGCGGTCATCGACGGTGCCAGCCATGGCCAGCAGGTATGGCACATCACCATTCCCGGCATCAGGATGACCATCGGCATCATGTTCATCATGGCGGTCGGCGGCCTTCTGAACGCGGGTTACGACCAGATCCTTCTTTTGCAGCAGCCGGCAAATCTGACCATGTCGCAGGTCCTCGACACTTACGTCCTGCAGACCGGTCTGAAATACGGCAAATTTGAATTGGCCACGGCCATCGGCCTGTTCAAGTCGGTGTTCTCGCTGATCATGGTGGTCACCACCAATACCCTGGCCCAGAAATACGCCGAAGTCGGCCTCTGGTAAGGGCGCTGGACACACTCATGATGTATTTGGAGGGAGAACAAGATCATGTCACAGAAAACGGCGGCCGGCAAGGTCATCAATGAATACTCGGGCACAAAGATCCGCGCCAACACGGGCTACCGCGTATTCACGATATGCAATTATGTGTTTCTGACGCTGTTGGGCTTTGCGACGTTCTATCCTTTCTGGTATGTGTTCATCGCTTCGCTCAACACGGGGCGCGACTTCATGCGCGGCGGCGTATGGCTGTATCCCCGCGCCTTTACGCTTGAAAACTACGGCCTGGCCTTCCAGGACAAGCAGATATTCACCTCGCTGCAGATTTCGGTGTTCATAACGATCACGGGCGTCGTGGTCGGCCTGCTGCTGACGGCGCTGGTGGCCTACGCCATGTGCGTGAAGACGCTTCCCGGCCGTCAGGCGTTCAACTTCTTCTGGTATTTCACCACGATCTTCGGCGGCGGCATGATCCCCTACTACATGGTGCTGCGCACGCTGGGCCTCAACTCCACGATATGGCTGTACGTGCTCCCGTCGTTTTACAGCTTCTACAACTTCATCCTCCTGCGGACGAACTTCGCGGGCGTGCCGTACGAGCTGCGCGAGTCGGCGCAGATCGACGGCGCCAATGACCTGAGCATCTTCATTCACGTGTATCTGCCCGTATCGAAGCCCATTCTCGCCACGGTCGCGCTGTTCATCGGCGTGGGCAAGTGGAACGACTGGTTCACCGGCGCGTACTACCAGTCGAAGACGTCGCTCTTCCCCGCGGCGACGCTGCTTCAGAAGATCCTGGCTGAAGCCACGGCCACGCAGAGCATCAAGGAAGGGCAGGAATCCGCCCGCGAGGCGATGAACACTTACACCTCCCAGTCGCTGCAGATGGCCTTCGTCATGATCCTGACCATGCCGATCGTCATCGTCTATCCCTTCCTGCAGAAGTATTTCGTGAAGGGCGCGCTGGTCGGTTCTGTGAAGGGTTGACGGATTAACACTGTTTGCCAAGGGCAGGGAAGGCTGGCCTCCCGCGCTCTTTGCATAAGTAACTCATTATTGGAAAGGAGTAGTACCATGAAAAAGCTATTGACTCTGGTTCTGGCTCTGGCTCTGGTGCTGACGGCTTTCTCCAGCTTCGCTCTGGGCGAAGGCGACGTCTACACCGACAAGGACGGCAATACCTACAAGGTATTTGACGACGTTCAGCTGAGCCTGCTCTTCTGCTGGAACGGCGGCTACAAGACCGCTGACGACCAGTACAACAACGATGTTGCCACCGCGATCCGCGAGAAGATCGGCGTCACCGTTGAAATCGAAGGCATTATGATGAGCGAGACCGAGAAGCTGAACATGATGTTCGCTTCCGGCGACATGCCCGACATCATCGACGCTCCCTACTGGGGCGGCACCGGCGGAGAGACCGGCGTCATCAAGAAGGCCGCTACCGAAGGCCGTCTGATCGACATCAAGGACATGGTTCCCAACTATCCGAACATCGCTGACGCGTACGACGTGGGCGTCGTCTCCCTGAAGTACCTGGAGAACGACATCGATGATCCGATCTTCGAAGGCGCCCGTTACGTCCTGCCCCGTCAGGTGGCCGGCGACGACGCTGACATCACCAACTGGGCTTACGGCGTGTTCGTCCGCGGCGACGTGCCCGGCGCGCTGGGCATCGACCCCACCACCGTCAAGACCACCGAAGACCTGTACGCCTTCATGAAGGCCGCTCAGGAATACGGCTTCAAGGATGTCAACGGCAACGATTGCATCATCGCCAGCAGCTATCACAATGGCTGGGGCGTGAGCAACCTGTGCGGCAACTTCGACGAGAAGAAGCTGACCTCCTACACCGCTGACGCGGACGGCAAGGTCACCATGGACATCCTGACCGAGGACTGGGTTGAAGAGCAGCTGTTCATCTGGAAGCTCGTCAACGAGGGCATCCTGGACGTGGAGTGCTTCACCACCAACGATGACCTGGCCTACGAGAAGACCGGCAACGGCACCACCCTGTTCACCACCGCTCAGTATGGCGTGACCATCAACGCCACCAAGCAGACCGGCCTGTACGACTCCAACCCCGAGATGCGCTATGTGCCCGTCGGCCCCCTGAACTTCAAGGGCGGCGAGCCCGCCGCTCAGCTCGAGGCTGACGGCCGCAGCGGCTCTCCTGTGCTGATCTTCCCCACCTCCTGCAAGAACATCGAAGCGGCTCTGACCTGGCTGGACTACATCAACAGCCCCGAAGGCCAGATTCTGACCGCCTACGGCTTCGAAGGCGACACCTTCGAGTACAACGAGGCCGGCCAGCCCCGCATGAACGCTGAGCTCACCGAGCGCTATAAGACGGATTCCGACGGCGTTGCCAAGGAACTGCGCGCCCGCGGCATCGGCTACCTGTCCAACGACTTCTACGTAGCCCGCAAGACCACCCTGTGGTTCGGCGAGACCACGCCCTTCCAGGCGGACGCCGCTATCCCCGAGCTCGAGGCTTACAAGCAGGTCCGTCCCGTGGAGAAGCTGCCTGGCTACCCGATCAACGCGGTGCAGTCCCTGTTCGAGGGCTACAACGAGTATGGTCAGGACGTCCTGGACAGCGACAAGCAGGACAGCTATGTCAAGCGCGCCTACTTTGCTGAGACCGAAGAAGAAGCCCGCGCCATCCTGGTCGAGTATCAGGACTACGTGAAGGCCGATCCTCGCACCCAGCAGCTGCTTGACTTCCTGACAGAGCAGTTCGCGACCCGCGACGACTTCATCTACTAATAAACTTACGCGCATGGGCTGATGGGCGAATGTCTGCCAGCAGGCACAAGCTGAGCCCATACGGGCGGGCAGGCGTGTGACGCCTGCCCGCCGTTTATCATCAGTCAACACCGACGACGGAGGCTTTTCCGATATGGCGTACATCCGAAGCAACAGAGAAGAACTGACCGGCTATCAGGAGGGGCGTCCCTTTCGTCCCAGCATAGATCTGCAGTGCGATTTTGTTATGGTCTACGGCGTGGACGACACCATGCCCGAGCGCGTCCGGGCCTACCGCGAGGCGGGGTATGTCGTTCATCTGATGACGGGGATCGCCTGGGGACAGTATCAGGACTACCTTGACGGCAAGTGGGACGGCCGAAAACACTGGGACGAGGGCCAGAAGGCCCGTGACGGCAGGGACATCATACACGGGCCGACGGTGCCGTACATGGTGCCCACGGTGGCCTTTTCCGACTACCTGACCCAGAGGTTGAAGGTGGCTGTCGACGCGGGGGTCGAGGCCATCCATATGGAGGAGCCCGAATTTTGGGATTACGGCGGATATTCGGAAGCCTTCAAGCGGGAGTACGAGATCCGCTACAGGGAGCCGTTTGTGCCGCAGCACGCGAGCGTGGACGCCCACTACCGGACGGCTCAGCTCAAGGCGGAGCTGTACACGAGGGCGTTGAGCCGCGTCAGCCAGTCGGTCAAGGAGTATGCCAAAGCCGTCTATGGGCGGGATCTGCGCTTTTACGTGCCCACGCACAGCCTGATCAACTACACGACCTGGAAGATCATGAGCCCGGAGGCCGCGCTGATCGGACTGGATACCGTTGACGGATACATCGCTCAGATCTGGACGGGCACGAGCCGCGAGGCCAATGTCTACGAGGGCGTGTACCGCGAGCGCACCTTCGAGACGGCGTTTCTCGAGTACGGCGTCATGCAGGAGCTGGCGCGCGGGACAGGGCGTCGGATGTGGTTTTTGAACGACCCGATCGAGGATCTTCCCTCCTATACGTGGGAGAATTACCGCTACAACTACCAGAAGACGGCCGTCGCCTCCCTGCTCAACCCGGAGGTCTGGCATTACGAGATCTGTCCCTGGCCGACGCGCGTCTTCGAGGGGAAGTATCCGCGTTATCAGCCCCGCATCGCCGAAAAGGATGAGACCAGCTTTACCCTGCCGGAGTCGAAGCCCATTCCCGACGACTATCGCACGTTCCTGAGCAGCATGTTCCAGCTCTTCGGGGATATGGACAGGCCGGATTACGCCTTTGAGGCGGGCATGGAGCCCGTTGGCGTGTTTATGTCCGATACGGGACTCTACGAGCGCACGTACCCGGACACCGTGCCCACGGACCCCGCCTTTGCCGAAAAGGGCAGAGACGTGAAGATCAAGAATTCCGACGACATTCGCGATCCGGCCGTTGCCGAACGGGTCGGGAGGTCCAGGGCTCTCATGAGCGATCTTCAGGAGAACCCGGCGGCACTCAACAGTTTTGTGACGAGCATGGCCTTCCCGCAGTTTTACGGGCTCAGCCTGCCGCTGCTCAAATACGGGCTGCCGGTGAGGCCTGTGCAGCTGGACAATGTGCGCCGTTTCCCCGGATACCTGAAGGGATTGCGCTTCGCCATTCTGAGCTACGAGTTCATGAAACCCGTCGCCCCGGACATCAATACCGCGTTGAGCGCGTGGGTCCGCGAGGGCGGCACGCTCATCTATGTGGGCGACGGGAGCGACCCGTTCCACGGCATTCGCTCCTGGTGGCGCGAGGCGGGCTACGACGACCCCGCTCAGCACCTGTTCGAGGCGCTCGGCCTCGACAGGAATGCGCCCGATGGCGAATACGCTGTGGGAGAAGGGGTGGTCGCTGTCGTGCGGCAGACACCGGCTCTCTTCTGCCTGGACAAGGCCCGTTCGGACGCGTGGCGTGAAAAGGTCAGGACGGTTCTGACCGGGCGGGGCCTTGACTGGACGTATCGCAACGACATTACGCTCCGGCGCGGCCCCTATGTGATCTGTCAGGTCATGGACGAGAGCGTGAACGATGCGGGAAAGGTCTTCGAGGGCCTGTATGCCGACCTGATGGAGGACGGCTTCCCGGTCGTCCGGAAGAAAACAGTGCGTCCGGACGAAGGCGCGATCCTTGCGGATCTGACGGCTTATCCGCACGGTATGGCCGCCGTCGTCGCCACGGCGGCGCGGGTCATTGACATGAGCGCGGGGGAGCGCGGCCTGACGATGAAGGTCAAGGCGGCGGACCGGGTGCTTGCGCACATACGTGTCATGCTGCCCTTTGGCGTGGGCTCTGTGACGGCTGTCGACGAGACAGGGGCGGCGGTGGACGTGGCCTTCGATTTTGATGAAGCTTCTGGCACCGGGCGGTTCACCTACCGCAGCGGCGCGCGGGCCGTCACGATTACGGCGGAAAAGCAGGAATAACAGGGTGTTTCGACGGTATGTCGCATCATACAGACGATAACGGTAAAAGGGGGACAAGGATCATCATGGCATTCGACAAGAACCTGGCCGAGAAGCTGACCCGGGTGAAGTCCGCGGTCGGCGGCAACCGAGAGAAGCAGCACTTCGAGTTTTCCTTCGGCATGCCCGAAGAAGAGGTCTTTCACATCACGCCGCCGAGCCGGATGAACCGCCGGATCCTGGCGGAACTGGAATACGCCCTGCATGTCTGCGAGGCGAACGATGGCGCGTATGCCGCGGAGCTCAACGCCGCGCTGGACGGCCTGCAGGAGAGCCTGAAGCGCGACGGCGTCCTCACGGACGGCGCCTGTGCCGCGGCGGAAGAAACGCTCATGCCGATGAAGGATCTGTGCAGGAGCTACAAGCTCTTCCTCACGGGACACGCCCACATCGACATGAACTGGATGTGGAGCTATCAGGAGACGGTAGCCGCCACGCTGGCGACATTCCGCTCCATCTGCAACATCATGGACGAGTACCCCGGCTTTACGTTTACCCAGTCTCAGGGATCGGTGTACAGGATCGTCGAGCAGTACGACTCCGAGCTCATGGAGCGCATCAAGGCGCGCATTGCCGAGGGACGCTGGGAAGTTGCGGCGACCAACTGGGTCGAGCCGGACAAGAACATGCCCTCCGGCGAATCGCTCCTGCATCACATAGAGCTGACGAGGAGCTATCTGCGCGACGTCTGGGGCGTGAAGGATTTTGATCTGGACTTCGTGCCGGACACCTTCGGCCACGCGCTGACCGTTCCCGAGATCGACGCGTTCGGCGGCGTCAAATACATGTATCACTGCCGCGGCAACGCCCGGAAGGACCTGCTGTACCGCTACCGCGCCGCTTCGGGCCACGAGATCATGGTTCTGCGCGAGGCCAACTGGTACAACGCGGCCATCACGCCGCAGATGGCCGTGGGGCTCATGGACGTGGTGAAGCAGTCTTCCGGCCTCAAGTGTGGCATGGTGGTCTACGGCGTGGGTGACCACGGCGGCGGACCGACCCGCCGTGACGTGGAGCGCGCCATCGATATGATGACCTGGCCCATCTATCCGACCATCGAGTTCGGCGGACTTCGCTGCTATTTCAAAGAGGCCGAGGCCATCCGCGACACTCTGCCTGTGGTAGACGAGGAGCTCAACTTCTTCGCGCCCGGATGCTACACCACGCAGAGCCGCATAAAGCGGGGCAACCGCCGCGCCGAAGCCGCCCTTTACGACGTGGAAGCGCTGGTCGCTCTCGCTGAGAAGAACACGGATTACCGCCTCGCGCGGGGGCAGCTGGAATGGGCCTGGCGCGACGTGCTGTTTACGCACTTCCACGACATTCTCACCGGTTCCTGCGTGCAGGATTCCCGCGAGCACGCCATGGGCCTTTATCAGACCACGGCGGCCGTCACCAACACGCAGCACGAAAAGGCCATGCTCGCCCTGTCCAAGGGGATCAATACCGCCAGCATGCCCGTTCTCAGGGACGTAAAGCCCTGGGAAAAGCCCTCGGCTCAGAATTATGACAGCCAGTCCGAAGGCGCCGGCGTGGGCTACGGGATAGAGAATTTCGTCGGCGTACCGGCGGCTGAGCGAGGGACGGGCCTCCTGCGCGTGTTCCACGTGTTCAACACCCTGCCCGTGAAGCGCACCGGCGTCGTTGAGCTGACGGTGTGGGACTACACGGGCGATCTCAGACGCGTTCACATTCAGGACGCCGAGGGTCGTGAGATCCCCTTCCAGATGGTGGATTGGGATTATCAGCGTTACTGGGATCACCGCTATGTCCGCGTCCTTGCGCAAGTGACGGTGCCGGCTACGGGATATACCACGCTGGTGCTGCGGCAGCGTGAAGCGGAGAATTACCCGGTCTATCTGCAGAGCGGGGAGCAGATCGCGCGCATGTACGACGACGTCGTCCTTCAGAATGAGTACGTGAGCGCCGTTATCGACCGCCACAGCGGCCGTGTGAAATCCCTGATCGATCTCGGTACGGGGCGCGACTACATCGCCTGCGGGCAGACGGCGGGCCTGGAGTTTTTGCAGACGGAAAAGCGTTCCTCCAACGCGTGGAACATCGGCCGCACGATCCGGGATATACCCGTCGAAAAGTGCGTCGAGCTGCGCGCGCCACGCAGGCAGGGCGACCTGCTGAAAACGGCTGAAGCCGTATTCAGCGTGGAGGGCGGATGCCGTGTGCCAACACAAATCACTGTGACTTACGCCCTGAAGGCCGGGAGCCGAGCTCTTGAGGTGAAGATCAAGGCCGACTGGCAGGAGCAGGGCGAGGACACGATTCCGGTGCTGACCTATAAAGTGCCGGTCTGCGGCGCAACTGGGAAGTTCAATTATATCATTCCTCAGGGCACCATTCAGCGCGGCGCCCTCAACAACGATGTGCCCGGCATCGGCAGCGGCGCGGCCTGCGTCGAGGACGGCAGCGCCCTGGTGCTGGTCAGCGACAGCAAGTACGGCTATCGCGGCGAGGCGGACAGCCTGTCGGTGACGCTGATCAACAGCGCGACGAGCCCCGATCCGTACCCCGAGCGCGGCATCCACAACATTACTCTCTGGCTGGGCCTGACTGACGGCGAGGCTGGCTCTCAGACCGCCGTGACGGACGATGTGAACCACGCTCTCTTCTACGTGCCCGGCAACGTCCACGAAGGCGCGCTGCCCACGACCGACGGGCTTGTGGAACTCGTTGCCGGCAACGCCGCCGTGACGTCCGTGAGCGCGTGCGAGGGCGTGATCACGGTGCGCGGTTTCGAGACTGCGGGTCTGGACGGAACCGCGGTGCTGCGCTTCGCCGCGCCTGTGAAGGGCGCTTGCCTCACCGACCTCAGCGAGAGCGGGTATCAGAAGCCCCTGGATGTCAGCGGCTGCGAGGTGACCGTGCCCATGGGACATAACGCCATCTGGATGGTCAAGGTCGCGCTCTGACGCAAAGCGCACGAGTGAAGGCAAAGATATAAAAATGACTGCCGCGGGCTTATACGGCCTGCGGCAGTCGTCTGTGTTTAAACTATGCCAAATTGATTATACAGTTTCTTTCGGTAATCGGGATCAGATACGGCTTTCATTGCGTCGTCAGAACGGCCTTCCTTCAGTAGAATACCCATGAGCTTTGACAGACGGGCCTCTCCTTCAGTGCGGCCTTCAGCCCGACCTTCAGCGCGGCCTTCAGCCCGGCCCTCAGCCCGGCCTTCGTCGAGACCCTGCTTTCTGGCTGAGGACATTTGACTGTCATAGTCCATTTGAGCCATCTTTCTGTCCCAGAGTAATTGACGCTCTGTTGGCTTGCTTAAAATAAACTCCATCGTTCTGGCAACCTCCTTTACACCGGAATTCTCAATCTGCCGAAACTCCTGCCAGCTGCGTGCTCTGAACGCATTAGCCCATTCCACGAGCCCCTGCTTTTTTTCTTCTTCGGTTGCTTTGTTAATCGCCGTCAGATCAAGCACATAAAACGACAACTTGTCTGAATACGTATAGCCTTCGTCGTCTCTGAGTTCATACGTGCCTACGCCAGAATCCGCCCCATGAGCACGCCCATGATCGAAGCCATCATGAGCCCGCGCGTCCAACCGGAAGAGTCGCCCAGGCAGTGAAGGCCCTGAACGGACGTGTCGAATTTTTCGTCCATGCGGACGCGGTTGGAGTAAAACTTGAGCTCGGGCGAGTACAGAAGCGTCTCCGGTGAGGCGAACCCCGGTACTACCTGATCCACGGCCTGGATGAAATTGATGATGTTCACCATCGCCCGATAGGGCATGGCGGCGGTGATGTCGCCCGCCACGGCGTCGGGCAGCGTGGGCCTGACGTTGGATTGGGACAGCTCTTTCTGCCAGGTGCGCTTTCCGTCCAGAATGTCGCCGTATCGCTGCACAAGGATGTGCCCCGCGCCCAGCATGTTGGTCAGCTCGCCGATCTTCTGCGCGTAGGCGATGGGCTGATTGAACGGATGATTGAAGTTGTGGCTGCACAGAATGGCCAGGTTCGTGTTGTCGGATTTGATTTCCTTGTACGAATGGCCGTTCACGACGGCGAGATCGTCGTCATAGTTTTCCTGACTGACGAAGCCGCCCGGGTTCTGGCAGAACGTGCGCACCTTGTTCCGGAAGGGATTGGGATAGCCGATCAACTTGGACTCATACAGCACCTCGTTGACCTGCTCCATGATCTCGTTGCGCACTTCCACGCGGACGCCGATGTCCACCGTTCCGGGCTGATGGGCGATGTTGTGCTCGGCGCAGATCTTTTCCAGCCAGTCCGCGCCGCGGCGGCCCGTGGCGATGACCGTGTGCGCGGCCTCGATGGCCATCTCGTCGCGCCCGTCCGGTCGGGCGACGGTAACGCCCTTGCACACGGCGCCTTCCAGCAGAAGGTTGACGCACTCGAAACCGAACAGGATATCCACCCCGCTGTTCAGAAGGGACTGTTCGATACCCGCGTAGATGTCGTGCGCCTTTTCCGTTCCCATATGACGGATGGGGCAATCCACCAGCTTGAGACCGGCCTGTATCGCGCGCTTGCGGATGCCGCGCACGGCCTCGGCGTCGCTGACGCCTTCGACATGGGTGTCGGCGCCGAATTCGAGGTAGATTTTATCCGTATAGTCGATCGTCTGCTGCGCCAGATCCTCGCCGATCAGCTGGGGCAGGTCGCCGCCAACCTCGCAGCTCAGAGAGAGCTTGCCGTCCGAGAAGGCCCCTGCGCCGGAAAAACCGGTCGTTATGTGGCAGTAGGGCTTGCAGTTCATGCAGCGGCCCGTCTTGCTCTTGGGGCAGGCTCTTTTCTCGATAGGCTGACCCTTTTCCACGATGACGATGTGCTTTTTCGTTCCCTTGCGGATCATTTCAAGGGCGGTGAATATGCCGGCTGGACCCGCGCCGACGATGACGATGTCTGTTGTCATGACAAATTCCTTCTTTGCAAATAATCCAGTGGCCGCGAGACAAACACAGGCCTTCCCCACAGGGAAGGCTTCAAGGGGAAGGCTTGTGCGCGTTG
>JAFRLF010000056.1 GCA_017431365.1 Clostridia bacterium | reverse complement strand
CCTGCCGGACTTTGACGCCGAAGCCCTCCCCGTCCGGGAAGTGCTCTCTCAGGAAGGCGGGGTTCTCCGCGTCCTGACGGAACCCGTCAGCGTCAGCCAGATGCACGCGGTTGCCGCGGCCCTGCGCCGCAACGGGGACTCTGTCTTCTTCGCCGCCGTGCGGGAGGCCTGAGCATGCTGAAAGTCGCAAAGTTCGGCGGCTCCTCCGTCGCCGGCGCCGAACAGTTTAAAAAGGTCCGCGCCATTGTCGAGGCCGATGAAAGCCGCCGCATCGTGGTGGCCTCCGCCGCCGGCAAGCGCAGCGGCGACGACCATAAAATGACGGACCTCCTCTATCTCATTCACGCCCACCTGACCTACGGTGTCTCCTGTGAGGACATTCTCCAGACCGTCGAAGCCCGCCTCCTGGGTATCCGGGACGAGCTGGACATCCCCCTGGACATCGCCCCGGAGCTCGCCGCCTTCCGCCGCCGCCTCAGCAAGGACACCTCTGTCGATGAAATCGTCTCCCGCGGCGAGTACTTCACCTCAAAGCTCCTTGCCTCCTATCTGGGCTACGCCTTTGTCGACGCCGCTGACTGCATCTTCTTCGCTCTCGACGGCACCCTTGACCGCGAGACAACCGACGCCGCCATTGCCGGCGCCCTGGAGCGCTATGGCCGCATCGTCATTCCCGGCTTCTACGGCCAGCTCCCGACCGGCCGTCTCCGTGTCATGTCCCGTGGCGGCAGTGACATTACCGGTGCCATCGCGGCCGCCGCCGTCAACGCCGACGTGTATGAAAACTGGACGGACGTCTCCGGCATCCTCATGGCGGATCCCCGCATCGTCCCGAACCCCGCCCCCATCGCGAAGATCACCTTCGCCGAGCTCCGTGAGCTCGCCTACATGGGCGCCTCCGTCCTGCATGAGGAGTCGGTCCAGCCTGTCAAAGACAAGGGCATCCCCCTGAACATCCGCAACACCAACCGCCCCTCGGACCCTGGCACTCTGATCGTCGAAAGCGCCGAGGAAGCCGACACCGGCGACCGTTTCATCACCGGCATTGCCGGCCGGAAGAACTTCACCATCATGACCGTCTACAAACACGGCATGACCCTCAGCCACAGCCTCCGCCAGGCCCTCGAGGTCTTTGACCGCTACAAGGTCGCCGTTGAGCACATCACCCTCGGCCTGGATTCCTTCGCCCTGGTGTCCTCCACCGCCGCTCTGGGCGACGCGGTCTATGACATCATCGCGGAAATCCGCAAAAGCTGCCGCCCGGACGATGTGGAGCTGCGTGAGGGCATCGCCATGGTCTCTGCGGTCGGCCGCAAGATGAGCAGCCGGCCCGGCGTTTCCGGCCGCCTGTTCCGTGCCCTCGGCGACGCCGGTGTCAACATCCGCACCATTGCCCAGGGTGCCGACGAGCTCGCCATTACCGTCGGCGTTGAAAACGACCAGTATGAAAAAGCCATCCGCGTCCTCTACGACAGCTTCGGCGCTGAGAAATTATTAAAACGCATTCCTTATGACAGCTTAAACTAGTACGCTGGATTTTACTTAATTGTCATTGCGAGCCAGTGACCGATGTCACTGGTATGGCGACGCGCAGCTAGTGCTTTAGCGCAATCCGTTCCCTTTATAATCGTTTCCCTTCGAGGTAACCATGTATTACGTGTATCTCCTCTCCAACAGCACGAATACCACCCTCTACACCGGTGTCACCAACGACCTGATCCGCCGTGTGTACGAGCATCGCAACAACGTTCTTCCCGAGAGCTTTACAGCCAGATACAATGTTCATAAACTGGTTTACTTTGAAGAAACAACAGACATTCATTCTGCAATTGAGCGCGAAAAACAAATAAAATCATGGAATCGAAAGCGTAAAAATAAAGTAATAGAGACAAACAATCCTCAATGGAGAGATCTCTATCCCGAGTTAACGGGAGAATAAAGAAGGAGTACAACCATGAAAAACCTGAAAATCGGTATCCTCGGTGCCACCGGCGCCGTCGGCCAGGAAATGCGCAAAGTCCTCGAAGAGTACCAGATTCCCATCGCCGAGCTCCGCCTCCTCGCCAGCGCCCGCAGCGCCGGCGAAAAGGTCCCCTTCGCCGGCCGCGACCTCGTCATTCAGGAGGCCACCGACGCCGCCTTCGAAGGCCTGGACTATGTCCTCGG
>JAFRLF010000055.1 GCA_017431365.1 Clostridia bacterium | reverse complement strand
TCCAGCATCCCGTGGCCGGCACCTACAAGAAGGAGCGCATCGAGGCCGGGAAGAAGTACTTCTCCGTGGCCAGCGGCGGCGGCACGGGCCGTACGCTGCATCCCGACAACATGGCCGCCGGCCCCGCCTCCTACGGCATGACCGACACCATGGGCCGCATGCACTCCGACGCCCAGTTCGCCGGCAGCTCCTCCGTTCCCGCTCACGTGGAAATGATGGGCTTCCTGGGCATGGGCAACAACCCCATGGTCGGCGCAACCGTCGCCGTGGCCGTGGCTGTCGCTGAGGCCACCAAGTAATTCGGGATTCAATCCATTCATCATCAAAGGCTGCCGCGGCGCATCGATCCGCGGCAGCCTTTTTACGCCAAATTTACATCCTATTCCTGTAACGAATCGGGCTCACGCCCGTCTAATTCGCGAAAACGGCAGAGGGGAGGCGGCAGCGCTTGAACGGCGACGAATTCGACCGGCTGTACGACGCGCACTACATGCGGGTCTATTCCTACGTCATGACGCAGACCGCCGACCCCGTCCTGGCCGAAGAGATTGCGCAGGAGACCTTCTTCCGCGCGCTGCGCAAGGCAGACAGCTTCCGCGGCGCGTCTGACGAGGTGACCTGGCTGTGCGCCATCGCCAAAAACCTCCTCACGGACGAACGCCGCCGCCGGAGCCGCGCCGCTGAAATGCCCGCCGAGCTGCCAGATCGCGCAAGAGGCCCCGAGCAAGCCGCCATCGACGGGGACACGTCGTTTCGGATCCACATGGCGCTGCATGCGCTTGAGGAGCCATACCGCGAGGTGTTCGGGCTGCGGGTCTTCGGCGAGCTCTCCTTCCGCCAGGTGGGCATGATCTTCGGCAAGACCGAAGCCTGGGCGCGCGTCACGTACCACCGCGCCCGGCTGAAACTGCAGGAAAGGATGGAAACCAACTCATGAAAAGCGAATGCGATGTCGTCAGGGACCTTCTGCCCCTGTACGCCGACGACGTGTGCAGCCCCACCAGCCGCGAGGTAGTAGAGGCGCACCTGAAGACCTGCCCGGACTGCGCGCGCGTACTCAGCCGCCTGCGCCAAAGCGAGCTGGAGGACGACCTGCACTATGAGAAGGATGAGGTCATCCACCGGCAGGCCGTGCGCTTTAAGCGCCGCTCAGCCCGCGTGGGCTCGGTCATCGCCTGTATTTTGATGGTGCCCGTGCTCATCAGCCTCATCCTGGAGATGACGGTGCCCGCCTTCACACCCCTGATCTTCCTGGTGGTGCTGTCATCCATCGCGGTATTGGGATCGCTGATCGTCACGCCGCTGATGGTCGAGCGGGACAAGCTGTTCTGGACGTTTCTGACCTTTACCGCGAGTCTCATCGTTCTCCTGTTCTTCTGCTTCCTTCAGATGCCTTATACGTTCACGGATTTTCTTCTGGTGATATCGTCCGTGTTATTTGGCCTGTCGGTGGTGTTTCTGCCCTTCCTCATCCGGGCGCGCCCGCTCAGGCCGTATTTGGAGCGCTGCAATAAGGCGGCCGTCGTCGTCATCACGGACGTGATCCTCTTCGCTAATATGATGAACCTGGTACCCTTCTACAACAAGAACCCCCTTCAGACATTGTTTGTGTTTCTCCTCTGCGCCGGAGCGATGACCTTTATGATCGTCAGCATCATGCAGCGAAGCCGTCGTAAATGATGAGAGCCGGCGTCTTGTTGGCGCCGGCTCCACTGTCATATGCGTTTATCCGATCCTGGCCGCGAACGCCGCGGCCAGTTTCTTTTCGACCGCCTCCGCCGCGCCGCGGTCCTTCGCGCTCACGGACAGGTACAGCTTGAGCTTGGGCTCCGTGCCGGAGGGCCTCACCACCACGGACGACCCGCCCTCCAGGCGATACTTGAGCACGTCGGACTTCGGCAGTCCGTCGATCCCCTCGCTGAAGTCCGAGACGGCGGTGACCTTCAGCCCGCCGATCTCGTCAAAGCCCGCGCGCAGGCCGTCCATGATCTCACCCATCCGCGCCATGCCCGCGCTGCCGCTGAATTCGTAGCTGTGCAGCGTATTGAGGCAGTAGCCGTAGTCTCTGTATATCTCTGCCAGC
Source organism: Clostridia bacterium (assembly GCA_017431365.1). Taxonomy (GTDB): domain Bacteria; phylum Bacillota; class Clostridia; order Christensenellales; family Aristaeellaceae; genus Firm-10. Next base: position 11,201 of record JAFRLF010000055.1, on the reverse strand, counting down.
TTTTCAAGCAGGCTGACGCCCCGGCTCTTGTAATAAGCGAACATCTCGCAGATCATCAGCGCCGCGTCCACCGCGTCCTTATCCCGCACGTAGCTGCCCGTAAGGTAGCCGTAGGACTCCTCAAATCCGCAGATATAGGATTCCGGATGTCCCGCCTTTTCCAGCAGGGCGATCTGCTCGCCGATGAACTTAAACCCCGTCAGCACGTTGACTGTCCTGACGCCGTAAGAGTCGGCGATCCGCTCCGCCAGATCCATGGTGACGATGGTCTTGACAAAGACGGGATCCACGGGCATTTTATGGTGCTTCGTCCGTTGGGAACAGATATAGTCCAGCATGAGAAGGCCTGTCTCGTTCCCTGTCAGGAGGGTATAGTCGCCCTCGTCGTTTCTGACGGCGATGCCGCAGCGGTCGCAGTCCGGGTCGGTGGCCAGCAGAAGGTCGGCTCCCACGCGCTGACACGTCTCAATGCCCTTCTGCATGGCCTCACGAATCTCGGGGTTCGGATACGGGCATGTGGGGAAGTTCCCGTCCGGCTGCTCCTGCTCCTTCACCACGGTGATGCTGCCAAAGCCCGCCTCTCGCAGGGTGTCCGTCACAGGAATCAGGCCGGTGCCGTTCAGCGGGCTGTAGACTATGGCCACATCGCGGTCAACCTCGTCCCCAAACAGGACGGACTGCCCGCGCACCTCTTCCCGGAAGGCGTCGTAGACGCTCTGCGGAATATACTCGACGTCGCCCCTGCGGATGTATTCGTCAAAGTCCGGGATCGGCGCGCCGAATGGATCGACGCTCTCGATCTCGTTCAGGATCTCGTCAGCTGCTTCGATCGTGATCTGGCAGCCATCCGGCCCATAGACCTTATAGCCGTTGTATCTGCTGGGGTTGTGGCTCGCCGTGACCATGACACCCGCGTCGCAGCCAAGGGCGCGCACGGCATAGCTCAGGCACGGCGTCGGCATGAGCCGCGGATACAGGTGTACGTGAATCCCCATGGACGCGAACACCGCCGACGCGACCCGGCTGAACAGGTCCGACTTGATCCGGCTGTCGTACGACACGGCGATGGACGGCGTCTTTGCGGCGTGGCGCAGGACGTACTCGCCCAGCCCGCGCGACGCCTTCGCCACGGTGTACACGTTCATCCGATTGGTGCCCGCCCCGATCACGCCGCGCAGGCCGCCCGTCCCGAAGGCCAGGTCCCTGTAAAAGGCGTCCTCGATCCGAGCCTCGTCCCCCGACATGTCCGCAAGCTCCCGCGCAACATCCTCGTCGAACACCGCGTTTTTCACCCAGGTCTCGTAGACCTGACGAATCTTCTCATCCATGCGCCATTTCCTCCGTTTTTATCTTCGATTATCTATTTACACCAACGATCTGCCCATGTCAACGTTTTTCGGAATGACTTTTTCGAAATTCGTCTATCATTTGCCGCTTTTGTCCCATTTGGGCAAAATCAAAGCGCCGGCGCAAGACGCGGCCCGGCGCTTTATAGCACGATGAAATGCCATTATCCCTTGATGGAGCCCACCATGACGCCCTTGACGAAGTACTTCTGCAGGAAGGGGTACACCACGAGGATCGGCACGGTGGCCACGATGATCGTGCAGTACTTGACCAGCATGCGGTACTGCTCCTGCTGGCTCTGTCCGACGGAGCCGACCTGCGTCATTGAGGACGTATCGTTCTTGAGCAGGATCTCGCGCAGGACCAGCTGCAGCGGGTACTTGCTCTTCGAGGACAGGAAGATGGACGGGTTGAACCAGTTATTCCACCAGTAAACGGCGTAGAACAGGGCGATGACCGCCACCGTGGCCTGCGCCAGCGGGAAGAAGATGCGCCAGAGGATCGTCCAGTCGTTGGCGCCGTCCAGATGCGCGGATTCCTCCAGAGAATCCGGTATGCCGGCGAAGGACGTCCGCATGACGATCAGGTTCCACGTGTTGACGCCGACGGGCAGGATGATGCCCGCGTAGGTGTCCAGAAGGCCCATGTTCTTCACCATCAGGTAGAAGGGAATCAGGCCGCCGGCGAAGTACATCGTAAAGGCGATGAACTTCATGATGAAGCCGTTCCAGTAGCAGCCCTTGCGGCTCAGGCCATAGGCCGCCATGGTGGTCAGGCCCATGTTGAGCACGGTACCGACGCCCATGTAGATCAGGGTGTTCAGAAAGCCCGTGGGAATGTTCGGGTTCTCCATGACCAGGCGGTAGCCCCTCCCGCTCCACTGGCCCAGAGGCCAGAACAGGATGCCGCGCTGCGCGTACAAAAGCACCGGATCGGACACAGACGAGACGAACACGTACCACAGCGGGTACAGACAGATGACGCAGAGCAGCGCCATAAATACATAGTTGAACACGGCAAAGGCTTTTTCGCCGCGTGTCATAAGTTTGTTTGCCACAGCGAACCCTCCTTTACCACAGACTGTTCTCGGTGAGTACGGCGCTCATCTTATTGGCGAATACCACCAGCAGGAAGTTGATGACGGAGTTAAACAGGTTGACGGCCGTGGAGAAGGAGAAGTTCGCGTCCTCGATGCCCTTGCGGTACACGTAGGTCGAAACGACGTCCGCCGTCTCGTAGGTCAAGCCGTTGTACAGGAGGATGATCTTCTCGTAGCCGACGCCCATCATCGCGCCGATGCGCAGGATCAGAAGGATCGAGATCGTGGGCAGGATGCCCGGCAGCGTCACGTGAATGACCTGCTTGAACTTGCCCGCGCCGTCGATCGTGGCCGCCTCGTACTGCTCCTGGTCAATGCCCGCCAGCGCGGACAGGTAGATGATGGAGTCCCAGCCCAGGCGCTGCCAGATCTCCGACCCGACGTATACGGAGCGGAAATACTTCGCGTCGCCCAGGAGGTTCACAGGGCTCTCGACGCCGAGCAGCTTCTGCACGTCGGCAAAGAGTCCCGACGTGGAACAGAAGTCCTTCAGAATACCGCAGAGCACGACCAGAGAGATGAAGTACGGCATATAGGTGATAGTCTGCACTGTGCGCTTGTACTTCATCGAGCGCATTTCGTTCAGCATCAGCGCCAGAATGATCGGCGCCGGGAAGCCGAACAGCAGGTTATAAAAGCTGATGAACAGGGTGTTGCGGATCGTGCGGTACGCGTAGGCGCTGCGGAAGAAGTCGCGGAACCACTGCAGGCCCACCCATTCGCTGCCCAGGATGCCCCTCTTGGGCTTGAAATCGTTAAAGGCGATGATGATGCCGTACATCGGGCCGTAGCACCAGACGATGTAGAAAATCAGCGCCGGCACGATCAGCGCGTAAATGCGCCAGTGTTTTTTGAAGTCGCGGCGGACGATCTGTCCCCAGGTTTCCACCTTATAGCCGCCGGGAATGTTGGCGCTGGCGTAAATGCGGTCGAGCTCCTTTTTCTTCAGGACGACCGAGCGCTCCGTCTTGCGCCAGATGACGGCGGCGAACGTGGCGACGGACAGGATCATGGCGAGGATCCACCCGAAGGCGAACTTCACGCTGTCCGCTTCCAGGCCAAATTCACCCTTGGCCTGATAGGTGATGTCAAACCGCAGCAGGAACACGGCCGCCATCAGGAAAATGGCGCTGAGTATCGAATAAAGGAATTTATCCGGCATAAAAGCCGCCGTACATATGCCCCAGACCGCGAACAGAATGACCGCGATCACCAGGGGATGGGGCGAACCCTCGGATTTGCCCGTCGTATGCCCCAGCAGAAAATCAAAACCAGTGAGCGCCTGTGCTTCTTCCGTCTTACGCTGGACGGCGTTCACCTGAACCAGAAACAGACAGCTCAGGAGCGTAGCGATGCACAGGACGATGATCAGGACTCTTTTCCAGTCCGACATGCCCAGTCCGGGCGTCGGCTTGGCCGCTGCCGTCATAATCAGTCCACTCCTATCGTACGAGATTGTGCCTTAAAAACGCGCCTTTGGGCGTGGCCGCCGCATGGCGTTCCCCATTGAAAAACGCAAGGCGAGACGATGCCTCGCCTTGCGTCAGTTCATAACGCGGTTCCGGGATTAGCGGGCGTTGTAGCGATCCAGCGCAGCCTGCTCGATTTCGATGGCGTCCTCGATGCCCTGGCTCTCGATCTGAGCCACATAAGCGTCGAAGTTGTCGAGGGATTCCTGTCCGGTGATGAACTTGAAGGTCATTTCCTGACGATAGGTGTTGATGTCGGTCATGATGCGGGCCAGCTCGGCGGATTCCTCAGCGGTCTCGGTGATCAGCGGCATGAACCAGTCATGGCCGTCCTCGCCCCAGGTGCTGATGCACTGCCAGACTTCGGGCTGCATCTCGTAAGCGGTGGAGTCACGCAGGTAGCCCCAGTTGTGCAGCTTGAACAGCGGATACACGGTCCAGAAGTCCTTGTCGGTGCCCTTCTCGATGATGCCGGTCTCCTCGTAGATCCACTCGAGGGTCTCGGAGCCGTCGTCCTGGGCAACCCACTTGTAGGACACGCCCTCGGGGCCGTAGGAGCACAGGTCGCCGCCGGTCTGGCTGTACCAGAAGTCCTTCCAGCGGAGGACGACTTCCTCGATGCCCTCGTCCACGCAGCGGGTGGTCAGCACGTCATAGTCGGTACGGACGATGAAGTCGGTCTGACGCAGATGGGTGGTCTGGCCCTCGTAGCTGATGGGCATGTTCACAGCCAGCAGCTTGTACTCGGGGTTGTTGTTGGTGCCGGTGACCTTGGCCTGGCCGATTTCGCCGTAGGCGGAACCGAAGGCGCCGTAGGTGCCGTCAGCCATCTTGGACTGATAGTCGGCGTCGGTGATGGTGGCGAAGTCGGGATCCAGGATGCCTTCCTCGTACCACTTGTGCAGCAGGCTCAGGAAATCCTTGTAGCCGGGCTGGATGGGGCCGTAAGCGGCGGTGGTGCCGTCCTTGGCGATCCAACCGAAAGCGGCGTCATAGGAAGCGGCGAACTGATAGTTGGTCGCCACGCCGTACCACTGGGGGATGTTGCAGCCCAGGTAGGTGCCGAACTGATCCTTGAAGACGTGGAGCATGTTGTCCCAGTCCTCGATGGTCACAGGCGCTTCCAGGCCGGCCTTCTCCAGCAGATCCTGACGGACCCACAGGCCGGACCAGGGGCTGGAGGGCACGTAGTCGAGCATGTACCAGCAGATCATGGCGCCTGAATCCTGCTTGGCGTCGCGGCCGATCTGGGGATAGGTCTCATGCAGGTACTTCAGGTTGGGGGTGTAGCCCTGCTCGAAGTAGGGCGCATAGTCGAGGTACACGCCGTCTTCCACAGCGGTCTCGATGCCGCCGGCATAGGCGGGCGGGGTGGAGAACATGTGCGGCAGGTCATTGGACGCCACGCGCAGGTTGAAGTTGTCGGTCTCGGAGCCGACGGGCGGGTAGACCCAGTTGATCTTCACGCCGGTGAGCTCTTCCATCTTCTTGAAAACCTCGCACTCGGCCAGCGTCTCCATAACGGTGGAAGAGAAGCCGCGCCACACGTCGATGGTGATGTCCTCGGTGGTGATGGGCAGCTCGGTCAGGTCAGCTCCGAAGTGCTGACGGTAGATGGTTCCCAGTTCGCTCTCGCCCTCGGCGAAAGCGACGCAGGTGGCCACCAGCGCCAGAGCCAGAACCAGGCTCAGCAATTTGGCAAACTTTTTCATGGTGTCCCCTCCTAATAAATATGTGCCGCGCTGATTGCGCATATCCATATGCGGAAACAGGCCGGCGGCGGGCCTGTTGATCCCCTTCAGCCGTTAATCGTAAATATATCAGCGATTAACGTGACTGTTAAACTATACATCATAAACATCAATTTGTCAATATAAAACAAACATACCGGAGCTGAGTTTTTCCTCCGGCGTTACTATTCAGCCCTTGAGGTAATAAGGCTCCCCTGCTAAGGGGAGCTGTCAGCGAAGCTGACTGAGGGGTCGAACAAATACCCCTCCGTCTCGCTTCGCGAGTCACCTCCCCTTGTCAGGGGAGGCTTTTGGTCTTGCATCATTTCGCTATATCCTTTAGTATGTCGATTCACTGCCAAATAGAGCCTGTATGGTGAATAGTAACTCTCCGGCATGTTTTCATTATTGATATTGTTATTTTCCCAGATCCTCCGGCCCGAAGCCGTGCGGCAAAAGCTCATTAAGCGTCGTCACTTCGAAGGCCTGCCCCTTCGTCCCGACGATGACGCGCATATCCTGCCCAAACTCCCTGAGCACCTGCCGGCACAGCCCGCACGGCCATGCCGGGCCGCGCTCGCCCGCAATGGCGATCGCCCGGAACCGACGCGCGCCCTCGCTGACCGCCTTGACGGCCGCCGTCCGCTCGGCGCAGATGGTGCCGCCGTAGGAGGCGTTTTCCACATTGCAGCCGGTGAACACGCGCCCGTCCTCCGTCAGGATGGCCGCGCCCACGCGATAGTTCGAATAGGGCGCGTAAGCCATGTCCAGCATGGCCGCGGCCCTGTCGAAGAGCTCCTGATCGGACAGCGCGCCGCCCTCCCGGTCAAGGGATACGTCATGCATGATCCGCTCCTCCATGCCGCGCATGAGCGTTCGTTCCTCATCCGTCATGTGGTCGTACCCGAACAGGTGCAGCATCGCGTGAACGGTCAGAAAGCCGATCTCCCGGGCCAGGGAATGCCCGTACTCGAGCGCCTGCTCCTTCGCGCGGTCGACGGAAATGACGATATCCCCCAGATACCGAAGGCCCGTGTCCGGGTCGTATTCCCGGGCGACGAGCTTTTCGTTGTCGCGCGCCGTGCCCCGCCTGTAATTGACAGTGGGAAAGGACAGCACGTCCGTGGGTCTGTCGACCCCACGTTCCTGTTTGTTGAGCGCATGGATCGCCACATCGTCCACGACGCGCACGCCCGCGGTGACCCTCTCCACGCCCTCGATGCGGGCCGCGCTGCGGGCGACCCGCTGCATCAGCGCCTCAGACCCTTCCGGGAGGCCGGGCGCCTCTATCTGAATGTCCAGCCTCGTCTCAGGCATGCGCTTTTTCTCCTTTTTCGCCCGCCGCGCCGGAATCAGCCTTTGCCTTCTTGTCCTTGCGCGTGGGTATTTTCAGATCAGGATACTCGATCCGCTGATGGAACACACCGGACAGCACGGTGACGAAGGCGCGCGTGACGTTTTCGATGTCCTCCAGCGTCATGGGCGACTGGTTGAGCTGTCCGTCGTCGATCTTGTCGCGGATCAGCTTGCGGATGAGCTTCTCCATGCCGTCGCTCGTGCGGTTGGCCGCCGTACGGGCGGCCGCCTCGACGGTGTCGGCCATCATGACCACGGCGGCTTCCTTGGTCTGGGGCCGCGGGCCGGGATAGCGGAAATCGTTGATGTCCACGTTCTCGGCGCCCTCGCGCTGCACGGACTGGCCGTAGAAGTACATGACCGGCGTGTCTCCGTGGTGCTGCTGGATGATGTCCAGGATCTCCTTGGGCATGCGGTATTTCATCGCCAGCTCCACGCCGTCCGTGGGATGCGCCGTCAAAATCGCCGCGGAAACCAGGGGATCGGTGCGGTCGTGGGGGTTGTCCCCGATCTGATTCTCCTTAAAGTACAGCGGGCGCTTCAGCTTGCCGATGTCGTGGTAGTACGCGCCAACGCGGGCGAGCAGGCCGTTCGCGCCGATGGCGTCCGCCGCGGCCTCCGCCAGGTTGGCCACGATGATGGAGTGGTGATACGTCCCCGACGCCTCCAGGATCATCCGGCGGATCAGCGGGTGGTTGGGGTTGCTCAGCTCCATGAGCTTGGCCGACGTGATGAGGTTGAACACCCACTCCAGCGCCGGCTGCAGCCCGATGCAGAGCACGGCCGCCAGCAGTCCGCTCGCCGCCGTCCACATGGCCCAGGACAGGAGGCTCGGGGGATTCGCGTCGGTGATCAGGCCCACCGCCAGCGTGGTCAGCATATTGCTGCCGCTGACCAGGATCCCCGAGAGCAGCACCATGAGGCGCTGCGTCTTGCCGTTGAGCAGGATGACGCAGAGCGTCCCCGACACCAGCGTCGTCATCATGACCACGATGAGCGACGTGGAGAACGACCCGCTGGCTCCCGAGTTGAGCATGCCGACGATCACGGCCAGCGCCGCGTTCACCACGAAGGCGAACCGGGGCCGGATGAGCAGCGCCGTCAGCATGACGCCGATGGTCACGGGCATCAGGAACTGATTGATGTTCAGAAGCAACGCGCACGCGCCGACGGTGACCAGCAGAATCACGCACAGCAGCCCCACCGTGCGGGTGTTCCTCCACATATTCTTTTCAAAGACCAGCATGTACGCCAGCAGCATGACGAAGACCATCAGCAAGAGCAGCGCGACACCCAGATAGATGAGCACGTCCACCGTCGTCGTGTCCGCCAGCATGCCGAGGTTTTCCAGCATGACGATCTGCGCCTGAGTAATGATCTCGCCCGAGCGGACGATGTTGCGCCCCTTCAGGTACATGATGGGCTCCACGGAGTCCTCCGCCTTCTGACGGTTGGCCTCGGTGGTCTCAACGTCCACCAGCATGTTCGGCCGCAGGTACGCGGACACGTGCCGGACGACGAGTTCCGTCAGCGCCTCGTCATACTGCTCCGATTCGGCGAGTTCTCTCTGGAGCTTGACGAGCACCTCGGGCAGGCCGTCCTCCGTGATGCGGGAGGTAAGCATCTCGTCGACAAAGGCCAATGTCTCGCCCCGGATCGCGGCCACCGTCTCCATGTCCTGCGCGGCGACGACCTCCCTGTCGTCCGCCGTCCAGTCGACCTGCCACTCGTCCTCCGGCGGGACGGCCGCGGACGTTTCCCCCTCAGCCGGCGTCAGGAGCCAGCTCATCTCGTCAAAAAAGACGCTGAGCTCGGCGTACACGGCGGGCTGAACCGTCTCATCCAGCGTATAGCTGACGGGCACGGCGGCTATCGCCTCGTCGACGAGCTGCTGCGTGGTATAGCTGTCGACCACGTCCCTGGGCGCTGTGATGGTCATCGGCGCGACCTGACCTGCCCTGAGGTCATACCTCTTGGGGGCGAAGACGGCGAACACCATGACCAGCATGCAGATATATGTGCCGACGAGCATGCCCGCGCTGAGCAGCGTGGAGCTGATCGGTTTTTTCGTTCCTTTTCGCGTTTTCATAGCGGATTTCCTTTTCCCCAAAGGCGGCGCGTCAGCGGCGCTGCGCCTTCTGCCTGTCGTGCTGGTCGTAGGCCTTGACGATGGCCTGTACCAGCTCGTGCCGGACGACGTCGCGGTGCGACAGCATCGCAATGCCGATGTCGTCCACGTTCTTCAGCACCTCCAGCGCCTCCACCAGGCCGCTGCGCTTGCCCAGCGGCAGGTCGATCTGGGTGATGTCGCCCGTTATGATCATCTTGGAATTCATGCCCATGCGGGTCAGGAACATCTTCATCTGCTCGGACGTAGTGTTCTGCGCCTCGTCCAGGATGATAAACGCGTCGTTGAGCGTGCGGCCTCTCATATACGCCAGCGGCGCCACCTCGACGGCGCCCCGCTCCAGCAGCCTCTGATACGATTCCACGCCCATCATGTCGTTGAGGGCGTCGTACAGCGGGCGAAGGTACGGGTCGACCTTCTGCTGCAGGTCGCCGGGCAGAAAGCCCAGCTTCTCCCCCGCCTCGACGGCGGGCCGCGTGAGAATGATGCGCTCGACGTCCTTGTTCTTGAGGGCCACCACCGCCATGGCGATGGCCAGATACGTCTTTCCCGTGCCGGCGGGGCCCACGGCGAAGACGCAGGTGTTGTTCTTGATCGCGTCGACATATCTCTGCTGGCCCAGGGTCTTGCACTTGATCTGCCGGCCGCGGTACGTGATGGCGATGACTCCGCTCATGATCTCCTCGATGCGGTCGTCGTTGCCCTCGGCCGCGAGCTCGATGGCGTAGCGGATGCGCGTGCGGTCGATGCTCTCGCCGTGGGCAATGATGGCCACCAGGCGCTTCAGCACGGTCTTCGCCAGGGCGACCTTTTCAGGCTCGCCGCTCAGAGTAACTTCGTTTCCGTGGGCAAAAATTTCCACGTTCAGTTCGTGACGAATGAGTTCAATGTTCTCGTCGTGCGCGCCGAACAGCGTCATCAGCTGATCCACGCTCTCCACGACCATCATTTCCCGGTACAACGGTTCCAATTTGCCGCCTCCCCAATTTTCACGATGCGGTTTTGCGGGCAGAACACACCCACCCATGTTTATTATACTATACGGACGGCGGGGTTGCAATCTGAAATGAGCGGGCGCGTTTATACTTTTTGGGAAGACTTTTGCGTCAAGAACTTTTACGCAATACGCAGTCCATGCGGTCTGAGACGCAGGTCAATGAAAAGACGCCCTGTTCCCGACGGAGCAGAACGTCCATGGCAATTATACTTTCCGTTTGAAACGCGGCTCACACGCGCGCATCCTGGAGCCTGTCAGCGCCAGGTGAACGCATCGATCCGGTATTTCCCGTCCTGCTTGAAGAGCCGGCGGTATTCCATCTCAATCCTGGAATCCGTGGACTCCAGCTTTCCGTCATATGAATCGATGATCAGCAGATCCTCGGCGCCAAGGTCTTCGCGGCGGGTCACGCTCGCGCGGTACCCGATCACCGCGACAAAGTGGCGGCTTCCGGGAGGCGCGTTCGTGTCAACCATCAGGATCTGCGGCGCGCCGGTGTTGAGAAGGTCATAAAGGCGCGCCATCATGGCGTCCGGGTCGCTGTACTTTTCCGTGTTATTGTTGAGCTTTTTGCTCGTCATGTATTTGCTTAAGGCCACGGAAACGCTTACATCGGTTATATTGTCAACTAAACAATACACGTAATAATAACAAAATTGCTGACATTTGCCGCTGTACTTTCCTGTCCCTCCCGGTGAGGTGCAGACGCTGTCGCGGACTAACCCGGCATAGACGATGGGGTCAGCGGCGGTATTGACCACCTTAAACGCCTCGCCGCCGTAGGTGACGACGTTCATTTCAGGCGAAAACGGCGTCTCGACAAACCACCCCTTCTCGCGGCAGTACTCGAAAGCGTAACTGCCCCACGGCGCGTGCGCTGTCTCGATATCGCAGCCGTCGAAGGCGTCATCCGCAATGGACGTCAGCGTAGACGGAAGCGTGATCTCCGTCAGTCCGGACTCGGCAAACGCCCTTTCGCCGATGGCGGCAACGCCTTCGGGGACGACGAGCTCGGTGACGGCCGCATTCCCGGCGAACGCTTCCTCTTCAATCGAAACGACGCTTTCCGGAAGGG
>JAFRLF010000054.1 GCA_017431365.1 Clostridia bacterium | reverse complement strand
GGAAAGATCAGATCGATGAGTTTGACGGTTGTTTCATGGAAACGCCGCAGTCCGATGGATCCATCAAGCATACGCCTGTGCGCGGCACCGTCGCGCCGACATCCTGGATCCAGCGCTACTGCGTCCCGGCCGGTTCGACAGGCAGATCGTCGTCAACTATCCCGACGTCAAGGGCCGCGAGGATATCCTCAAAATCCACGCCAAGGGCAAGCCCCTTGCCGAGGACGTCGATCTTTCCGTCATCGCCAAGAGGACGCCCTATTTCACCGGTGCGGATCTTGAAAACGTGCTGAACGAGTCGGCTATCCTGACAGCCCGTGAACACGGCAGCAAGATCACGATGAAGACCATCGAAAACGCGATCACCCGCGTGCAGGCCGGGCCTGAAAAGAAGAGCCATAAGGTGACGTCGCGCGACAAGCGCCTGGTCGCCTATCACGAGGCAGGCCACGCTCTGGTCATGTACTACACGCCGGAGTGCGACAGCGTGCACGAGGTTTCGATCATCCCGCGCGGCAAGGGCGCCGGCGGATATACCATGTCCCTCCCCGTGGAGGAAACCAGCTACTTGACGAGCGCCAAGCTGGCCTCGGAAATCACCTCGCTGATGGGCGGACACTGCTCAGAGCAACTGGTCTTCGGCGACGTGACGACGGGTTCCACCAGCGACATCAAGCGTGCTACCGAACTGGCCCGCGCCATGGTCACCGAGTACGGCATGAGCAAGAAAATCGGTCCCATGTATCTTAGCGGCGAGCAGGAAGTCTTCCTTGGGAGGAATTTCTCTCAAACATCCAATAATATCTCCGAGGAAGTCAGCAGGATCATCGACAGCGAAGTCAAGGCGCTGCTCAATCAGGGCATCGAGCGCTGCAACGCCATTCTCACGGCGCACCGCGACAAGCTCGACAGAGTCGCCGCCGTCCTGATCGAAAAGGAAAAGCTGAATCAGTTCGAGTTTGAAGCCATCATGAACGAGGGCAATCCCTCGGTTGAACCGGTTTCTCTCGTCAAAGAAGCGTCCGAACCGCAATGATCAACACGCAGCCGCCGATCAGATTCGACCTACACATGCATACGACGGCCTCTGACGGCACCGATACGCCGCGAGAGGTCGTGCAGCTCGCCAAGCGAAGCGGATTCAGCCTGATAGCCATCACCGATCACGACACCATGCAGGGCGTCGCGGAGGCGCAGGAGGCCGGAAAAGCTCTCGGCGTCAGGATCATACCCGGCGTTGAAATCAGCGCCGGCGGCCAGACCGAGGTCCACGTCCTGGGATACGGCGTGCGCGACGTCGAAAAGCTTGAAGACGTCCTGCGGCAGATGCAGAAAATGCGTCAGCTCCGCATGGTTCAGATGGTCGACAAGCTCAGCGCCATGGGGATTGATATCCGCCTCGAAGAGGTGCAGGCCCTGTCGGGCGGCATCATCGGGCGATCCCATCTCGCGCGCGTGCTTGTTCAAAAAGGCGTCGTCCGGGACGTACGCGAGGCGTTTATACGCTACCTTTCACCCGGAAAGCCGGGCTTCGTCGCCCGTAAAAAGCTCACCGTCGAGGACGCCGTCTCCCTGATCACGACGTGCGGCGGGCTTGCGGTCATCGCACATCCGGGTCAGAATCACGGCGAAAAGCTCTGGCCCGCCGAGCGATTCCGCGCCCTCAAACCGTATGGACTGCGCGGCATCGAGGTGTACCATCTGGCGCACGCGCCGCTGGTCATCAGCGGGTTTGAGCGCATCGCGCGGAGCGAGGGCCTCCTCGTCACCGGGGGGAGCGACTATCACGGTCAGGTCAAGACGGTCACCATCGGCCAGGGACTTGAACGCTGGCGAACGAGCCAGACTGATCTTAATTTGTTTTTAAAGGCACTCGGAGAATAACAGTCATGTCAGATTCCAGCAACAACAGCAACAACAGCATCGCCGGCGGCAGCGGCGCTACGGGCAGGCCGGGAGGCTACGCGGCCCGTCAGAGAGCGCGCGCCCCGAAGTTTAAGTGGATCTACGCCGCGGCGGCATGCGCCGTCCTGGTCGCCGCGATCATCCTGATCGCGCTGCGCCGCGACGCCCCCGAACCTGTGGACCCCGTCGAGCCCGAAGCCACCGTTGAGCCCTTCGTCCCGGAAACTTTTATACAGGGCGTTTCCGTAAACGGCAATCAATTGGGCGGAATGACCTACGAAGAGGCTGAACAAGCCATAAACGCTTCGCTTTCCGACATACCTTCCAGAGAAATCGTGCTGACCTTCCAGGATCGCAGCTGGGCCTTTACCCTCAACGACATCGGCGTGACCAACGACGCGGACAGCAAGCTCAAGACCGCGTGGTCGTACGGCCACACCGGCACAGACGATGAGAAGCAGTCTGATATCGAGGCACTGAGCGCCTCCTCTGTCGACCTGCACATCACCTATGACTACGACCACGCCGCCCTTGAAGCTCTGCTCGAGGGCGTTAAGAGCGAGATCGACGCCGATCCCGTCGACGCGACGATGTCGATCGTCGAGGTCGCCAAGTTCGCTTACACGGACTCGCACGACGGATACGAACTCGATCTACAACAGGTCAAGCGCGACGTCGAACCCATGATCCTCAAGGCTGAGGGCGGCTCGATCACCCTCTCTCCCCGGGTCATCGAACCGACGATCACGCGCGCCTCTCTCGAAGAGCAGACCGTTCTGCTGGGCGAGTGCTCGACATCGCTTGAGGGGAGTTCGGCAGCCCGCGTCAACAACGTCAATCTGGCCCTCAGCTCGTTCAATTTTCTCACCGTCGGACCTGACAAGACCGTCTCCTTCAACCGGGTCGTCGGCGAGCGCACCGCAGAAGCCGGCTTCCAGGAAGCGACGGAATACGCCGGCACGAATGTCGCTCGAGGCATCGGCGGCGGCGTCTGTCAGGCCAGCACGACGATCTATGGCGCAGTCATACGCGCGGGACTGGACGTTCTGGAGCGGTACAATCACACGATGACCGTGTCATATGTCCCCGCCAGCCAGGACGCGGCGGTCAGCAACAACGACAAGGATCTCCGCTTCAAAAATAACACAGGGAGCAATCTCTACTTCTTCGCCTGGGTCGATCCCGACAAAAACATGGCCATCTGCCGCATTTTCGGACGTCCGCAGGATATGTCCGTACTCATTACCATCGATTCGGTCATCCTGCAGGCCGACATGCCGAGCACGGCCGTCACCTACCGCGACGACACCGAGGGCAAAACCGTGTACTACAGAGACGACCCGCCCGTTCTCTACAAAAAGGGCAAGCCGGGCATGATCAGTCAGGCGTTCCGGGTCTACACCAGCGCCGTTGACGGCACCGAGATCCGCCGGGAAACGCTTTCCACGGACACCTACGCGCCTGAAAACTCCATTTACCTCAGGGGAACGCACTCCAGATGATAGGGTATCAATCAATGATGAGGGGGAATCTACTATGATTGGAAACGCAAACATCTCCATCTTTGCGGGCAGCAGCGGCAAGGCTTTCGCCGAACGGATGTGCAACTATCTCGGTTGCCCCCTGGGCAACTCGTCGGTGATTCGCTTTTCCGACGGAAACACCTTCGTGCGAATCAATGAATCCGTGCGCGACCGCACCGTCTACCTGGTCGAGCCCATCGGCCTCGCCCCCAACGATGAATTTGTTGAGATCCTCTTCTGGATGGACGCCATCAAGCGCGCCAGCTGCATGTCCGCCACGCTCGTCATGCCCTACTTCGGCTACGCGAAGGGCGACAAGAAGGACGAACCCCGCGTATCCATCCGCGCTCGCGTCTGCGCGGAGAGCATCGAACTGGCCGGTGCCGACCGCATCATGGTGCAGGATCTGCACTGCGGTCAGATTCAGGGCTTTTTCAAAAAGCCGCTCGATCATCTGTACGCCCTGCCCCTGCTGGCCAAATACGTCAAGACCCTCAACCTCGACAACTTCGTGGTCGTCTCCCCGGACGCCGGTTACGCCAAGCAGGCCCGCCGCTTCGCCACGGCACTCAAAGCTCCCGTCGCCATCGGCGATAAGCAGCGCTCGGACCACACCGAGAACGCCGAAGTGCTCGAGATCCTGGGCGAAGTCAAGGGCAAGAACTGCCTGATCGTCGACGACTTCACCATCTCCGGCGGAACGCTGGTGAACCTGTCCTACGAGCTGGAGCGTCGCGGCGCCAAGCGCATCTTTGCCGCGCTCAGCCACAACATCATCACCACTGAAGGCGTTGAGAAGATCGAAAAGAGCCCCATCGAGCGCTTGATCTCGACCGATACCGTCGACAACCCCCACATCAAGGGCAATCCCCGCTTCACCACGATCTCGGTCGCGCCGATCTTCGCGGAGACCATCCGGCGCTATCACAACTATGAATCCATCAATGAACTGAGCTATTCCATCCCCGACAACCTCTTCGCCGAGTGCGTGAAGGATCTCTGATATTGACCTTCCCTGACTTTTGTTAAGGACCTTGCCGGAACCTTCACACTTTCATCGCATTTTGTACCCTATTTTTACAAGGAATCGAACGCGGACCTATTGACAAAGCCTGTCAATAGGTCTATTATTATGGCAGTGGTTAGCACTCGACTCGTGAGAGTGCTAACAAGAAAACACCTCAACGATAACGCAAACATCACTGAGAGGAGGCCGCATGGTAATGAAAATCGACGATCGGAAATACATGATCCTTCAGGCGATCATTGACGATTATATCATGACGGCTGTCCCCGTAGGATCGCGGACCATATCCCGCAAGTCAGGCGTGGGCTTCTCCCCCGCGACCATCCGAAACGAAATGAGCGACCTCGAAGAGCTCGGCTATCTGGATCAGCCCCACACGTCGGCGGGGCGTATCCCTTCGGCCAAGGCTTACAGGCTGTACGTCGATCAGCTGATGAAACACACCGAACTCAACGAAGAGGACACGCGCCGCATTCAGGAGCATCTCAACAAACGTACCGCTCAGGTAGAGGAAGTCATTCGTCAGGCTGCCATGGTCCTCTCCGATATGACGCGTTACACGGCCGTCGTATCCGGCCCAACGGCCAAGGAAATCACCATCAAGCGGCTGCAGCTGGTGCCTGTCACCGACAGCGCGGCTCTACTGATCATCGTGACGAGCACGGGTATGCTCAAGGAAAAGCTCATCCCCGTTCCGGAAGGCGCCGACGCCGATCAGCTGTACGGCCTGAGCAAGCTCCTGACAGAGAGCATGGCGGGCAAATCCCTGAGCGAAGCGAGAGAGCAGCTCGGCAACTTCGGCACAAAGCTCGGTCAGCACAGAGAGCTCATGTCGAGCGTCATCGACGTGCTCGACAACCAGCTCGACGGCGACGCGAGCACGCCGCTGATGGTCGGCGGGCGCAGCAATCTGCTCAGCTATCCGGAGTACAGCGACGTCGAAAAGGCGCGCTCCTTCCTCGCCGTGCTCGAAAGCCGGGAAAAGCTGGGAACGCTGCTTCGCGGAAACGGCGTCGAATTCACCGTGCGCATCGGACCGGAGATCGACATTCCGGAGTTTGCGGACTGTTCGGTCGTCACAGCGTCCTACCACATCGGCAAGGATACCACCGGCACGATGGGCATCATCGGTCCGACGCGAATGGATTACGCGCGCGTCATGTCCGTTCTCAACTATATGGGAAAGGCAATAAGCGATCTCTTGTCTGGGGACAGAGAATAGAAGGTGAGGTACAATGCTAGTGAACAACGATCCGAAGAACGACGAAGTCTGCGATACCCGCACCGAGCCGCAGCCGGAGTCTCAGGACAGAGAGACGGCTTCTCAGCCCGAAGCGGCTGAGGCGGCGGAAGAGGCCGAGGCCGTTCAGGCTGAAGCTGAAAACGCGGCGTCATCCGATGATACGCCTGAGGAAGACATCGTCTCCGTCCTGAAAAACGCCCTTGAAACGGCGGAAAAAGAACGGGACGAATATCTTCACATGGCGCAGCGCGCGCAGGCCGATTATCAGAATTTCAAGCGGCGCAACAGCGCGGCGCGCGCCGAAGCCTACGACGAAGGCGTGCGGGAAACCCTCTCAGCCGCTCTGCCCGCCATCGACAACCTGGAAAGGGCCATCGCGGCGGCCAAGAGCGACGCCGGCAGCGAGGCGATCGTCAGCGGCATTGAAATGACGCTCAAGCAGATGCTCGACGGCTTTTCAAAGCTCGGGCTCGAAGAAGTTCCGGCCCTGGGCGAGATGTTCGACCCCGATCTGCACAATGCGGTGGTCAGCGTCAAAGCCGAAGACGCCGCCCCGGGTCAGGTGCTTGAGGTCTACCAGAAGGGCTACCGCGTCAAGGACCGCATGATCCGCTACGCGATGGTCAAGGTGGCTTCGGAGAATTGAAGGAATCGCGCCTTCAGGAAACTAAGGCGCATCCCGAAGAGGATATACGACAAACTCAACCATAAGAATAGATCAGGAGGAAACAACAATGAGTAAGATTATCGGTATTGACCTTGGTACGACAAATTCCTGCGTCGCCGTAATGGAAGGCGGCGAACCGGTTGTTATCGCGAACGCCGAGGGCGCCCGTACGACGCCTTCCGTCGTGTCCTTCACAAAGGACGGCGAACGCCTCGTTGGCCAGGTGGCCAAGCGCCAGGCTGT
>JAFRLF010000053.1 GCA_017431365.1 Clostridia bacterium | reverse complement strand
GTAGATGGTGATTTCCTTGCCGTCCACGGTGATGGAGCCGGGGACCTTCACGGTCTTGCCGTCTTCCTCAAAGATGGGCTCCGTGGACTCGACGGTGTGCTTGTTCTCGCCGATCACGCCGCAGTAACCCTTCTGGGCGGTGTCATACTTGAGCAGATGGGCCAGCATAGCCGGGCTGGTCAGGTCATTGATGGCGACGATCTCGTAGCCTTCCGCGCCGAACATCTGGCGGAAAGCGAGGCGGCCGATGCGGCCGAATCCGTTAATAGCAACTTTAACAGCCATGGGAATCTCCTCCTCAAATTTGATCCGTGTGGTTCGGGCTAAACCTATACACCACAGTCAAGGTTATTTTAATGCCGTGAACCATTTATGGCAAGAGCTTTGACGTTAAATGTATATTGCCGCGGTCGGTCGCCCTGCTTCAGGGCTTTTCAGACGATGACGTATCGGAAATGGTCTTCCATTTCTCCAGAGCGTCGAGCATGTACGCCGAGATGTCCATGTCGAAAATCGAGTTCAAAAATGGCTTCGTCGCGACGCGCTGAAAACGGCCCGCGCCCGCCAGCCGGCCGTCCTTTAAAAAGACCGTCTCGTCGGTGAGGCGCAGGGCGAGGTTAATGTCGTGCATGACCCCGATGACGGAATGCCGACCGTCGGCGGTCCACCCCTTCAGATACTCGATCAGGTCGATCTGATGCCGTATGTCCAGGTGGTTCGTCGGTTCGTCAAGCAGGATCGTATCCGGTTCCTGCGCCAGCGTCTGCGCGAGGAACACGCGCTGCAGCTGTCCGCCGCTCAATTCGTCGACCATGCGATTCTGCAGTCCGACGAGTCCGGTCATCTCAAGACATCGGTCGACGACGCGCCTGTCTTCCTCGCTGGCGCCTGCGGAAAAGCGGTTTATGTGCTGGTATCTCCCCAGCATGACGGTATCGTATATCGTATACGGAAAGTACAGCGTATTGATCTGACTCATGACGGCAATCTTGGAAGCGATTTTGCGTCGCTTCATGCTTTCGACGCGTTGCCCGTCGATGAGCACCTCGCCCTTATGGGGGATGAGCCCGGCCATAGCACGTAGCAGAGTCGTCTTTCCGCAGCCGTTCGGCCCGAGGATGCAGTAATTCTTCCCGCTCTCGAAGGTAAAGCTCAGATCGTGCAGGATTTCTTCACTGCCGTAACCGGCGCGCATGGATTTGAGTTCAATCATGGCGTCGCCCTCCCCGTCTGCGGAAGTAGATCCACGCAAAAAAGGGCGCGCCGCATATGGCCGTAATGGCCCCGATCGGCAGCGTCCGCGGGGCGAGAATCGTCCTGGCGATGAGGTCGCAGACGATCATGAACGATCCGCCGATCAGCGCGTTCATGGGCAGGGCGATCCGATGTTTCGAGCCGAACAGCCGCCTTGTGATATGCGGGACGATCAGGTCGACGAAACCTATGATCCCGCAAAAGGAAATAGCCGTTCCCGTGAGCAGCGTAGAGATGCCCAGAAGGACGACCTTGGTTCGCTTCACATCGACGCCGGCGGAGAGCGCCTGCTCGTCTCCGAAGGTCATGAGGTCCATTTCCCGCGTGAATAACTGCAAAAGCAAAAGCCCGACTGTCAGTATGGGCAGAAGGATGGCGCAATTGCGCCACTTGAGGCCTTCGAACGACCCCATCTGCCAGAAGACGAGCATCCTCAGATGATCGCCCGAGAAGGCTGTGGTGATCGTCAGGAAGGCGTTTACGAACAGGCCGAGCACCATACCTGTCAGGATGATGGTGACGTTCTGCATGTTTCTGTCGAAGCGCATCGCGAGGCCGATCGAGGCGCATACCGTCAGTATGCCGCCTATAAACCCGGCTGTCGGCAGCGACAGAAACGGCACGACGGGCAGCGCGAACCCTGACAGCGTGACCACGGCCGCCGCGAGCGAAGCGCCGCTCGAGACGCCCAGCGTATACGAAGAGGCCAGCGGGTTGCGCAGCACGGACTGCATCACAGCGCCGCTGACGGACAGCATGGCGCCTGTCAGAAAGGCGCACAATACCCGAGGCAGACGTATTGACCATATGATATTGGCCGTATTTTTGATGATGCGCTCCGGCAGCGCACCGCCAAAAATATTGACTTTCAGTATGGTTATCACGTCGACGAGAGAAATGCCGGCGCTGCCGATCATCACGCCGATCAGTATGCAGAAAAGCCCGATCAGCAGCGCCAGGACAAACCTTAAGCCGGTTTTCATCACTTGCCGAGTTCAGCGTAAGCGTCGGGATAGACGGCCTTCGCCATGTCGACGAGCGCCTCCGTGATGTGGTGATTCGGCAGGCCGCTCGTCCGGCTGGAAATGGGATAGACGGCTTTGTCGGCGACGGCGGTGACGGAATCCCAGCCTTCGCGGCCCAGGATCTCGCCCACAGGATCCTCGATATAGTCGGTGCTGGTGAGGATGACGTCGGGGTTGAGGCTCAGAGCCGCTTCCTCGGACACGGCGACCCAGTCGGACTGTCCGTCCAGGACATTGACCGCGCCGATCAGCTCGATCATCTCGTCGAGGAAGGTGTTGTCGCCGGGGGCGTAGATGTAGGGCAGAGCGCTGATTTCAAAGAGGACGGTCTTCTTGTCGGTGATCGTCTCGCCGATGGCGCGAACCGCTTCGATGCACTCGTCCATGCCTGCGACGAGGGACGCGCCGTTATCGGAGACGCCCAGGATGTCGGCGATGAACTGGATGTCCAGCTTGATGTCGGCGATCGTATATGAAGAAGGAATCATCGCCACGCAGACGCCCAGGTCGACAAGGGTCTGATAGGGGTTTTCGCCCTGCTGATAGGACATCCCCGTGACGAAGATGACGTCCGGCTCCAGCTGGGCGATGGCTTCGTTGTCGGGGGACATCATGTCGAACTGGGGCAGAGAAGCGACTTCCTCGAAATACATGGCGGAATAGGTGTCAACGGCGACCAGCTTGTCCGCGAGGCCGAGGTCGATGATGATCTGCGTCGTCGAAGGGGCGAATGACATGATGGCGTCCGCCTTCTCGGGCAGGGTGATCGGATTGCCGGCGCGGTCGGCGGTGATCCCTTCGCCGAAGCACAGCGGCGCGCAGAGCAGGGCGCAGATGACGAGCAGAGCGATGGTTCTGATGGCTTTAGTCATGGTTATATGTCTCCTCTTTCTTATTCGTCCGCCGATCCGAGAAAAAGGACACAAACACAGCGTGTCGAAACCGGACACGTTTGCCGTGGTTCGGGATGGGCTGTATTCTGGCTCAAGGCTCTCCGGAAAGGATGCCGACCCCGCCGGATCGGGTCGGTTTCCTGTCTCGAGCGTCGTATGGCAGCCTTCTCAAGCGGGTTGGCGCTCAATGACTGCAGCGTGTCTGCATCGCCATACGGCATTGCCTTTTACAGCAGCGGTCCTGCCGGGGCTTTTCACCCCGTTCCAGCGCCGAATGAACTGACGCTTTCCCATCCTTCTTTGACATAGGATCGGCCGCGAGACGTATCATACCACACGGGACAGTTTTGCGCAAGCGCGCGAGCGCTCGCGCACGGGCGCTAAACGACACGCACAATGAAATCTTAATCCCGTCTTGACGCGGGGACAAGCGTTCCGTTATACTCATAGGCAGAATAACAGGCGGAGGTATGCGTTATGAAGCATGACAAGCTGAACATTGCCGTGGTGGGACTTCGTTTCGGCGGAGCGTTTGTGCCGATCTATCACGTTCATCCGCAGGTCGCATCGGTGAAGGTCTTCGATCTTAACGGCGAGCTGGCTCGCAGCTTCGCGGAAAGAGGCCTGTGCGACGGCGTTTACTCAAGCTTTGATGACATGCTCTCAGATGCTGAGTTGGACGCCGTGCATCTGGTCACGCCGATCCCGGATCACGCGAGGCAGGCTGTCGCCGTTCTGCAGGCGGGGAAACACTGCGCCAGCACGGTTCCCATGGCCACGTCTCTTCAGGATATCAGGGAGCTGGCCCGGGCCGTTCGCGTTTCGGGGAAGAATTACATGATGATGGAGACGACGCTCTACACCTATCAGTATTTCTACGTTCAGAACATGATTTCATCCGGTGAGCTTGGATGCATACAGTTCATGCGCGGGAGCCACTATCAGGACATGAGCTTCTGGCCGGATTACTGGATGGGGCTGCCGCCCATGTGGTACGGCACGCACGCTATCGGACCGATGGTGGGACTTTCCGGCTCGCGCATACGGCGCGTGCACGCCTTTGGCTCCGGAACGATGGATCCCGACCTTGTCAGGCGATACGGTAACCCGTATCCGGTCGAGACGGCTATCTTTGCCTTTGACAACGGCATGAAGGCGGAGGCGACGCGCAGCCTTTTCGAGTGCGCCCGCGTGTATCAGGAGGGATTGTTCGTCTATGGGAGCAAGGCCTGCTTTGAATGGGGCTTTTCAGACGGCGACAAACCGTATGTGACGCGGTTGATCCCCAGCGAGGACTCTTCACGCCGCGGCCTGGACGCGAAAACCGAGGTCATGGACATGCCAAACCTGTACCAGTCTCTGCCTGAGCCTCTGTGGCCGTTTACAGTAGGGGGTAATTTTGACCCGCTGCGCCCTAACGAGACATTAAAAATCGGCGCGGGCGGCGGCCATCACGGCTCGCACCCGCACCTGGTTCATGAGTTTGTCATGAGTATACTGGAGGAGAGAAAACCCGCCGTCGACTTCCAGATGGGAGCCAACATCACCGCTGCCGGCATATGCGCTCACATGTCGGCGATAGCGGACGGCCAGGAGATCGTCGTTCCTGAATTCTGACGGTTACTGCTTCGCGGCGCGCAGCAGCTCGTTCCACTCGCCGATGATGGAGCGATTCTCAAAGTAATTGATCTTCATGGCGCTGCGGACGCGGGCCAGGGTGGCGTTGGTCGTTTCCACGGCCTTTTCCGTGCCGGCTTTGATGATGTCGTAGACGGTGTCGATATCGCTCTCCCAGCGGGCCCTTTCGGCGCGAATGGGGGAGAGGGTTTCCTCCAGAATGTTGATGAGGAACTTTTTGCAGGTGCCGTCCCCGAGACCGCCGCGGCGGTAGTGAGCCTTCATCTCGTCAAGGTTGGCGTAATCCGGCAGGAAGGCCGCGAAGTGATCGTCGGTGCAGAAGGCGTCCAGGTATGTGAAGACGACATTGCCCTCCGTATGGCCGGGATCGCTGATCTGCAGATGCTGAGGATCGGTGTACATCTTGCCGTTGATCTGCTTTTTCACCGTCTTCGGATCGTCGGAGAGGTAGATGCAGTTTCCGAGGGATTTGCTCATCTTGGCCTTGCCGTCCACACCGGGGAGACGGCGCTGCGTCTCGTTTTCGGGGATCATCGCCTTAGGCATCACGAGGGTCTCGCCGTAAATCTTGTTGAACTTTTCGACGATTTCCCTGGCTTGCTCGAGCATCGGCAGCTGATCCTCGCCTACGGGGACGACGTTGGCGTCGAAAGCGGTGATGTCCGCGGCCTGCGACACGGGATAGATGAAGAAGCCGGCAGGCAGACCCTCTTCGGCAAAGCCGCGCATTTGAATCTCAGCCTTGACGGTGGGGTTGCGGGACAGGCGCGCCGTCGTCACCATGTTGAGGTAGTAAAACGTCAGCGCGTGCAGCGCCGGCAGGGCGGACTGAACGCATATCGTTGTCTTGGACGGGTCAATGCCGACGGAGAGATAGTCCAGGACGACCTGGATGATATTGTCCCTGATCTTCCTGGGGTTGTCGGCGTTGTCGGTGAGAGCCTGGTCGTCCGCGATCAGAATGTTGATTTCGTCGTACTTGCCTGAGTTCTGCAGCTCGACGCGCCGCTTGAGCGATCCCACATAATGACCCAGATGCAGCCGTCCGGTGGGGCGGTCGCCGGTGAGAATGATGTTTTTTTCAGCCATATTTGTCGTCTCCCTATTGTCAGTGATTCGATGAACGGTTAATATTATAACACGAGATGGCGTCAAATGCCATAAGAAAACAGTGAATCTCCTGTGAAAAACGAGACCGCGGGCGCCAAACGGGTGCCGATTAAGAATACTGCAAGGAGCCGTCCCGAAACAGTGAGATCATTGAATATTCAAATATATGACGAGGAGGATCAGACATGACTTACACACCTGCGCAAACCCGATACGACAGCATGCTCTATCGCCGCTGCGGACGGAGCGGCATACTGTTGCCGGCAATCTCTCTTGGCCTGTGGCACAATTTCGGAGATATTACACCCTTCGGCGTGCAGCAGAGCATCCTGCGGACGGCGTTTGACAACGGCATCACGCACTTCGATCTGGCGAACAACTACGGCCCGCCCTACGGCGAGGCGGAGAGGAATTTCGGCATCCATATGCTGAGAGATTGGAAACCCCACCGCGACGAACTCATCATTTCAACAAAGGCCGGTTATGACATGTGGAAAGGCCCCTACGGCGATCATGGGAGCCGAAAGTATCTGATCGCCAGCCTGGATCAGAGCCTGAAGCGCATGAACCTGGATTATGTGGACATCTTCTATCATCACCGCCCCGATCCCGACACGCCCATCGAGGAGACGATGGGCGCTCTGGATCATATCGTGCGCAGCGGCAAGGCGCTGTACGTGGGCATTTCCAATTACAATCCCGACCAGGCCAGAGAGGCGATCCGCACCCTCAGACAGTTGGGCACGCCGTGCCTCATCCAGCAGAACAGCTATTCGATGATGAATCGCCGCGTCGAGCAGGGCCTGACGGACACGCTGAGAGAGGAAAAAGTCGGCTTGATCTGCTTCGCTCCGCTGCAGGGCGGCATTTTGACCGACAGGTATCTCAACGGCATTCCGGCAGATTCGCGCGCTGGGCATGACCCGCGTTTCCTGAAGCCCGACGCTATAACAGAGGACAAGCTGGTCAAAATCCGCGCGCTGAACGAATTGGCCGCCGCCCGCGGACAGAAACTGAGCCAGATGGCGCTTGAGTGGGTGCTGAGGGACGAAGTCGTCACTTCGGCGCTGATTGGCGCGAGCCGGCCTCAGCAGGTGCTGGATAACGTGCAGGCCGTGCGCGGGCCCGCGTTTACATCGGATGAGTTGGCTGAGATCGACCGCATACTCGCGTAGAGAAGGGGGATAAATCCGTGGGAATTGAGATCATCAGCCGTTTCGATCCGTTGACGGCGAAGAGCGCGCACGCCGGAACGATCCTCGCGAGCGGCGTGCTCCCGACCGGGCTTAACGCGCCGTTTGAGCACGCGTGGGGATATCTCAACGGCCCTGGCGAAATGGAACCTCATACGCATCACAAGGAGGAAATCTACATCTTCACGAAGGGAAACGGCTTTGTCAAGGTTGACGGCGTCCGTTATCCCGTGGGTCCGGGAGATGTGGCGTATATCCCGCCCGACGCGCTGCACAGCGTCCTGAACGAAGGCCAGGGCGTTCTTGAGTGGGCCGCGTTCTGGTGGATTATCATGGAGAACTGATTTCGGATGCTGATCTGAT
>JAFRLF010000052.1 GCA_017431365.1 Clostridia bacterium | reverse complement strand
GGACGGGGTTGTTCTTCGTCTTGCGCAGGAGGATGCGGATGACGTTGCGGATCTCGTTGTCGCGGCCGATGACCGGGTCGAGCTTCTGCTTCCGGGCGAGGTCGACCAGATCCTGGCCGTACTTGGCCAGCACGTCATAGGTGTCCTCAGGCTGGTCGCTGGTGACGCGGGTGTTGCCGCGCACGGCCTGCATCTGCCTGAGCAGGGCGTCTTTTTTGACGCGGTGCGCGTCGAGCACGCGTTTGACCGCGCTGTTGGCTCTGTCCATCAGGCCGAGGAACAGGTGTTCGACAGAGGTATATTCGTCCTTCATGCGGCCGGCGAGCGCTTCGGCTTCGTTGAGGGCGGCGTCCAGATCCGTCGTGATGTAGATTTTGTCCATTTCACGGCCGCTGCCGCTGACCTTGGGCATGCGGTTGAGCTCGTCTTCGCAGGACTTGACGAAGGCATCCGGATCGACGTCCATTTTTTGCAGGAGCTGGCGGATGAGCCCGCCCTCCTGATCCGCGAGGGCGTAGAGCAGGTGGATCTGGTCAACCTGCGCGTTGCCGTACTGCTGGGCGAAGGTTTGCGCCGCGGCGATGGCCTCGCGGGATTTCTGCGTCAGTTTGTTCATGTTCATATAATTCAGCTCCTTGTCAGAACTCGTTGGAGTTTGACTTTCTTTGACTATTGGAATTATAGCGCTCCATTCGTACAGTGTCAAGGGCCTGAAGGAATTTTACGCTTTGTTAATAAATGGGCGGAACAGGTGCGCATATCTTGTCATTCAAGCCGGCGTCTGGTAAAATGAGGGCGTCAAACAGGGGAGAGAACGGCCGTCCGGCAAAGGGATGTTGCATGATGCTGACGATCACGAGAGAACAGGCCCGCCGGTTCATTCTCAGCCGGCAGGGGCTTCTGGGACAATATCGCTTCGTCGGGAAGGAGGGCGCGTATCAGTATGTGCGGCAGGCGGGCTGCATTCAATACGATCCCGTCGACGTCTGCGGAAAAAACGCCGAGCTGACCCTTCTGTCCCGCGTAAAGGGCTTCAGTGCGGAGATGCTCTCCGACCTTTTGTACAGGGATCGGCGGCTCGTGGACTACGTCGATAAGGAGCTGTCCATATGGCCGAGCGAGGACTGGCCTTATTTCGCCGGCTATCGCGAGCGCAGCCGGGCGCACGGCGCGGATTTTGAAGGCATGCAGAATCTCAGGGAACAGGCCATAGCCTATATCCGGGAACATGGCCCGGTCAGCAGCGATACGCTGCCCATAGACGGCGACGTCTTCTGGCATTCGTCGATGCACTGGAGCGGGAACTGGAGCGGGCCGTCCAAGGCGGCGCGCTCGGTGCTCGAACAGCTGTACACGGAAGGCGTCCTTTTGATCCATCACAAGGCCGGAACGAGAAAGTTCTATGACCTTTCAGAGAAGTACCTCAGCCCGGCGCTCCTGTCGGCGCCGAATCCCTGCGCGGATGAACAGGCACTTCTTAGATGGCGCGTCAGAAGGCGCGTCGGCGCGGTGGGACTGTTGTGGAACAGGCGGTCTGACGCGTGGCTCGGCCTGCAGGCGGACAACGACCAGCGCGGCGCCGCGATCGACGCGCTGGAGGCGGACGGCGAAATAGCGGCTGTGAAGGTGGACGGCCTTCGCCTGCCGCTTTACATGCTGACGGAGGATACGCCGCGCCTTATGGATGTGCTGAATGATGAAATCGACAAAAGGGCGCGCCTAGAGTTCCTCGCGCCGCTGGATCCGATGCTATGGGACAGGAAGCTGATTGAAGCCATATGGGATTATGCGTATTCCTGGGAGATCTACACGCCGGCGGAGAAGAGAAAGTACGGCTATTACGTCCTGCCGATGCTCTGGGGCGACGCGCTGATCGGCCGGATCGAAGCGACCAGGAAAAACGGAACGCTCGTCGTGAAAAACATCTGGTTCGAGGACGGCGTCAGGCCGACAAAGAGACTCGCTTCCGCCATAGACGGCGCAATCAGACGGCTGGCGTCCTTCAATAACTGCAAGGAAATTGAAAGACGGGGTGAATGACGTGGATGCCATTTATAAAAGGGTTATTCTCAGATAGGTCGGAAGGAGCGTTCTTTGCGTCCTGCTGGCGGCGCTTCTGACGCCGATGATTTCTATGGCGGAGGGTGACGATATGATGATTGAAATCCCAGTGACCGAAGTCGGGCCGATCAGCGTCGGCCAGACGGAAAATACTGAAGCCGCGACGGGCTGCACGGTGTTTATCGCGCCTGAGGGCATGCGCGCCGGGCTGGATGTGCGCGGCGGCGGTCCCGCCAGCCGTGAGAGCCAGCTTTTAAACCCGCTGATGGCGGCGCAGAGCATCCACGCCATCGTCCTGGCCGGCGGCAGCGCCTACGGCCTGGGTACGGCCAACGGCGTCATGCAGTATCTGGAGGAGCACGGCATCGGCTACGATACAGGGTTTGCGCTGGTGCCGCTGGTGGCGCAGTCGGACATTTACGACCTGTCCGTGGGGGATGCCTCCGTCCGTCCAGACGCGGCGATGGGCTATGAGGCCGCCCGGCTCGCCATGGAAGCCCCGAATTACGGGGACGGCAACTACGGCGCGGGGTGCGGGGCCACCGTGGGCAAGCTGGCCGGTATGGAATACTGCATGAAGTCCGGCATTGGGAGCTATGCCGTTCAGATCGGAGAACTGAAGGTCGGCGCGGTCGTGGTCGTGAACGCGCTGGGCGACGTCTACGACTGGAAGACCGGAACGCAGATCGCGGGCATGCTGAACGAGGATAAGGACGGGCTGCGCTCGACCGCTGAATTCATGCGTCAGAGTTACGCCGTGGTCGACAATAAGTTCACCGGCAACACCACGGTCTGCGTCGTGTTTACAAACGCGGCCTTCGACAAGGCGCAGCTGTGCAAGATCGCGGGCATGGCCCACGACGGGTACGCCCGCTGCATCAATCCCGTGCACACCTCCGCGGATGGCGACAGCATTTACGCCGCCTCCATCGGGGACGTCGCCGCGGATCAGGACATGGTCGGCGTCCTTTCGGCGGAAGTCGTCAGCGAGGCGATCATCCGCGCTGTCGAAAACGCCGAGGGCGCGTACGGGTATCCCTCTGTGCGGGATCTGCGCGGGGAATGATATGCCTTCCCTTATACGACACATGTATACTCACTTGCATTTTAGCTAAAAAAGAGTATAATAAGAATAGATAATTTGAAAGCGAGGGATGAATCCATGCTTGGGACGACAGCGACCGCGACGGCTACCGAGATGCAGAATAATTTTGGCCGTTATCTTTCCCTGGTCATGGACGGGGCTGAGGTCATCATTACAAAGAACGGCAAAGAGGTCGCAAGAGTTATACCGAAAGAGGCCGCCGTTTCCTATCTGACGGATTCTCTCACGGGGATCCTGAAAGGGAATGTGGACGTGGAGAGCGCCAAGGAAGAAAAGCTGAGGGAAAAGTATGCGGCTCATGATTGACGGGAATGTCGTCCTTGACGTTCTTCAAAACCGCGAACCGCATGTCGCGGACTCAGCCAAAATCTGGAAGCTCTGCGAGACGAATCAAGTGGAAGGCTTCGTCTCCGGCCTGACTTTTGCAAACCTTGTCTACATCATGCGAAGGGAACTGACGCCGGAGAAGATCAACGAGGTCTTCAGGAGCCTTGAACTGATATTTCAATTTGTCGATCTGACGGTTTCCGATCTTGAAAAGGCTGCTGACATGCAATGGGACGATTATGAAGACGCGCTGCAGGCCGCAGCTGCGGAGCGGATTCATGCTGATGTCATCATCACAAGGAATGTAAAGGATTTCAGGAAAAGCAAGGTCTCGGCTTTTACGCCGGCAGAATTCCTGGAGCGTCACACATAAAAACGCATGAGAAAGAGGTGTCTTTGAATGAAAAAAGTCGGCATACTGGGTCTGGCTCACGGGCACGTTTTCGCCTTTGGGGGCGAGTGGGTCGCCCATCCGGAGTACGGCGTACAGATCACGGGGGCGTGGGATCACGACGCGGCGCGCCTTGAGAAGGAAGCGCCCCGCCTGAAGGCGAAGCCCTTCGACACCGTCGAGGCCCTTTTGCAGAGCGGGATCGACGCGGTGGTCGTCGCCTCGGAGACGGCATATCACGCCGAACTGGTGGAAAAGGCCGCCGCGGCGAAGAAGGATATCATCCTCTACAAGCCCATGGCTCTGACCATGGCCGAGGCGGACCGCATCGTGGAGGCCGTGAACAAAAACGGCGTGCGCTTCACCATGGGATGGCAGATGCGCGTGGATCCGCAGAACGTGAAGATCCGGGAGCTGATCGCCTCGGGTGAGCTGGGCAAAGTGTGCCTGTACCGCCGTCGGCACGCGCTGTCCACGCACGTGTGGGATGGGTTTGAAAACACCTGGCACAACGACCCGCGCCTGAACCGGGACATCTTCGCGGACGATTCGTCCCATCCCATCGACATGATGCAGTGGTTGTTCGGGATGCCGGAGTCCGTCACCTGCGAGATGAGCACCATGGTCAACCCTCGGGTGGTCAACGACAACGCCGTCATCCTGTTCCGGTATCCGAACGGGCTGATCTGCGAAATCAGCTGCTGCTTCACCTGCTCGGCCTCGGAGATCACCACCGAGGTGTACCTGGATCACGGCAGCATTCAGCAGTACTTCGGGGACAACCCCGGCTGCCGTTTGCCCCGGATAGCGGGCATGCCCGGCTTGAAGTGGTACAGGGAGGGCGACGCCGACTGGACGGACAGCGGCATTCCCAGCCCCGCGGGGCACGGGCAGCGCCTTTCCGACCAGGCCAGGCCGTTCGCCGATTTCCTGAACGGGGGAGAGCCGATCTGCACCGCCGAGGAGGGCCGCAACGATTTACGGCTCGTCCTCTGCTGCTATCTTGCCGCGATGGGCGGCAAAAGGGTCAGCGTCGACGACGACAGGGTCTATAAACTGTAAGAGAATAGACAAACACGCTCCCGCGGCTGAACCGCAGCGGGAGCGTGTTATATCATGAGCAAATATCAGCCCTGAGCCATTCGGCCAATGATGACGAGCGCGTTGACCACCACGCCGATGATGACGAAGGTACGGATTTTCTTGGCGTCGGCATTGGCCCCGGCGACGTCGCCGTGCTCGATGGCGGCTTTCATATTCTTATAGGGGGTGACGGAGAGCGCGCCCCAGATGATTCCGCACAGGAATCCGAGGACGAGCAGAGCGGTGTATACTCCCTTGCTTGGCATTTTCTCTTCCATGTGATCGACCTCCATAAGTAGTGATGTGTTATCTTTATCAGATGAACATGCTATATTTATACTACGATATGCCATTAATGTCAAGATGGTGTTAAATATTTCGCAAATTCAGAACAAAGCCTCTGCTTTTTCGCATTAAGGCGATTTAACTTGCCATGATGTCCGTGCGCCTGCTAAAATATATACCTACGCTTCAGCGGAGGACGCAACCTGAGGGCGTCGCATCCGTCTAATCCAATGTCTGTTTCGCAGATATATAGTTTGACAGGGAGGACTTTGCCTTGAAAGGTTTGACATACAGGATCTGCGCCGCCGTGATGGCGGCCGCGCTGCTGCTGTCCATATCGACAGCGGCCCTAGGCGACATGGAGCACATCTATCCCACGGACGATCAGATACGGGCCATGGCGGCCGTCACTGAGCCGGAGGCCGTGGACGGGTTTCTGCCCGTGTGCTATCGCTGCAATACGGACCGCATGGTGGTGGCGTTCACCATCGACGACTGCAACCAGCCCGACAACCTGCGCAAGATCATCGCCATGTTTCAGAAATACGGCGGCAAGGCTACCATTTTTCCGATCGGCGAAAACGTGGAGATGAACAGGGACATCCTCAAATCGGCGTGGGAACAGGGCTTTGAAATCGAGAACCACACCTGGAGCCATTCCGGCCTGTATCCCGACGACGACGACGAGCTGGCCCGTCAGATCTGGTCGCAGAACTACGCCGTCTCACAGGCGCTGGGCGTCAACTATCAGATGCACTTTCTCAGGCCGCGGGGCGGTGACAACCGCTACGATCAGCGCACGCACGCCTATATGCGGCAGATGGGGTATTACGGCCTGGCCTACTGGAACCACGTTGGCGTCCTTTCGCCGACGAAAATCAGCCCCTCGTCCGTCAGACCGGGTGACATCATCCTCTTTCACACGACCGACAAGGACATGGATCAGCTTTACGAGCTGGTGCCCCGGCTGGCGGAAAAGGGGTTTCAGTTTGTGACGCTCAACGAGCTGTACGGCCTGCCGGAGAACGAGACCATGCTCCTGGAAGAAGGACTCACCGTGGAGCCGATTCATCCCTGGATGCGCTTTCCCCAGACGTATCACCCCGAGGACTATCTGCACGACGTCTACCTCATTCAGGAGCGCCTGACGGAGCTGGGCTTTCTCAACGGCCCGTATAACGGCTATTACGGGAAGAAGACCGTCGCCGCGCTGATGGCGTTTCAGAAGAGCGTCGGCCTGCAGGCCGACGGCATCGCGGGACAGGCCACGTGGGAAGCGCTCTTTGGCGAATGAGCCATGAAACCCAGCCTCCCTGCCACACCGGGGAGGGGGACCGCGTGAGCGGCGGTGGGGAAACCAATCAGGGAATACTTTTGATCATGACCGGCGCGCTTTCATGCCGCCGGTTTTGTGTATCCGTCAGATGGAAGGCGGCGCACAGAGGCTCGCCCTCCCAAGGCGCGAACCGCAGCGACCAGGCTCCGCCGATCAGCGCGGCGTCGTCGTCGCCCGCCGGCGTCCACGCGTCTATGCCGTACAGGCCGCCGTCGGTGTCGGCCATGGGCTGCAGCCAGCTTACGGGAAAGACGGAGACGGGGTAGAGCACGTTGTCGGGATAATCGCCCCGGGTCCACAGGTCCCTCTCCTCGTCGTAGATCCAGATCCGTGGGTCGGCCGTCTGTCCGTCGTCCGTGACGGCCCAGTCGATCCAGGCGTGTACGACGCTGCGCTCGACGGCCTGAGGGGGCTGCTCAGGGCGGTGCCCGCTCAGGTCGATGAGGGTGACGGACGGGTCGAAGGTCTGAATGTCGATGGAGACGAAGCTGTCCAGGGGAACGGGACTCCCCTCGTAGCTGACGCTGCCGTTGGCCCTGTTCGACTGCGGCACGGGGGTGATGTCGCAGAACTGATCCTCCGGCGACAGGGAAAGCCCCGAGCCCGTCATGTCTGTGGAGACGCTCACCGTGCCGAAGGCGGCGGTAAGGTCGGCCGGGACGCTGACGGCCTCGAGCGCGGAGGCGTTTTCAGGCGCCGTCAGGCTCAGCGTGCCTGCCGTCTGGCCGGCAAAGGCGTCGTTCAGGCTGACGGCCTGGGCGTCCAGCGTGTCGGCGGTCGCGCTGCCGGAAGTGGAGACGGTGCCCTGCTGCTGAGAGCCTGACGAGGTCTCCGTCCCAAAGGTGATGGTGCGGGATTTGCGCTCGCCGGAGGTGTTCACAGGCACGGTGCGCAGGGCTTCGGGCGTGCGCTCCGCGCCTTCGGCGCAGAAGTTGACATATACGCCCAGCCGGTTTTCGTCCGTCAGCGTATAAGGGATCGGGTCGCCTGCGGCGTTGCCGTCGGCGCCAAACGCGCGCAGAGCCGCGCCCGGGAGGCGGGCGTAGAGCACGCCGTCGCGGACGTCGAGGCTGGTGACCGAGCCGGCCGGCGCGTAGGCCTGGCGGGCGCCGTCCCAGCGCAAGAGGTCCACGAGCGCCGAAGCCGTCATGCTGAGCTGGCTTTCGCTGAGGGGGAGGGCGATGATCCCTGCGTCGTTGGTCGGCAGGGCCTGAAGCCCCGACCACGACACGGCTTGCTGGCCGAAGAGATAGGCGGCGAAGCGCTCAACATACGCGTCATAGCCTTCGGAGAAGCCGACCTGCGGGTAGAGATCAGACCATCCGCCGACGTAATCGCTCTTGTTTTCATAGGGGTGATAGACGGACAGGCCGCCGCTCTGACCGTCGCCGCTGCGGCTGTAGACGACGGCGCGGCTGAGCGCGTCTTCGGCTTCAGCGGCGGCGTCGGGATCACTTGAGGCGAGCTGCCGGATGAGGGACCCCAGGTCAATGAGGTCGTACCCCGTGCCCTCCACGGCGGCCTTGCCGTAGGCCCGCGTCTGCCGGGCGGCATAGGAATAGCGGGCGTAGTTGCCGCCGGTGATCTCCATGTCAGAAAACAGCGTGTCCGCCGCAATGGATAAGTCGGCAAGGGCGCTCAGATCCGTCAGGGACAGGGTCAGTCCGGCGGCGTCGCCGGCGTGGTCAAAGTAACTGTCCACGACGCGGCGGCCGGTGGCGGCGCCGTCCGCGTCTCCTTCGATGCCCTGGAGGAAGCTGTAGTCCCAGCCCGTGCCGGGCTCCGTCTCCTGAGAGGCGATCATGTATTCGGCATAGGGTGAAATGAGGTGGCCAACCTCGGCCGAGGCCATCAGGCAGGCGTCGAAGCCGATCCATGAGAGTTTTTGCCGCGCCGCGGGGCTCTGGCCGAGGGCCTGACACAGTTCAGCCATGGTCAGGCTGTCGCCATCGTAGCGCTCGTCCCAGCATACGCCGTTCAGGGGCCCGCCGCCGTGATCCCACAGGATCAGGGCGTAGCTCTTCGCCGGGCAGCGCTCGAAGCCGTAGTCCAGCAGGGCCGTCAGGGCGTCCGGATCGCCCATGCTCATGTCCTCGAAGGCGTAGAGCATGCGCAGCTGCCCCCGGCCGGGCTGGTATATGCTGAGCGCGTCCGTGGGCAGGCCAAGAGACCACTGGGTCGTTCCGCCCGTCATGACGATCAGGTTGACGCTTTTGACGTCGTAGCCGGAGTTGGCCATCTCCATCAGATCGGTGGTGGCGGCGCCGCTGCCGCTTTCCAGATTGCTGCCGCACATGTATACCATCAGGGTAAGGGCCTTCTCTCCGGCGTCCGCCCGCGCGATGGGCGGGGTCAGCGCGCCTGTCAGCAGGATCACGGCTATAAAAAAAGCGATGCAGCGTTTCATTTTTGTATTTCCTCCGGCACGGATATATGATACAATTATAAACAGACGGTTTCTCTCCGTCAATACGCTTGATGATGAGGTGAATGCCCTATGAAGAGAATTCTTGCGCTCGCTCTTGTGATCTTGCTCGTCTGCGCGCTGCCGGCGCAGGCGGCGAAGTATGGATATAAAATCGATGTCGCCGCCATGAAGACCCTGGAGGACGGGAGCTCTTTCCCCGTACGGGTGACGCTCAAAAAAGTCGTAGAGGAGAGCTACGACACGACGGACTGGAACGTACCATGCGATCAGCTGAGCTTTACCATAGAGAACGGCACGGACGGTGAGATCACCGGGTTCAAGCTGTTCTTCGTGGCTTACGACGAAGAGGAAAAGACACAGGAAATCAATAAATCCGGCATGACCGTGTATATTGCGGGTTCAGACGCTGCCCCGGAGCTTTACTCCATGACCGCGGCGGATCTGTCCATGCCCGCGGGCGACAGGATCGAGGCCGGCATGCCGGTGCACTGGGATACCTTCGTGGGCGTGCGGGCGATCATCTCCGAGTATACGGCCGCGGACGGGACAGTGGTACCCAATCCCGATTTCACCGCGTGGCAGACCATGGCATATGGCATGGTATCCGACAATTCCACCGAGCTCGACTGACGGAAGGGAGCGTGAACGAACATGAAAAAGAGTCTGATATCAGTTCTGTGCCTGATACTCTGCCTGTGTCTCTGGGCGGCGCCGGCGCTGGCCTTTAATAACTACGCGGTGGACGTGGACGCGCTCAAGGCCGTCGAGCAGCAGGACACCTTTAATGTGAAAATCACGCGTAAGACGGTCACGGACAAGGCCAACGGTGATTTCAACAACCCGGACATCCTGGCCTTCGAGGTGACGAACGGGTCGGATGCGGCGATTGCGCAGATCGTGATCGCCTTAGTGGCGCACGACGCCGAAGGCAAAGCCCAGCAGATCCAGAGCGCCGGCCTGTCTGCGATCAGCATGAACATGGGAACAGACGCCCGCCGCCTGACGGAAATCACCTTTACGCCCGCCGGGGCGTCGGCCGGCGCGGTGTTCACGCTGAGCCAGCCCTGTGATCACGGTCGGTTTACCGGCGTGCGGGCCATCGTCAAGGAATACACCACCGAGTCGGGCGAGACGATCGCCAATCC
Source organism: Clostridia bacterium (assembly GCA_017431365.1). Lineage (GTDB taxonomy): Bacteria > Bacillota > Clostridia > Christensenellales > Aristaeellaceae > Firm-10. The sequence continues at coordinate 15,795 of JAFRLF010000052.1, read as the reverse complement.
CCTTTTCGACGAGTGGCAGGAGGAAGCGCTCGGCCGGCCAACGCACATTCTGGATTGAGACAGCGGATACGGAGCGAATCGTGATTCGGAACCATTGGGAGGCGTACGCGTGAATTTGGAGCGGGTCATTCAGCAGACGTGGCCTGAATGGCAGATCGTGAGGCATCTGGGGAGCGGCTCGTACGGGAGCGTCTATCAGGCGCAGCGCGTCGATCTGGCGGGCATAAGTCAGGCCGCCATCAAGGTGATAGCCATACCCGCTGACGAATCCGAACTGAACGGCCTGCAGATGGAAGGCTATACCCTGGACCAGATCCGCGAATACGTCGAGAGTACAGCCCGCAGCCTGGCCGGCGAGGTTCGCGTGATGGACGCTGTCAAAGGGCATACGAACATCGTCAATATTGAGGATTACAGGATCGTCAAAGAGCCGGACGGCATGCGGTGGTACATCCTGATCCGCATGGAATTGCTGACGCCACTGTACGCCTACGCCAGTGGCAAGCCGATGGACGAACGCGAGATCATTCGGCTGGGCATCGACCTGTGCACAGGACTGTCGGTCTGTCAAATGCACAGTATTGTGCATCGGGACATCAAGCCGGAGAATATCTTTATCAATTCATCCGGAGATTTCAAGCTTGGCGATTTTGGCGTCGCGCGCAGCCTGAACCAGATGACCACCAACTTCACGCGGACAGGGACCTACGGTTACATGGCTCCGGAGGTGTTTAACGGTTTAGTCGAGAAGACGGATTTCAATGCGGCGAAGCGCGTGGACATCTACTCGCTGGGGATGGTTTTGTACGCGCTCTGCAATCGAGGGCGTGTGGCTTTTATGCCCTTACAGAACACGCCCACGACGGATGAGCGCAACCGCGCGTTGATCAGCCGCATGCAGGGTGAACCGATGCCGCCGCCCAGAGATGCCTCGCCCGCCTTGGCGCAGGTCATATTGCGGGCGTGCGCTTTTTATCCGCAAGACAGATATTCGGACGCCGAGAGTTTCCGTCAGGCGCTGATAGCCGTGCAAAGCGGCGCGACGCAGCCCGGTGCCGGCGCGTGCGGCGCGCGGATTGGTGTGAACGGCGCACAGACCTTGGCAAGTGTGAAATATGGTCAGGTCAGGAGCGAAAGGCCGCGCGGCGTGCGTCCAGAGAGCGGCAGGCGCGGCCGGCATACGCGCCTCTGGCTGATCGTGACGCTTTCGCTGGCATTGGGCTCTGCGGGACTGGCTCTCCTCCTGTATCAGAGTCAGGCGCGGCCGGTAACGACAGACAGGACATCCCTGACTGTTTATTCGATGACGCCCACGGACACGCCGACGCCCGCGCCTACGGACACGCCGACGCCCGCGCCTACGGACACGCCGACGGCAGCGCCCACGGACACGCCGACGGCAGCGCCTACGGACACGCCGACGCCCGCACCTACGGACACGCCGACGCCTGCGCCCACGGACGCGCCGACGCCCGAACCGGAGGAGTATGTTTTTTCTGATCCCGTTATAGAGGGGGCTGTGCGCCGTCTGTTGAATCAGCCTCGGGGCCCGCTTTACGCCGAGGCTCTGTCAAAGGTTGAACAAATTGACCTGTCCGACCTTCAACTGAGCGATATATCCGACCTGTCGGTATTGAAAGGTCTTCGTTCACTCGATCTGAGCCAGAACGACATAACTGACGTTGAAGCGCTTCAAGCGCTGACAGAGCTTCGGGAATTGAATCTGGGGCATAACGGCGTGACCGATGTTGGCGCTCTTTCCGGGCTTGATCAGTTGTCGGTCCTCAATCTCGATGCGAATCAGATCGAGGATGTGTCGCCTCTGGCGAGGCTGTATACGCTAAGGACGCTGGATCTCAGCGATAATCGGATCAGCGATGTCGAACCGCTGAAGGGGCTTTATCAGCTTGGGAGACTCGATCTGACGGGCAATGCCGTGACGGATTTTGATCCTGTGTCCTTCGTCCCGGAGCTGGTGACGCCAGTACCCACGGACACGCCGACGGCTGAACCGACGCCGGAGCCCAAGCCTGAACCGACGCCTGAACCGACGCCGGAGCCGACGCCTGAACCGACGTCGGAGCCGACGCCCGAGCCCACGCCGGAGCCGACGCCTGAACCGACACCGGAGCCGACGCCCGAGCCCACGCCGAAGCCGACGCCGGAGCCCACGCCGGAGCCAACACCTGAACCGACACCGGAACCGACGCCGGAGCCAACGCCTGAACCTACGCCTGAGCCAACACCTGAACCGACACCGGAGCCGACGCCGGAGCCGACGCCTGAACCCACGCCTGAACCTACGCCGAAGCCCACGCCGGAGCCGACGCCAAAGCCCACGCCGGAGCCGACAAAGGCGCCCACGCCCGCGCCGACCGCGGCCTATGTGCCAACCGTGGCGCTTGAGGCCGGAGACATCATCTTTTTCGGTTATTACGAGCAGGATAACAAAACGTCCAATGGCGCGGAGCCCATCGAATGGCTCGTGTTGGATACGAACGGCAGCCGGGCGCTCATGCTGAGCCGCTATGGCCTGGACAGCAAGCCGTATAACACCAAGAACACCGATGTTACCTGGGAAGATTGTACGCTGCGCGCGTGGCTGAACGACGATTTCCTGAACGCGGCCTTCAGCCCGTATGAGGAGTCGTTCATTCTCGTCACAGACGTGGACAACAGTAAAACCCAGGGCCTTGGCAGAAATCCGGCGACCGGCGGCAATAACACAAAGGATAAGATATTCCTCCTCAGCTGGGCCGAAGCCCGGAAGTACTTTGGCATAGAGCATTGGCGCAGCATGACGTATTATAATACCAGGAGCCGCGTCACGAGGACGAGATACGCCATAGCGCAGGGCGCTTCGGTCTACGTCGGCGGGTATACGTCGCCCGAAGGCGCTGAAGCGGGGTGGTGGTGGCTCCGTTCGCCCGGATACTACCAGAATTACGCTTCGGATGTTCACGATCACGGCTGCGGCGGCAGTCAGGATGTCAACATGCGCGGCGGTTCAGTCCGTCCCGCCATGTGGATCGACATGGACGCGTGCTGCATGCTCGCCAATGGAGCCCGGGGCAAACGGGTCCGGCAACTGCAGCAGGCGCTGATCGACGCCGGATATCTGGACGGCAAGGCGGACGGTTTCTTCGGCGAAATGACGGAATCGGCCGTCAAGCAGGCGCAAACCGCATTTGATTTGGAGCCCGACGGCATAGCGGACGAGGCGCTGTTCAACCGGCTGCTTAATGGCGGTCGATAAAAGCGCATGACGCTGAATCGAAAGGAGAGTACCTGTGCAGCAGTATATTCCGTTTGAACTTGTCTATCGAGCGCCCGCCCCCGGGGGCTCTCAGGCCTCGATCGATCTGACGGCTGTGTTCTCGCACGGCGGTTATGAAAAGACAGTCAGAGGTTTTTACGCGGGAGACGGTGTCTATAAGGTGCGCTTTCTCCCTGAAGAGACGGGCGTCTATACCTATCGGGTGAGCGGCGTCGTTTCGGACGAAGGTCAGGTTGTCTGCGGACCTTCGGAGGGACATGGACTCGTAAAGGCGGAGGGGTGTCACTTCGCCTTTGAGGATGGGACGCGCTATGCGCCCTTCGGCACGACGGTGTACGCGCTTTGCCACCAGCCGGACGAGCTGATGGAAAGGACGCTTGAAACGCTGAAAAACGCGCCCTTCAACAAAATCCGGATGTGCGTCTTTCCAAAGCACTACAATTTCAACCAAAACGACCCGGAGTTTTACCCCTTCGAGCGGGATGCGGACGGGGGCTGGGACGTCGATCGCCCGTGCTTTGCCTTCTGGGACAGGTTTGAAAAGATTTGCGCCCGCATCGCCCGGATGGGGATCCAGATCGATCTGATCCTCTTCCATCCTTACGACCGATGGGGCTTTTCCCGCCTCGGGCAAAAGAACAATCTCGTATATCTGGACTATCTCCTGCGCCGGCTGTCCGCTTGGCCGTGCTTCTGGTGGAGCATGGCCAACGAGTACGATCTCTTCTTTGACTGGACGGCGGACGACTGGTACGGGATCGAGCGCTTCATCCATCAGAATGACCCTTACGGCCATCTGCTCAGCAATCACAACTGCTTTAAACCCTATGACTTCAGCCATCCGGACGTCACCCACGTGTGCCTGCAGGGCATCAACATGCACCAGGGCACGGCACTGATGGAACGGTTCGGAAAACCCGTCGTCTTCGACGAATGCTGTTACGAGGGCGATATCGACATGGAGTGGGGGAATATCTCCGCTCACGAGATGACGAACCGCTTCTGGAAAGCGTGCGCTCAGGGCGCGTACGCCACGCACGGGGAGACGTTCTATCACGAGGACGAGATCCTCTGGTGGGCGAAGGGCGGCAGACTGTACGGCGAGAGCCCGGCGCGGATCGCCTTTCTGAGGGAGATCGTCGAGAGCCTGCCCGGGCCTCTGGAGCCCTGGCTCGAGAAGAGCGGATGGGTCCCGGTCGACGACGAGGGCCGGCTGGATCCGTCGCTGACGCCCGAGGAGCGCCGCCGCGCGGAGAAGACGATGATGGGCCTTGAAAGGGTGCGCGCCACCATGACCGAAACCCAGCGGGCCGACTTCGCCTGGAAGGACGCAAAGTACGCGGGCCGCTGCGAGGATCTGGCCTTTATAAAGTACTTCGCCCAGCAGTGCCTGAGCTACACGACCCTGCGCCTGCCTGAGGACGGTACGTACGCGGTCGAGCTCATAGACGCGTGGAACATGACGCGCGAAGTCGTCGCCGAGGGCGTCAGCGGCAATGTGACGCTGAAGATGCCGGGGAGAGAGGGGATGGCCTTGCTGGCCAGGCGCACAGCTTGACCGCACCGGGGCGAGCGTTCAGCAAATGAATTTTTATTCTGACATATTCATCATATTCGCGGTAAAACCGCGAATTTTTTGTTAAAATACGCAATTTCCCAAATTTTTCCTGCAAAATTGCCCTCTCAAAGCTTATGAATTCATTGACAAACGGACGGTCATGCACTAAAATATCCCCCATAATTCAAAAAAGGAAGGGGCGTCTGTATCCATGTCGTACGTCAGTGAAGTCCTTCAAAACCTGATTGAAAAAAACCTCGGTGAAAATCTGTTCCATCAGGCCGCCACAGAGGTGCTTGAGTCCATCGCGCCCGTGGTCGAGGCCACGCCCGCCTATGAGAAGGCCGGCATCCTGGAAAGGCTGACCGAGCCGGATCGCGCGATCCTCTTCCGCGTGCCCTGGGTAGACGATCAGGGCGTCGTGCGCGTGAACAAGGGCTATCGCGTCCAGTTCAACAACGCCATCGGCCCCTACAAGGGCGGCCTGCGCCTGCACCCCTCCGTTAACCTGGGTGTCATCAAATTCCTGGGCTTTGAGCAGATCTTCAAAAACAGCCTGACCGGCCTGCCCATCGGCGGCGGCAAGGGCGGCTCCGACTTCGATCCCAAGGGCAAGTCCGACCGCGAGGTCATGGCCTTCTGCCAGAGCTTCATGACCGAGCTTTACAAGTATATCGGCGCGGACGTCGACGTGCCCGCCGGCGACATCGGCGTGGGTGCCCGTGAGATCGGCTTCCTCTACGGGCAGTACAAGCGCATCACCGGCCTGTACGAGGGCGTGCTCACCGGCAAGGGACTGACCTACGGCGGTTCTCTGGCCCGGACGCAGGCCACCGGCTACGGCCTCGTGTACCTGATGAACGAGATGCTGGCCACGAAGGGCGAGACCTTCAAGGGAAAGACGGTCGTCGTCTCCGGCGCCGGCAACGTGGCGATCTACGCGGCTGAGAAGGCCACGACGCTGGGCGGCAAGGTCGTCGCCATGTGCGATTCCACCGGCTGGATCTACGACGCCGAAGGCGTTGACCTCAAGGCCATTAAGCAGATCAAGGAAGTGGAGCGCAAGCGCCTGCGCGAGTACAAAAACTACCGTCCGAACGCCGAGTATCACGAGGACGGCGTCATCTGGGACGTGCCCTGCGACATCGCTCTGCCCTGCGCCACGCAGAATGAGCTGCACGCCGATCACGCCGCCACGCTGATCAAGAACGGCGTCTTCGCCGTGGGCGAGGGCGCGAACATGCCCTCCACGCCGGACGCCATCCACGCCTTCCAGAGCGCGGGCGTGCTCTTCGCCCCCGCCAAGGCGGCCAACGCCGGCGGCGTGGCCACCTCCGCTCTTGAGATGAGCCAGAACAGCCAGCGCCTGAGCTGGACCTTCGAGGAAGTCGACGCCAAGCTGCACGGGATCATGGTCGGCATCTTCAACCAGATGGCCGCCGCCGCCGCGAAGTACGGCCACGAGGGCGACTACGTCGTCGGCGCGAACATCGCGGGCTTTGTCAAGGTCGCGGACGCCATGCTGGCTCAGGGCGTGGTCTGATTCGAAGGACGCCGCCTGCAGACGCTATACGAAAAGAGAAATCACGCAGGGGCGCTTTCCGTGAGGAAGGCGCCCCTGCGCTATCTTATGTTTTCTGCATCCAGGGATAATTATATGTTTGCGTGCCGCAGCGTCAGATCCGCGAGATCGCTGATCCTGACCCGGCCCACGCCGAAGATCGCCGTATTGAGGCTGTCCCCGACGATATCCGTCCACGCGGCGGGCAGGGCCCGGGCGCCTATGATCATCCCGACGATCGAGCCCACGGTCGCGCCGTTGCAGTCGGTGTCGAAGCCTGTCTGCACCGCCCGGCATATGCTGTGCTCGTAATCCAGATTCCCGTAGAGCAGCGAGGCCGTGACGATCTCCGCGTTGGATATCGTATGTACCCAGTCATAGGCCTTGTGCTCGTCCCAGCGGTCGGCGATGTGGGCAAAGCACTGCTCTTCGCTCAGGCCGGCGTCATAGTCGGCTGTGACGCGCCTGATGCCCTCGCTCAGGCGGCTGTTAGCCGGGATCTGCCCAAGGCCCGCCTCGACGACGAGGCGGAGATCGTCCGTCACGGCGGCCGCGGCCAGCATGGCGGCGACGAACATCTCCCCGTAAACGCCGTTTTTCACGTGCGAGACCCGGGCGTCGCGCCAGGCCATGTCCGCCGCCGTCTCCGGATCGCCGGGGTTGATGTAGCCGAAGTAATCGCCCCGGATCTGCGCGCCGATGAACTCGCGATCGGGGTTTTTATAGGTCGCTGAGCGCGGCGGCGTGATCCCGATCACGAAATTGCGGAACGCCCGACGCTCCGCGGTGCAATATGCCCGCTTGGGCTGCAGGTCCACCCACGCCCGGGCCACGTCGTCCGAGGTGAAGCCGCGCCCGTACTTTTCGACGATGCCCAGCGCTGCCATGACGGTGTAATTGGTGTCGTCGTCCGCCGGAGCGCACCCGCCGATGGTGTCGGCCCACGCGCCGTTGCGCCATTCGCTCAGAAGAGCGGGCGTCATTTCGAGATCCCTGAGCGTTATGTAGCGCCGCAGGGGGAAGTTGCCGCTGTTTTTCAAAAGGGTGTGCAATGTCTCCGTGCGCATGCCCTCCACGGGCTTGCCGAGCAGGCATCCGCAAATGCGCCCCAGCCACGCGCCGTATACCGTGTCCCGGTAGTCGGTCTCGTTGACGCGGGGCGGCAGGGATACCGCCTCAGCGGGTCGGGCCGCGCGGATGGCGTCCAGGTCGTCGGGTTCGCAGTACGGATAATCCGGCCGGAGGGGCATGCCGTCCACGGCCCTGAAAAAGACGTCGGCCAGTTCCTCGCGCATGGGACCGTGGGGCAGCGCGGCGATGGCCGCGCACAGGTCAGCGTAGCGGGAAACATCCTTTCCCTCGTCGAGACATTGCCGAAGTTCCGTCTCGAGACCGCGGGAGTAGACTTCCCATTCGTGCATTTTCTCAGTGGACAGGTTGGCGGGATCAAAAGTCATAATGACGCCTCTCTTTCTATAAAACGCGGGCGGCCCTCAGGTCGCCCAAACGCAAGTTCTTTTCGGTTGTCAAAAGTGTCCGCCCAGGTTCTCAAACGTGTCGATGACGACGACGCAGTCCTCCGTCACGTTCTGCATGACCTGCTTCATGATGTACTCCGGAATGGCGACGCAGCCGCCGGTATACGGCTTGGCCCTTCCCAGGCAGTGCAGGAAGATCGCCGATCCGCGGCCCGGTGTGCCTTCCTCGTTGAAGCTGATGTTGAGGCAGTACTGATATTCGTATTCGTAGTTCACGATGTGCTCGCTGTCGTCCATCGCAAGGTCCGGATGCTCGCTGAGCCGCACCATCTGATTATAGCAGTCGTCCGGATCGCCGGACCAGTAGATATCGTCGTCCACCTGGATGTACTCCAGCGCGCAGCCGGGATCGGCGGCGATGCCGAAGGCCTTGTTGAAGTGATAGATCCCGACGGGCGTCTGCGCGCAGCCCTCCGCGTGATCCGCGTCCAGGCAGAGGCCGTTTTTGCCCACGTAGCCGGGCGTGGAGAGGATCTGTTTCCAGACGCCGTTCTCATCTTTCACGTGCATGGAGACGGTCGCCGTCGTCGCGTCTATGCTCATCCCAGCGACGACGAAAAGCTGACTGGCGCCCTCGGCGGCGGGCAGCGCGGACACCCAGTCCGGGGAATCGGTCACAGGCTGAAGGGCGGCGTGCAGCCCCTCAGGCGCGGATGCGCCTTCGGCGAGCGCGGGCAGACAGGACAGCGCGATCAGCAGAATCAGACAGAGGGAAACGGCGATCTTCATAACGGGTACCTCCCAAAGGAATTCTTTGTTCTATGGGCAGAGTATAGCGCGCGGCGGCGCACAGTTCTGTCACAGTAATACACCATCACTCGACGGGAAAGGTGAAATACGTGTCCGGATACGGTTCGTTCTCCAGCGTAAAGTGCCACCATTCCGAATCCAGCGGCCTGAAGCCGGCGTTTAGCATGATCTCCCTGAGAAGCATGCGGTTTTCATACTGCTCCGGGGTGATGTCCCGGTAATCCGGGTGGGAAAGCTCGCCGAAGTAATCGAACACGCCGCCCATGTCAACTTCCTTGCCAGCGCTCATGTCAAATAGAGTCAAATCCACGGTGGAGCCGCGGGTATGGCCGGACTTTTCCGCGATGTACCCCTGGGGGAAGAGCGTGTCCTTTTCAAGTTCAGGATAGAAATACGGCTTCATGCGAATGTCCCGCGCGTCCAGTGCCCAGCGCATGAAGTGATCCACCGCCATCTGCGGGCGGTACGCGTCGTACACCTTGAGCCGGTAGCCGCGCGAGACGGCGTCGTCGCTGGCGGCCTTCAGCGCATGAGCGGCCTCGCGGGTAAGAAGGGCGACCGGAGCTCCGTATCCGTCGACGCGCTCGCCGACGAAGTTATACGTCGAATAATACCGGATCTCGAGGATGACGTCCGGCGCGGCGTCCGATACGCGCACGAATCCGGAAGAATCCTCCGGAGAAACGCCTTCGGCGCAGGCCGGACCGGTCAGAACCGCCAGGCTGACGATCAGAACAAGGGCGAAGCCAAGATAATTCATAAACACGACCGACTCCTTCAAAAGGCGCATCCGGCCCCTCGGCCAGGCTGTGCGCTGATTATACCATATATCGGAACCGATTTCAATGAATTATATCTTGACCTCGCATCGTACGGCCACTATAATTAACACAAAATACGTCCGAGTGCCTCAATGTCCGGCATAAACTTGCTTTTTTTCGAATCAGAGGGGAGGAATATGCGAATGTCCGGCCAGACCGTCGTCAGCGTGGAAACGATGAGTATCCCGACCTATCCCGTCATGGACTGCGAGACCATGCCCATGTTCAACGAAAACCGGCAGCATCAGGGCACCAAGGGAAATCCCTACCCCGTCATGCCGGTGCTGTCCGTCGTACGCGAGGACAAAGCCCCCGTCGAATATGAAGTCATCCGCCTGGAGAACGACTACATCCGCCTGATCATCATTCCGAGGCTGGGCGGCCGCATCTTCGAGGCCTACGACAAGGTCAATGACTATCACTTTCTGTACCGCCAGCACGTCATCAAGCCAGCGCTGATCGGCGCGTACGGGCTCTGGATCTCCGGCGGGCTGGAGTTCAACTGGCCGTTCCATCACCGGCCTTCGACTTTCATGCCCGTAAACTTCACTACCGAAACGCAGGCCGACGGCACGGCCATTGCCTGGCTCTCCGAGTGCGACCCCACCGACCGCACCCGCGCCACGGTGGGCATCGTCCTGAGGCCCGACGCGGCCTGGTTCGAGACGCGCATCCAGGTGACCAACCGCACGCCGCTCAGGCACTCCTTCCTGATGTGGCAGAACGGCGCCGTCCGCGTCAATGAAAACTACCAGTTCATTTTCCCGCCGGACGTCACATACGTCACGCATCACCATTCCTCCAGCCGCGCGCCATTGACCTATCCCGTCGCGCAGGGCAGCTACGCCGGCGGCTGGTATGACGACCCCACGGACATCAGTTGGTATAAAAACAATCACTTCGCCACGTCGCACTTCGCCGCACCGTCGAAGTACGACTTTTTCGGCGGTTATGATCACGGCCAGCGCCGGGGCGTCATTCACATATCCGACCGGTTCGTCTCCCCGGGCAAGAAAATGTTCACCTGGGGCGTCGGGGATCTGGGCGCCAGCTGGGAAAAGGCCCTGACGGACGATGACGGCCCCTACTGCGAGCTGATGGCCGGCTCCTTCTCCAACAATCAGCCGGACTTCACCTGGCTGAACCCCTACGAGAGCAAGACCTTTTCCGAATACTGGTATCCCGTCGGCGCGCTGGGGCGGGCAAGCTTCGCGACGCTGGAGGCCGCCGTCTTCGTGGACGGCGCGGCCGGCGTCATGCGGGTGCAGACCACTCGGGCTCAAAAGCGGCTGACGGTCGCGCTCCGCGCGGGCGGAACCGACGCGCTGAACGCGCTAATCGACACCGAACCCTGCCGTCCCGTCGAACTCCGCTTCGCGCCCTTCGAAGGGATGTATGAAATCGTCCTCACGGACGATGCCGGGGAGGAGCTCCTCAGATACGCTCAGGAGAAGCCCGACGCGCTTCATATGCCTGAGCCCGTGGCGCTCAACCCGCACCCGGACGACATCGCCACCGTGCAGGAGCTCTGGCTTCAGGGCATGCACGCAGATCAGTACCGCCACCCGCAGATCGAGCCCAGCGTCTATTACGAAGAAGCCCTCCGCCGCGATCCCGAACATATTCCCTCTCTGACGGCGCTGGGAGAATACTGCCTGAGGCGCGGCTTTTTCGACCGGGCGCGCGAGCTGCTGACCCGGGCCGTCGCCCTCGAGCATACCTGCAACCTGCATTACCCGGACGGCTCGGCGCTCTACCTGCTCGGCCTGACGCTTGACGCCCTGGGCCGGGAGGATGAGGCTTACAAGGCATTCCGCGAGGCGGGCTGGAGCGGAAATTCGGTCGCGATGGCGCTTTGCAAGGCCGCCGCGCTGGCGGGCCGGCGAGGCGACTTCCGACGCATGCTCCGCCACGCGGAAGAGGCGCTGGACGCCGCGGCGCGGCATCCCGTCGCTTCAGCGTACGCCGCCATGGCGGCATACAGGCTCGGGAAGACGGACGCGGCCCTTAAATACCTCGACAGGGCGCTGAAGGCCGATCCCCTGAACGACCTGGCCGCCTTCCTGCGCGGATACGTGATGGGGGATACCGCGGCCTTCTTCGAAGGACGCCGCAGCGACGCGAGCCAGACCGCCCTAGACATGGCCTTTGACCTGGCGGACGCCGGCCTTGACCGCGAGGCCCTCGCCGCCCTGGATACGGCGGAGACGCCCACCACGCCGATGGTTTACTACCTGCGCGCCCGCCTCGAGGAGCGCCTTGGCGGCGACGGAAAAGCCTCGCGCGACAAGGCCCGAAACTGCGCGCCGCGGAGTGTCTTTCCCTATCGTCTGAGCGAGATGCTCCTGCTGGAGCAGACCATAAAGACCTCGCCGGACGACGCGTCGGCGCGGAACCTGCTGGCCGGCCTGCTCTATGACAGAGGCCATTACGACCGGGCGGCGCAGCTCTGGCGGGAGGCGCTGGCGCTGTGCCCCGACACGGCGCTCTACGCGCGGAACCTGGCCGTCGCCCTCTTCTCGCACCTGGGTGAACAGGATAAAGCGCTGACGCTGCTCGAACGGGCTATCGGGCTGGATCCAGCGCGAGACCAGTACAAGCTTGAATATCTCTACGCTGCCGTCAAGGCGGGCGTCCCCGGCAAAGAGCGCCTGCGGGTCTTCGACGGGAACCCGTGGGTCGGCCGTCCGAGAGACGATTACGTCCTGGAACACGCCCACGCCTGCTGCGACGCGGGAGACTACGACCGGGCGCTGCGCGTCATGCTGTCGCACAACTTCGTTCCCGCCGAGGGCGGCGAGCTGGCCATCACGCACATGTACTTCCTGATCCGGATGCGGGAAGCGAGATCGCTCCTGAAAGACGGACAGCCCCAGGCCGCGCTGGCCGTTCTCGACGCGCTGGAAGGCGCCCTGCCGGAAAACCTGCACGCCGGCCTCTGGAACGACGTCGACCTCGTCCCCGTACGCCGTTACAGGGCGGAAGCGCTCGCGGCGTTGGGCCGGACCGAAGAGAGCCGGGCGGCGTATGAGCGCATGCTCAGGCACTTCAATCCGGGGCTGCCGGGCATAGCCCATCACGGCGCGGCGGCGCTCAGGGCGCTGGGACGCGCGCCGGAGGCGCAGGCCTTCCTCAGCAGGGTTGTCCGCGCCCTGGACGAAAGGGCGGCGCGCCGTTCCATCGGCTGGGAAACGATGACGTCGTCGTTCAATTCCTACGTCATCGACCAGCAGGCCCAGCGCGAGGGCATGCTGGCCTACTGGTACGGGCTTATCCGCCTCGCCGAGGGCGACGAACGCGTCGCGGAAACGTGCTTCATCCGCAGCCTGGATCTTTGGCCGGAGAATCTGGACGCCCGGATCGAGCTGGACGTCCTCCGGCACGGCTCGGCCTGCCCCGAAACCCGTTAATTGACCGTTTAAACCTATCAATGAATTACGACAACAGGAGGATCAGACCATGGGCGTGCAATCCAAGTATCACCGCTACCGCGACGCCGGACAGGGCGCCAACGTCAACAACGTACAGCGCTTTGGCGAGCCGGTGCGCTCGCTGTTCACCACGACGAAGGTATTCTCCCTGCACAGGCGCATCAGCATCACCGACGAGAACGAGAAGGTCGTCTACCAGGCCAGCACCAAATTCCCCTCCCTGCACGACAAGACGGATATCTTCGACGCCGGAGGCCAGCACGTCTCCCACATTGAAAGAAAGCTCTTCACGTTGCACGAGAGGCACTTTATCACCATGGAGGACGGGCTTTCGTTCCAGCTGTCAAACGAGCTGTGGCACCTGGTCAGGGACATCACGAACATCGAGGGCCTTGGCTGGCAGCTGCAGGGCAACATCGCCGGACTGAACTTCGAGCTCTATGACGAGAGGGGACAGGTTATCGCCGTCATCGGTCAGAAGATGTTCTCCATCCACGACAAGTACTGCGTCGATATCTACCAGCCGGAGGCGGAGCCCATCGTGGTCACCATCCTGATCACGCTGCAGCATATGATCAAGGATCGGGAATCCCGCTCGTCCGTCTCGTTCTCGTCTTCGGGCGGGTCCTCGGGCGGCTCAAACTGAATAGTTCATTCGGCCACCTCCGACTCGGTGGTAGCCGAATGAATGACATTTATATTCAGTTCCCATCCATTGACAAACGTCAGCCACCCGATCAGTTCGGGTGGCTGACGCGTTTAGATGATATCGCTTTTACTTTCCGACGGCATTTGCCGCGATTGAAATTCATGTTGCGGGCATGCATGTATATCTGCTATAATAAAAGAAGAGTTGCCGTGGAGGAAAGAAATAATGCCCTTAATATCAATATTTTTCGGGATTCGTGTCACGATGTACTATGATGATCACAATCCGCCGCATTTTCACGCTGAGTATAGTGAATATAAGATCCTCGTTGATATTGTGAAAGGCCGTGTGATACGCGGGGCTTTTCCGTCCAGGCAACTGAAATTTGTATTGGCCTGGGCTGAAATACACAAAGATGAACTGATGCAAAACTGGGAACTGGCGAAAGACGATTCTCCACTGAACAAAATTGCACCACTTATGTGACAGGAGGCGATCAGGCATGATGGACATTACACCGGACATTGTGCAGGTTGTTCCCCATGAGGACTACACAGTCTCAGTCTTCTTTTGCGACGGAAAAACAGTTCTGTATGACGTAAAGCCAAAGCTTGGCCGGGGCGTTTTCAGACAGCTGACAGATTTGTCTTTCTTTATGGATCGGTGCACGATCATGAACGACACGCTGGCATGGGATCTCTCCGGCGTACGGGATGATACCAATTGTATTGATATTGATCCGGATATGCTGTATCATCTGGAAGCTGAAGACGGTTCGGACGTTGCCTGAACCGGCGAACAGGTTTACGCGCGTCAATACGTCATTGAATATGTATCGTTCAGTTCACGTAAGATGACATTGATATCGATCCGGAGTGTCTGTATGAAGACAGTGTGCCCGCCGAGACATGGATTAAACGGGGCTGCCGGAAAGGGATTGGAGAAATGTCAACAATTAACTTGCCATTCCGCTCTCGGACGAGTAAAATAATCCCTGCACACGAGGGAAAATAATGTCCTTCTCATCGCCTTCAGAGAGCCGGATAAGCTGAAAACCGGCGGCGAAACGGGACAGTTCCACTTCCCGATGCGGCCGGCGAGAGCCGGCGGGCTGCGGGCCCTTATCCCGCAATAGAGCGGTCGACGCATGTCGGCAAGCTGGGTGGCAACGCGGAGCCTTCCGTCCCAGATCGGGATTCGGAAGGCTCTTTTGTACTATTTGAGGGAGGTTATACACCGTGATCGACATCAACTTAATCCGTACCAACCCCGACCTGGTCAGAGAAAACATCAAAAAGAAGTTCCAGGATCAGAAGCTCATCCTTGTGGACGAGGTGATCGATCTGGACAAGCGCAATCGCGCGGCCATGACCGAGGCCGACGCCCTGCGCAACAAGCGCAAGGTCCTCTCCAAACAGATCGGCGGCATGATGGCCAAGGGTCAGAAGGACGAGGCCGAGGCGACCAAGGCTCAGGTCGCGCAGATCGCAGACCAGCTGGTCGACCTCGAAAAGAAGGAAGAGGAATACGCCGCGGAGATCCGCAAGCGCATGCTGGTGATCCCCCAGATCATCGACGAATCCGTGCCCATCGGCCGCGACGACAGCGAAAACGTGCAAAACGAGATCTTCGGCGAGCCGGTCGTCCCGGATTACGAGGTGCCCTATCACGTTGACATCATGGAGAGCCTCAACGGCATCGATCTGGACAGCGCGAGAAAGACCTCCGGCAACGGCTTCTACTACCTGAAGGGCGACATCGCGCGGCTGCATTCCGCCATCCTTTCCTACGCCCGCGATTTCATGATCGATCGAGGCTTTACGTATTACGTGCCGCCCTTTATGATCCGCTCCGACGTGGTCACGGGCGTCATGAGCTTCTCCGAAATGGAGAACATGATGTACAAGATCGAAGGCGAGGATCTGTACCTGATCGGCACGAGCGAGCACTCCATGATCGGCAAGTTCATCGACACGATCCTGGACGAGAAGGACCTGCCCCAGACGCTGACCTCCTACTCCCCCTGCTTCCGCAAGGAAGTGGGCGCGCACGGCATCGAGGAGCGCGGCGTGTACCGCATCCACCAGTTCGAGAAGCAGGAGATGATCGTCGTCTGCAAGCCCGAGGACAGCATGATGTGGTACAACAGGCTGTGGCAGAACACGGTGGACTTCTTCCGCACGCTGGACATCCCCGTGCGGACGCTCGAG